>NZ_CP080519.1:4359000-4697000 GCF_019468465.1 Amycolatopsis sp. DSM 110486 | reverse complement strand
CGTCACCGATCCGCAGGGGAAGTTCCTGGCCAACGCAGCGCACGCGTCGCGCAAGGACGTGCGTGATGCCGTCGTGGCGGCGCGCAAAGCGTTCCCCGGCTGGTCGGGCGCCACGGCCTACAACCGCGGCCAGGTGCTCTACCGCGTCGCCGAGATGCTGGAGGGCCGGCGCGAGCAGTTCGTGAGCGAGGTCGCCGCGTCGGAAGGTCTCGCGCCGAGCCAGGCGGAGTCCCTTGTGGACGCCGCTATCGACCGCTGGGTCTGGTATGCCGGGTGGACGGACAAGATCGCGTCGGTGCTCGGCGCGGCGAACCCCGTTGCGGGGCCGTACTTCTCGTTCACCGTGCCCGAGCCCACGGGCGTGGTCGGCGTGCTCGCGCCGCAGGCGTCGTCGCTGCTCGGCCTGGTGAGCGTGCTGGCGCCGGTGCTGGCCGGTGGCTCCACGGCCGTCGTCGTCTCGAGCGCCGAGCGGCCGCTGCCGGCGATCACGCTGTCGGAGGTCCTGGCGACGTCCGATCTGCCCGGCGGTGTCGCCAACGTGCTGACCGGCCGCGCGGCCGAGCTCGGCCCGTGGCTGGCTTCGCACGGTGACGTCAACGCGCTCGACCCGACCGGCGCCACACCGGAGGACCGCATCACGCTGGCGCGCGAGGCGGCGGGCACGGTCAAGCGCGTGCTCACGGTCCCCGACGCCGAACCCGACTGGACGCCGACGCCGGACCTCTCGCGGCTGCGCCGGTACCTGGAGGCGAAGACCGTCTGGCACCCGCTGGGCGTCTGATCCCGGGCTGAAAGCCAGACATAGAAAAGGGGCGGGCGGCACCCCCTGGTGTGCCGCCCGCCCCTGAAACCAGAGCCGTCACGCAGTCGGCGCGAGCCCCTGCGTCACCGCGCCGACGTCGATGGTGTGGCTGACCGAGTCGGCGTCGACCTCGCCGAGGGTCCAGTCCACGTTGACGTTCGGGTTGATGTAGTCACCGTGCTGGTTGGAGTCGGACGGCGCCACGACGTTGAGCCCGTTGGGCGTCTGCTGCTGGGCGTAGGGCTCGATGCCGGTCCAGTGCAGCGGCACGTAGGCCGAGGAACCGTCGACGAGCGCCACGGCGGGCGCGTCGGCCGGGGCCTGGTTGTTGATCAGCACGTTGTGCGCGCCGATGAGGTCCACCTCGAGGTTGCCGGGCAGGTAGCAGCGCTCGCCCGGGTTGGCCGTGAACTGCAGGGCGCCGTAGCGGTTGCCCGCGCCCGCGCCGCCGTAGACGAGCTTCGAGGTGAACTGGTTCGACGTGCACGGCTGCACCGACGAAGCAGACGACGCAGGCGAAGCAGACGAAGCCGGCGCGGCGTTCGCGGTCCCGGCAGCCAGAGCCGTTGCCCCTGCGGCGATCCCGGCCACGGCGACGGCGGCGACAACGCGGCTGATGGTCTTGCGTGTGGTCATCTCGGACTCTCCCCTGTTCGAACCCGGGCAGCCTCTCCGCCCGGCAGAACGACCGTTTTGGTGATTCATTCCCCTCGGTCGCTCTCACCAGGAAAGACGTCCACGCCACGGGCGGGATGTCCGGCTGTGGGATCAGCCGCAGAAACGCAACCCCAGCCACCCCGAAGCGTCACAAAGAGTGAACACGCGCGCGGGCGCGGTTCAGTTGACCGGTGCCGTTCAGCTGGTCAGGGCGGTTCAGTTGATGTCGTGCCGGCCCAGCGGCCGACCCGGCAACGGCGTCCCCGGCCGGGCCTGCAGCCCGTCGATCATGATCGCGATGCTGCGTGCGGTCGACATCCGGGCGATTTCCGGCGAACGGGACTCCAGCTGACGCAGCAGTAGCGCGAACAGCATGGCCACGTCGCCCTCGGCGACGTCCGGGCGCAACGTTCCCTCGTTCTGCGCGCCCTGCACCATCGCTTCCAGCTCGACCAGCAGCTCTTCGCGCAACCTCGCGATCGCCGGGTCTTCCTTCAGGATCTCGTGCGCCTTCTTCGACAACATCGCCAGCTGCACGGAAAGGTGCAGCTCAACGGACTGGTGCAGCAGCCGCACCAGCGCCCGCCAAGCCGTGGGCTCCTGTTCAGCCGCCTCGCGCGCGTCGTCCAGCACCCGCGAGAAGTTGTCGACGGCCACCGCCCGGATCAGCGCTTCGCGGTCGGGGAAGCGCCGGTACAGCGTGCCGACGCCGACGCCGGCCGCGCGGGCGATCTCCTCCATCGGCACCTCGGGCCCGAACTCCGCGAAGATCGTGCGCGCCGCGGCGATGATCTGGTCGCGGTTGCGCCGCGCGTCCGCACGCAAGGGGACCTGGGGATCCGCACTCATGGCCCACCTTCCGCTCGCCGGGAACTCGTTACGCGCGCAAATTCTCGCATGGACAGCGCTCCACGCACCGCGACCACAACCCGTCACCCCTTTGCTAGTGGACGAAGATCCTCCGCTTCGGTACCGTGGGAAATGAACCGGAATGTAATCCTCCACATACATTGCGTAAAGGTTCAAAACCACCAAAAGGGGATCACACCATGACAGAAGTTGCCGAACCCGAGCTCGCCAGCTTCCCGATGGCGCGCACGTGCCCGTTCGCGCCGCCGCCGGAGTACGAGCGTTTCGAGGACGAGCGGGCGAAGCTCGTCGAGCTCGACTCGGGCCAGCGCGCCTGGGTGCTGTCGAAGCACGAAGACGTGCGCTCGATGCTGAACGACCCCCGGTTCAGCTCCAACCGCTTCAACCCGGGCTTCCCGGTCCTGTTCCGCGACGGAGCGCCGCGGCGCGAGCGCAAGCTCAACCCGTCGCTGATCAACATGGACGCGCCGGAGCACGGCCCCGCGCGCCGCGAGGTCGTCGGCGAGTTCACTGTGAAGCGCATGAAGGCACTTCAGCCGCGCATCCAGGAGATCGTCGACGAGCACATCGACGCGATCCTCGCCGGCGACCAGCCCGCCGACCTGGTCTCGGCGCTGTCGCTGCCGGTCCCGTCGCTCGTGATCTGCGAGCAGCTCGGCGTTCCCTACGCCGAGCACGACTTCTTCCAGCAGCACAGCTCGCGCATCCTCAGCCGTGAGGTCTCCTCCGACGAGCGGCTCGAGTCCGTGATCGCGCTGGAGGAGTACCTCGACAAGCTGGTCGCGGACAAGGAGGAGAACCCCTCCGACGACCTCCTTGGCCGCCAGATCGCGAAGAAGCGCGAAGAGGGCGAGTACGACCGCAATGACCTCACGTCGCTCGCGTTCCTGCTGCTCATCGCCGGTCACGAGACCACGGCGAACATGATCTCGCTCGGCACCGTCGCGCTGCTGGAGAACCCGGACCAGCTCGAAGCGATCAAGGCCGACCCTGGCAAGACCCTCGACGCCGTCGAGGAACTGTTGCGCTACTTCACCATCGCCGAGTTCGCGACCACGCGCGTCGCGACCGAGGACGTGGAGATCGCGGGCATCACGATCCCGGCCGGCGACGGCGTGATCGGCCTCAGCTACGCCGCCAACTTCGACGGCGATGCCTTCCCCGAGCCCGAAAAGCTCGACATCACCCGTGGTGGGCGCAAGCACGTGGCGTTCGGCTTCGGCGCGCACCAGTGCCTCGGCCAGAACCTCGCGCGCATGGAGCTGCAGATCGTGTTCGACACGCTGTTCCGCCGCATCCCGACCCTGAAGCTGGCCACCCCGGTCGACCAGCTGCCGTTCAAGCACGACTCCGCGATCTTCGGTCTCCACTGTCTGCCCGTCACCTGGTGAGGGAGGAAGCATGAGCACGATGGAGGAACTCCCGGTCGCCCGGAAGTGCCCGTTCGCGCCGCCGGAGGAGTACACGGCCACGCGCGAAGAGGCGCCCGTGCACCGGGTGAAGATCCCGGACGGCAAGCAAGCCTGGACGGTCTCGCGGCACGAGGACGTGCGAGCCGTGCTCAACGACCCGCGGTTCTCCGCCGACCGCTTCCACCCCGACTTCCCGACGCTCGTCCCGGGCGGCAACGTCATCCGCCGCACCGAGGCCGAGCGCACGATGCTGGCGATGGACGCGCCACAGCACGGCCCGGAACGCAAGGCGGTGCTCGGGGAGTTCACCGTCAAGCGCGTCGCCGAGCTGAAGCCGCGGATCCAGGAGATCGTCGACGGTCTGATCGACGACATCCTCGAAGCCGACGGGCCCGTCGACCTCGTGGAAAAGCTCGCGCTGCCGGTCCCCTCGCTCGTGATCTGCGAAATGCTCGGCGTCCCCTACGAAGACCACGAGTTCTTCCAGGAGAACACCAAGCAGCTCATCAATCGCGCCACCTCGGCAGACGACCGGCGCGCCGCCTTCGAGCGCGTGCAGCGGTACATGGGCGAGCTCATCGCGAAAAAGGAAGCCGACCCTGGTGACGACCTCATCAGCCGGCAGATCGCGAAGCGGCGCGAAGACGGCACGTACGACCGGGCGAAGCTCGTCAGCCTCGCGTTCCTGCTGCTCGCGGCCGGGCACGAGACCACGGCGAACATGATCTCGCTCGGCACCGTCGCGTTCCTGCGGAACCCGGAGCAGCTGGCGCTGATCAAGGCCGACCCGGCCAAGACGCTGACCGCCGTCGAGGAGTTGCTGCGCTACTTCTCCATCGTCGACAACACCACGCGAATGGCGAAGGAGGACGTCGAGATCGGCGGCGTCACCATTCCCGCCGGTGAGGGCGTGGTGGTGATGACGTACGCGGCGAACTGGGACCCCGAGGCGTTCGAGGACTCGTCGGCGTTCGACATCGAGCGCGGGGCGCGCCACCACGTGGCGTTCGGGTTCGGGCCGCACCAGTGCCTCGGCCAGAACCTCGCCCGGACGGAGCTGCAGATCGTGTTCGACACGCTGTTCCGCCGGATCCCTTCTCTGCAGCTGGCCGTCGACGTCGACGACCTGCCGTTCAAGGACGACGCGCTCATCTACGGCCTCTACGAACTGCCCGTGACCCGGTGAAGGAGGAGCGATGACCACGGCCGAGGAACTCGAACTGCCGGTGGCGCGAAAGTGCCCGTTCGCACCGCCCGAGGAGTACACGCAGATCCGCGAGGAACAGCCGATCACGCGCGTGAAGATCCCCGACGGCAAGGAAGCCTGGGTGGTCTCGCGGCACGAGGACGTGCGGACGGTGCTCAACGACCGCCGCTTCTCCTCCGACCGCTTCAACCCGAACTTCCCGATCCTGGTCAAGGGCGGCAACGTCTTCCGCCAGACCAACGCCGAGCGCACGATGATCACGATGGACGCGCCGGAGCACGGCCCCGCGCGCAAGTCGGTGCTGGGCGAGTTCACCGTGAAGCGCGTGAACGCGATGCGGCCGCGGATCCAGGAGATCGTCGACGGGTTGCTCGACGAGATCCTCGCGTCCGAGGGACCGGTGGACCTGGTCGAGAAACTGTCGCTGCCGGTCCCGTCGCTCGTGATCTGCGAGCTGCTGGGTGTGCCGTACTCCGAGCACGACTTCTTCCAGGAGAACACGGCGAAGCTGCTCAAGCGCACGGTGAGCTTCGACGAGCGGCGCGCGGCGTTCGAGCGTGTGCGCGGTTACCTCGGCCGGCTGATCACCACCAAGGAAGCCGACCCGGGCAAGACGCTCGACGCGGTCGAGGAGCTGCTGCGCTACTTCACGATCGTCGACACGGCCACCGCGCGTGTCGCGGTGGAGGACGTGGAGCTCGACGGCGTCACCATCCGGGCGGGTGAAGGTGTGCTCGCGCTCGGATACACCGCCAACTGGGACCCGGCAGTGTTCGACGAGCCTTCGAAGCTGGACATCACTCGCGGGGCGCGCCACCACGTCGCGTTCGGTTTCGGGCCGCACCAGTGCCTGGGCCAGAACCTCGCGCGCGCCGAGCTGCAGATCGTCTTCGACACGCTGTTCCGCCGGATCCCGACGCTACGGCTCGCCGTCGACGTGGACGACCTGCCGTTCAAGGAAGACGCGTCGATCTACGGGCTGTACCGGCTGCCGGTGACCTGGTAGAGATCAGTCTGCTCCCACCACGAGCCAGGAAGAGGAAGTCATGAAGATCATCGCGGACACCGGCAAGTGCGTCGGCGCCGGCCAGTGCGTGCTCACCGAGCCCGCCCTGTTCGACCAGAGCGAGGACGACGGCACGGTGATCGTGCTCAACGAGACGCCCGAGGGCGAGCTCGTGGACAAGGCCCGCGAGGCCGTGAACGTGTGCCCGAGCCAGGCGCTTTCGTTGCAGGAGTGAGTTAGCTGGCCGCGGTGAAGAGCACCGTGGTGTAGTCGCAGGTGAACTGACCGCCGCGGGCGTCGATGGCGGCGCCCACGGCGGCCAGTACCTCTTCCTGCTGTGGCTTCGGGACGCGGGTGAGGCCGCCCTGAGTGGGGAGCAGATCGAGGTACTCGGCGCGGGTGTAGTTCTGTTGCCAGGTGTAGAAGTGCCTTTGCGGGTTGTGGAAGCCTGTTTTGTGCAGTGCTTCTTCGGTTTTGTCGATGATGGGTTTGTAGGCTTCTCTGTTCGGGGTTCTGTCGACCTTGATGGGGAAGTTCGGGGCTACCTTGCGGAACGCTTCGCCGAAGGCTTTCGCGATGTCGTCCGGCGGCAGGAAAAGGTGCCAGAAGACGGCGAAGGTGCCTCCTGGGTTGAGCACTTGGGCGGCTTTCTCGGCACCCCTCCGCGGATCCACCCAGTGCCAGGCTTGGCCGGCGGTGAGGATGTCGAAGGTGCGGTTCTTCGGGTCCCACTCTTCGAAATTGGCGACTTCGACGTCGATCCCGGTGGTTCGGGCGAACTCGGCCATGCGCTCGTCGGGTTCCACTCCGAGCACCTGGCAGCCCGTGTTTTTGAACTGCCGCGCGGCGATGCCGGTGCCGGTGCCGACGTCGAGGATGCTTGCGCCGGGGGTGTTTCCGACGATCTCGGTGATCAGCACTTCCGGATACCTCGGCCGCGCACGGTCGTAGCGCCCGGCGTCGATCCCGAACGACTCGGCTGTCTTCCTCAACTCGTGCGGCTCAGGTACCCCCATCACGCCCACTCCCCTCAGACAGGCCCCCGCCCTCCCTAGGGGGGCGTGCCCATGTCCAGTCTACTGGCCACCCCCGACGAAACCCGGGCCCAAGACGGAAATGTGCCGAGTAGTCCACAACTCGACGGCCCTGTGGACAACTCGCGACGAAACTCCCGCGCACTACAGAACCCGGCTGGACGAAAGGCATGCGGCACAAGCACTTCACTGACTTCGACGGCTTCCTGACCGAACTCGTCCTCGACCGCATCGCCCAGGTCCGGGCCTTCTCCGACACCCTCACGGATGCGGCAGGCACCGGCTCGATGGTCGACAACGTCCACGGCTCTCCAGCAGGTCTTCACCTCGGTCGCCGTCTCCATCGTCGCCCTCATCACCTTCCGCGACGAACTCCGCACCCGCCTCCGCGCCGCTCGCCCCGGCACCGGCGTCCCCCTCGCCTCCGACGCCGCCCGCATGCTCGCGCGCTACCTCACCGCCGAACGCACCCTCGGCCGCCTCACCCCGGACGCCGATGTCGACACCCTCGCCCCGACCTTGGTGGGCGCCGGGCACCTTCACTTCGCCGACCGCTCCCCCGATGCGTCGTCCTTGCGTCCCATGGTCGCGGCGGTCCTTTCAGGCGCGCTGGCATAAAAAGGTGGCCACCCCCGAACCGACGAGGATGGCCACCCGAAAAACAGAACCTACTTCACCGCACCCATCGACAACCCCCGCACCAGGTGGTTCTGCGCGAACCACCCCACGATCATCACCGGCAGCGAAGCCAACAACGCCGCAGCGGACAACTGCGCCCAATACAAACCTTCACTCGTGATGAACCCGACCAAAAACACCGGCACCGTCCCAGCACGGGCGGCCGTCAGGTTCACCGCGTAGAAAAACTCCGTCCACGAGAAAATCACGCAAATCAGCGCCGTCGCGGCGACGCCCGGGGCGACGACCGGCATGATGATCTTGCGCAGCAGCGTCGGGAGGTTGGCGCCGTCGATGTGGGCCGCCTCGATCATCTCGCCGGGGACCTCGAGGAAGAACGAGCGCATCATCCAGATCGCGAGCGGCAGGTTCATCGACGTGTACAGGATGATCAGCGCCCACACCGTGTCGAGCAGGTTGGTGTTCTGGGAGATCACGTACAGCGGGATGATGGCCGCGACGATCGGCAGCATCTTGGTGGACAGGAAGAAACTCAGGGCGTTCTTCGTCTTCTTCACGGGCGCCAGCGAAAGCGCGTACGCCGCCGGGATGCCGAGCAGCAGCACCAACAGCGTCGACACCACAGTCACGAACGCCGAGTTCGCCAGGTACGGCAGGAAACCGCCCTTCAGCACCCCGGAGATCTGGTCGAAGGTCGGGCTGAAGAAGAGCTTCGGCGGGTCCGTGTAGGCGTCGGATTCCTGCTTGAACGCCGTGAGGATCATCCACAGCAGCGGGAACACGAAGAGGATCGCGACGATCCACGTGACGACCGTGAGCGAACCCGCCCCGTAGCGGCGCTTGCGCCCGGAAACCCCCGAAACCTCGGAAACAGCCGTGGTCATTTCGTGCCTCCGTCCACCGAGAACGCGCGGAACATCAGGCGCAGGGCGAACGTCGCCACGATCATCGTGATGATCACGACCACCACACCCATCGCCGACGACTGGCCGATGTCGAAGCCCTCGAACGCGCGCTGGTAGATGTAGAACGGCAGGTTCGTGCTGGCCGTGCCCGGACCGCCCTGCGTCATCAGGAAGATCGCGTCGAAGCTGTTCACGATGTAGATCGCGCCCAGCAGCGTCGCCAGTTGCAGGAACCGCGACAGGTGCGGCAGCGTGATCGACACGAACGTGCGCCAGCGGCCCGCGCCGTCGACCGACGCGGCCTCCAGCACGTCCTTCGGCTGACTCTGCAGGCCGGCGAGCGTCAGCAGCATCATGAACGGCGTCCACTGCCAGATGATCTGCGCCATCACCGCGGCGAGCGGGAACTGCGAAAGCCAGTCGACGTCGGTGCCGAACACGAAATGCAGCAGGCCGTAGGTCGGGTCGAACATCGTGGTCTTCCACAGCAGCGCGCCGGCCGCGGGCAGGATCAGGAACGGCGTGATCAGCAGCGTCCGCACGAAACCGCGGCCGACGAACTTGCGGTCCAGCAGGATCGCCAGGCCCAGCCCGAGCAGCAGCGACAGGAACACGCACACCACGGTGAGCACCACGGTGTTGAGCAGCGCACCGAGAAACGTCGAGTCGGTGAAAACGTCGGCGTAGTTCTGGAAGCCGACGAAGTGGAACGAACCCGGCCGCACCAGGTTCCACGACTGGAACGAGTAGTAGATGGTGAGCAGGAAGGGAATCTGCGTCACCGCGATCACGAAGATCAACGCGGGCAACAGGGGCAGCCGCCGCTTCCCCGCCTTGTTGGTGGCCTTCTTCGTGCTCGCAGGGTGGGTGGTGGCCGGCGCCGTGCCGGCGGGGACCGAAATCGTACTCATGGCTTCACCGCCTGGTAGGACTCGCCGACTGTGGCCGCGTACTTCTGCGACTGCTGTAGCGCGTCCGCTACTGAGGTCTGGCCCGCGATCGCCGCCGACAACTGCTGGCTGACGCGCGTGCCGAGGTCCTGGAACTCCGGGATCCCCACGAACTGGATCCCCGGGTACGGCACCGGGCTCACCATGGCCTTCTGCTGGTTGGCGTCGGCGATCCCGTCGAGCGTCGGCTGGGCGTAGGCCTTGGCCGCATCGCGGTACTGCGGGATCTCGTATGTCGACTGGCGCGTGCCCGGCGGCACGCGGTTCCAGCCGTAGGTCTCGCCGACCTTCTTCGCGTACGCCTTGTCGGTCATCCAAGCCATGAACTTCCAGGCGTCGTCCTTGTCCTTGGCGACCTTCGGGATCCCGAGCGCCCATGTGTAGAGCCAGCCGCTGGCCTGCGTCTTCTCGACCGGGGCCGGCGCGTAGCCGTTCTTGCCGACGACCTTGCTGCTGGTGGGGTCTTCGGTGGTGCCGGTCATCGACGTGGCGTCGTACCACATCGCGGCCTGGCCCTGGGCATAGCGCGTGCCGCACTCGGAGAACCCGGCGCTGGAGGCGCCGACCTCACCGTGGTCGCGCACGAGGTTCACGTAGAAGTTGGCCGCCTGCGTGAACTCCGGGCTGGTGAGCTTGGCGTTCCAGTCCTTGTCGAACCACTGCGCGCCGAAGGTGTTGGCAACGGTGGTGAACGGCGCGAGGCTCTCGCCCCAGCCCGGCTTGCCGCGCAGGCAGATGCCCGCGATGCCGGCGTTCTTGTCGTCGAGCTTCGCCGCGTAGTCCGCGATCTGCTGCCACGTGGGGTGCGCCGGCATCGTGATCCCGGCCTTGGCGAACAGGTCCTTGCGGTAGACCACAAAGGACGATTCCCCGTAGAACGGCACCGCGTACATCTGGTTCTCATACGACAGCGACTGCCGGATGCTGGGGATGAAGTCGTTCTCGTCGTAGCCAGGAGTGGCCTTCATGTGCGGTTCGAGGTTTTCGAGCCAGCCGTTGGCCGCCCACTGCGGGGCCTCGTAGTTGCTGATCATCACCACGTCGAACTCGCCGCCCTGCGTGGCGGTGGACGCGGTGATCTTCGCGCGTGCCTCGTTCTCCGGCAGGGAGACGAACTTGAGGTGCACGCCCGGGTTCGCCTTCTCGAACTCACTCGAGAGCGAGATGGCGTCCTTCATCTGGGGGTTCGAGACGATCGCGATGACGAGCGTCCGCCCACCGTTGCCGAACGATCCGGCTCCGGCGCATCCCGTGACGAACAACGCTGTTGCGGCAAGGAGGCACAGGAGCTTACGCACGGCCACCTCCGGGGAGCACCTGGATCTTGAGGCCGGAGCCGCCGCGCATCTTGGCCAACGCGTCGGGGTACTGCTCCAGCGGGAGCGTGTCGGTGATCAGCGCTTCGGTGTCGATGAAGCCCTTGGCGACGAGGTCGAGCGCGCTCGCGTAGCTGTTGAGCACGGCCATGGAGCCGACGATGGTGATCTCGTCGTTGTAGATGCGGAAGGGCGAGAGCGCCACGCGGGCCTCGGCGGGCGCGACGCCGAACACGAGCAGGCGGCCGCCACGGCGCAGCGCGTCGAAAGCCGACTCGATGGCGGGGGCGGCGCCGGTGCAGTCGACGGCGGCGTCGTAGAGCTCACCGTCCAAAGCGGACACGTCCTCGGCCACGGCGGTGGCGCCGAGGCTGGTGGCGCGCGGCAGGCGGCTCGCGTTGCGGTCGACGACAGTGACTTCGGCGCCCGCGCGCTGCAACAGCTGCTGCATGATCAGGCCCATCGTGCCGGCGCCGACCACGAGGAACCGTTCGCCGGCCTCGACGCCGATGCGGCGCACGCCGTGCACGGCGCACGAGACGGGTTCGACGAGCGCGCCCTGTTCCCACGTCATCGAGTCAGGCATCTTGTGGCACGTGTCGGCCGGTACGGCGACGTACTCGGCGAACGCGCCGTTGACCGTGTCGCCGGTGGCGTTCCAGTTGGCGCAGAGGTTGCCGTGGCCGGAGCGGCACGGCGTGCAGTAGCCGCAGTACAGCGACGGGTCGACGGCCACGCGGTCGCCGATCTTCCACTCACCCGGTATGTCGGCGCCGAGCTCGACGATCTCGCCGGCGAACTCGTGGCCGGGAACGATGGGGTACGGCGTCGGCGGGAAGTGCCCGTCGGCGATGTGCAGGTCGGTCCCGCAGATCCCGCAGGCGCCGACCTTCACGACGACCTGGCGCTCTCCGGGCTTCGGATCGGGAACGTCGCCGACCCGGATTTCCCCGGGCCGGTCCACGATCGCGGCACGCATGCCTCATCCCCTTCCTAGGCGCTCATCTGAGCAGCATCAACGTGTGGCGCAGCTAATTGGTGAAAGCATTACAGGGGTTTTCTAGGGGTTTCGTCAACCTTTCGGGTTGGATTCTGCGCTATGGTGCTCATATGAGCAGCAAGAAGGCCCGGCCGCTGCTGACCGAGAGCTTGGAGCTGGCCACCATGGCCCGCCGCTTCTACGTGCAGGGCCGCTCGAAGCTGGAGATCGCCGAAGAGTTCGGCGTGAGCCGGTTCAAGGTCGCGCGCCTGCTCGACACCGCCCGGGAGACGGGCCTGGTCAGGGTGGAGTTCGACCTGCCCGCGCCGCTCGACGTGGAGCTGTCCGACGAGGTCAGGCGCGCGTACGGGCTTCGCCGCGCTTTGGTGCTCGAACGAGCGGCGGCGAAGGAGCCGCGCGAGGTCGTGCGCAAGAAGGTCGGGACGCTCGCCGCTCACCTCCTTGAGGAGATCGCCCGCCCGACGGACGTCATCGGGCTGTCGTGGGCCCGGTCGGTCAACGCGATGACCGAGGCCATCAGAACACTTCCGCGCTGCCCGATCGTGCAGTTGTGCGGAGTGCAAGCCGGCATGGACATGCGCGGGCGCTCCGTCGAAACCGTGAGCCGCGTGACCTCGGTCTCCGGCGGCGACGCTTATCCGATTTTCGGCCCGCTCGTGCTGCCGGACCGGCGAACCACGGAGATCCTGCGCCACCAGCCCGGCATCGCTGAGACTTTCGGGCAGTTCGGCAAGCTGACGAAGGCCGTGGTGAGCATCGGCGCCTGGTCACCCGGCGAGTCCACCGTGTACGACGCCCTGGACGAAGCCGAGCGCGCCGCCATCGCCGCGCGCGGGGCGACGGCCGAGGTCGCGGCTCGGCTGTTCGACGCATCGGGAAACGCTTTGTCGACGGGTCTGGCGCACCACGTCCTGGCGATCAGCACGGAGGAGCTGCTCGCGGTGCCGGAGGTGATCGCGATCGGCTACAGCGAACCGAAGGCGGCCGCGGTGGACGCCGTGCTGAGGTCCGGCATGGTGTCGACGCTCATCACGGACGCGGCGGCCGCGGTGCCGTTGCTGGAGCTGGCGGAGAAGCGGCCTTTGTCAGAGTGAGCTGTCGACGGCGAGCACACCGGCGAGGATGACGAAGCAGATGCCCGAGCCGGCGTCGACCTTCCGCTGGGTCTTGGCCTTGACGCCGGCGACGCCGATGGCTCGGCCGACCAGCACGTAGGCGAGGCCGACGACGAGCTCCACCCCGAGGTAGGCGGCGCCCAGCTCGGCGAGCGCTGTCGGGCTGCCGGTCGTGGTGAACTGCGGCAGGAGGGCGGCGAAGAGCAGCAGCGCCTTGGGGTTGCTGATGGCGACTGCGAACTCGTTGACCACTACGGCTCGCAGGTTCCTGCTCTTGGGCGGATCCTGCGTCTGGCTCATCTCGCGGCGGGCCTTGAGGATGCTGCTGATGCCGAGCCACAGCAGGTAGGCGACGCCGATCCACTTGAGGATCGTGAGCAGCTCGGCGGACGCGGCCAGCAGCGTCCCCAGCCCGGCCGCGACCAGACCGATCAGGACCACGAACGCCACGAACCGGCCACCGATGCCGGCCATGGCGTAGCCGACGCCGTAGCGGGCGGCGTTGCGCAGGCCCAGCAGCTGGTTGGCGCCCGGGATGAGCGACACCAGGACCGCGGCGGGGACAAATCCGGCCCAATCGACCATGGCTCGCCTCCTCGGGTTTCGTCCCGGGGGACGGTAACCTGGGTTTGTCCGGCTGGGGCAGGGTTTGTGACGAAGTCTTCAGGCGTTGCCGGCTTCGGACGGTCGATGTCGCCGCTCAGGCGGTTGTCGGCCGAACGTTCGAGCATGGTTTACCGCGCGCGACGAGGACATCAACCTTCACCGCCACTCACCAGCGCAACGCGCCTCGAGCCGGTGGGCTGTCTCGGACAGCACCTCCCGACTGCACCCACCGATGTGCTCCGCAGCTCACCACGGCAGCGCGGGCGCAGCTCACCGCACTTGCAGGCAGAGTCCGCGACTCAGGCCACGTCGCTGGAGGCAGTTCACAGCGCGCCGAAACCCGGGCCTACGACACCACCGAACACCGCGAACTTCCCGGACCACAGCGAGCACAACCCACCCGCGACAACCCTTTGTGCATGCGCGCCGGCCCCCGCAGACGCTGTCTTCGACACGCGGGCGGCGTTCGTCTCGGGGTGATCTCAGGGTGTTCACCGGATGTGCCCGCGGTGGTGTCCAGGCGATTGTTATTGCCGTGACTCGGGTTTCGCCGCGGTGGCGGCAGGCGGTGGTGTGGCTGCACGCGGTGTCGTCGATCGCGTGGATGAGCCAGGCGATCGGGCTCATGACGCTGACGCTCGTGGCGCTCCAGGGCGACGCGGCCACGCGCGCCGCCGCGATGAACATGGCGCGGCACCTGGACACGGCGTTGCTGGCACCCATGGCGAACGCCGCCGCGTTCACCGGGCTGGTGCTGGCGGGCGCGACGGCCTGGGGGTTCTTCCGGCACTGGTGGGTGCTGGTGAAGTTCGGGCTCACGCTGGTGCAGCTGTACGCCGGGATCTTCCTGCTGTCACCCGCCCTCGAGAACGCCGCCGCGACGGCCACCCCGACGTGGCAGCAGGCCGCCGGCGCGGGGCTCATGGCGGGTGGATTGGCCGTGCAGGCGTGGATTTCCGTGGCGAAGCCGTGGTCCCGCACACCCTGGTCCCCCGCCGCGAAACCCGCGACGGCGCCCACGTGGGTGTTCGTGGCGGCGATCGTCGCGCCGGTTCTCGACACCACCATGGGTCTGGTGCTGGGCTACCCGTTGCCCGCGCTGTCCCTGGTGATGCTCATCGTCCTGCTCAGCGGGCGGCGGCAGCGCCTGGCCGTGGCCTGACGCTGCCGCTCGTTCACTCGACGTCTCCGCCGCTGGCGGGCTTGGCCTCGACGTCGCCGCCACTCGCCGGCTTCGCTTCCACATCCCCGCCACTGGCCGGCTTGGCCTCGACGTCACCACCGCTGTTGTTCTTGTCCTCCACCATGGTCCCTCCTCCTTCTCGGCGCGCCCAACGCTAAGGCGCACCGCGGAGCCCCACGGTCACTTGGACAAACCTCACTCAAACGGACGCGCGTCGTCAGAGCTGATTGACGTCCGTGATGCGCACGACGGCCGAGCCGATCTCGTCCGAGGCGCGCAGGTCGACCTCCGCGCTGATGCCCCAGTCGTGGTCACCGGCGGGGTCGTCGAAGATCTGGCGAACGCGCCACACGTCGGGTTCCTGCTCGATGAGCAGCAACGCGGGCCCGCGGGCGTCGGGGCCGATGCCCAGGGAATCGTGCTCGTCGAAGTAGTCCTCGATAGCGTCTTCCCAGGCGTCGGCGTCCCAGCCGGCGGCGGCGTCGAGCTCGCCCAGGGCGTAGTAGTTGCGGCGGGCGGCAAGTTCGACGCGGCGGAAGAGCTCGTTGCGCACCAGGACGCGGAAGGCGCGTTCGTTGCGGGTGACCGCGGGTGGCTCGGAAGGCCGGCGTTCCACAGGAGAACCGTCAGTAGACGGATGCCGCAACGCTTCCCACTCGTCCAGCAGGCTGGAGTCGACCTGGCGGACGAGCTCGCCCAGCCATTCGATGAGGTCCTGCAGCGCCTCGGTCTTCGCCTCGTCCGGGACGGTGTGGCGCAGGGCGTCGTAGGTGTCCGCCAGGTACCGCAGCACCAGGCCCTCGGAGCGCGCCAGCTGGTAGAAGCCGATGTACTCCACGAAGTTCATCGCGCGCTCGTACATGTCGCGCACCACGGACTTCGGGGACAGCTCGTAGTCCGCGACCCACGGGTGGCCCTGGCGGTAGCTGGAGTACGCCGCGGAAAGCAGCTCCTCCAACGGCTTCGGGTACGTCACCGCCTCGAGCAGCTCCATGCGCTCGTCGTACTCGATACCTTCCGCCTTCATCGCCTGCACGGCCTCGCCGCGGGCCTTGAACTGCTGCTGCGACAGCACGGGCCGCGGGTCGTCCACAGTGGATTCCACAATGGTCACGACATCAAGCGCGTACGAAGGCGATTCCACATCCAGCAGCTCCACCGCCGCCAACGCGAACGGCGACAACGGCTGGTTCAAAGCGAAGTCGAACTGCAGATCCACCGTCAGCCGCACGATCCGGCCATCAGCGTCCGGCGTGGACAGACGCTCGACGACACCCGCGGCCAGCAACGCCCGGTAAATGGCGATCGCCCGCAGGATCAGCTTCCGCTGCGCCGGACGGTCGGAGTGGTTGTCCTCCAGCAGGTGGCGCATGTGGTCGAACGCGTTGCCCGGCCGGGAGATCACGTTCAGCAGCATCGAGTGGCTGACCCGGAAACTCGAGGTCAGCGGCTCGGGGTCAGCTGCGATCAGGCGGTCGAACGTGCTCTCCGTCCAGTTGACGAACCCCTCCGGCGCCTTCTTCCGGACGATCTTCTTCCTTTTCTTGGGGTCGTCGCCCGCCTTCTCGAGGGCCTTCGCGTTCTCCACGACGTGGTCGGGCGCCTCGACGACCACGTACCCGTCGGTGTCGTACCCGGCGCGACCCGCGCGGCCGGCGATCTGGTGGAACTCGCGCGCCTTCAGATGGCGCTGGCGCACGCCGTCGTACTTGGTCAGGGCGGAGAACACCACCGTGCGGATGGGCACGTTGATGCCGACGCCGAGCGTGTCCGTCCCGCAGATCACCTTGAGCAGCCCGGACTGCGCGAGCGTCTCGACCAGGCGCCGGTACTTCGGCAGCATGCCCGCGTGGTGCACGCCGATGCCGTGGCGCACGAGCCGCGAGAGTGTCTTGCCGAAGCCCGCGGAGAAGCGGAAGTCGCCGATGAGGTCGGCGATCGCGTCCTTCTCGGCCTTCGTCGTCACGTTGATGCTCATCAGCGTCTGCGCCCGCTCGATGGCCGCGGCCTGGGAGAAGTGCACGACGTACACGGGCGCCTGGCCGCCGTGGAGCAGCTCGGACATGGTCTCGTGGATGGGCGTGAGCGCGTAGCGGAACGTCAGCGGCACCGGCCGCTCCGCCGACGTGACGACCGCCGTCGAGCGGCCCGTGCGCCGGGCGAGGTCCTTCTGGAAGAACGAGACGTCGCCCAAAGTGGCCGACATGAGCACGAACTGCGCGCCCGTCAGCTCGATGATCGGGACCTGCCACGCCCAGCCGCGGTCGGGCTCGGAGTAGAAGTGGAACTCGTCGGCGATCACCTGGCCCACGGGCGCGTCGGCACCGAAGCGCAACGCGATGTTCGCCAAGATTTCCGCGGTGCAGCAGATGATCGGCGCGTCCGCGTTCACGCTGGAGTCGCCGGTCATCATGCCGACCTTGTCGGCGCCGAAGATCTCGATGAGCTGGAAGAACTTCTCCGAGACCAGCGCCTTGATCGGGGCGGTGTAGTAGCTGCGGCGGCCATGGGCGAGCGCCGTGAAGTGGGCGCCGACGGCCACGAGGCTCTTCCCGGAGCCGGTGGGCGTCGAGAGGATCACGTTGGCGCCCGAGACGACCTCGATCAGCGCCTCCTCCTGGGCCGGGTACAGCTGGATGCCCCGCTCGGCCGTCCACGTGGAGAAGGCTTCGAACAGGGAGTCGGCGTCGGGATCCGCTGGCAGGAGGTCTGTGAGTGTCATAGCGCTGCCCATCGTGCCATCCCCGGGCCGTCAGTTCCGCAGGGGCGATCGCGGGTGCTTGCCCCAACCCGTAGGCTTCGCGGTACCGCGCACCGACCGGGGGATACTTCCGGGCACGCGCGCGTACACGGGCGTTACTCCGGAGGGTTCAGGCATGGCACAGGACATCATCCCGATCGAGCTCGGGCTGCCGCAGGGCGACGTCGTCACCCTGTGGGCTCCGCGGTGGCGGGAGGACGGCGAGGAGTGGGAAGCGTTCCTCGGCGACGAGGACGACCTGTACGCCTTCCCGGACGCCGCTCACCTGGCCGCTTTCGTGCGCACGTCCGACCAGCACGACCTGCTCGACCACCCGGCGTGGGACGCGGTCCCGGCGCTGAACGTGCCCGAGCTGATCCCGGACGACGACCACTCCTACGACCTCGTCGGCGTGCCCGAGCTGGTCGCCGAGGAGCCCGACTCGTGGACGATCGCGGAGCTCGCGGAGATCGTCGGCATCGTCCGTTCGCTCGCCGACGTCTGCGAGCTCGAAGAGGTGCACGAGGTCCTCGACGCGTACGAGGGCTTCTCGCTCCTGGAGCAGGGCCGGCTGCCGTTCACCGGCCGCGAGGGCGAGGCCCTGTGGAACGACCTGTCGAAGGCCGTGTCCGAGAAGTGGGACATCGTGCTCGACGCGATCGACAACCTCGTGACCGTGCCCGACGTCGACGCCGCCGTGCTTGAGCAGACCGCCGAGGAGCTGGCGGCGTTCCACGAGGAGTCGGCCGAGGCCGAGGCCGCGCAGCCGGAGGACCTCGAAGCCGTGGACGCGCCCGACTCCGACGAGGAGGAGGACGACGAGCCGGTCGGCTTCTGGGGTGAGGTCGGCATCGACCCGATCAAGATCGTCACGGCCGGCGCCGAGTACTACACGCTGCGCTGCTACCTCGACGACAAGCCGATCTTCCTCGGCAGCGAGGGCGAGATCGACGTCTTCTCCTCCGAGAAGGCCCTGCTCGCCGCCCTCAAGGACGGCAAGGACGTGGCCGACACCGACCTCGCCGACGTGTCCACTTGGGACGACGTGCTCACGAAGGCGGCCGCGGACGACCTCGAGATCGACATCGACGCCGAGAACACCTACGTACTCACCGGCCTCGACGACGACATCGCCGACGGCGTCGAGTCCATCGACCCCAACCAGCTGGAGCTGGCTGTCGAGCTCATCACCGACGCCGCCGACTGGGCCGAGGACGACTCCGTCGAGACGGCGCTGTCGCAGAACGAAAGCCTCGGCTGGCTCGTCTCGTTCGTCCTGCGCCCCGACCCGACACGCCTCGAGCCGAGCGCGCCGTTCGACACCGAGCAGAGCGCGTGGCGCAAGCTGGTGGAGTCGTTCGAGAACCGCCTGACGGTGGTCTGAACCTCTTGAGTTGACGGAAGGCCATCCGCTGGGGATTCCCGGTGGGTGGCCTTTTGTCGTTGTGGGCCTCGGCCGGATCCTGGCAGGGAAACCCCGCCGCCCTCCCGCGGCAGGGCTCCGGCAAAGTTGTTTGTGCTGGTCATGGGCGATTTCGAAGAGTGTCATTGACCATGCGTCGCGGTGTTGATGTGGCCTGTGTTGGGCAGGGCTTCGTCGCCAGGTTGCGCGGGACGGCGATTGCCCGGGGCCGGTGCGGGGCCCCTTGATCAGCAGTCGGTTGTTGCTTCCCCGGCAGCGAGTTGAGCTCTGCACGCGGCCTGGATCTCGCGCACAAGTTGGTCCTTCGGCCGACCCCAACCCGCGGCCCACTCGTCCTCAAGGCCGAACACCTGGCCGAGCGGGAGCGCGATGACGCTGTCGGAGTAATCGGATCGGGCCACGATCTCGTATACTTTGTCCAGGACCCACCGCTCGGTGGCTCGCCCGTCGGCCTGCATACGCGCAAGTTGGGCGAACACCACCTGGGCTGCGGCAGCATCTGAATCCGGGATAGCTGCACGGCAGTCGGCCAGCGCCGCGGGCAGCAGGTCGTGGACCTCGTAGGGCTCAGCGCCGCCAAGGCCGGCCAAGGCCCTGAGTGCCTCTCCGTCGTAGCCCCGAACGAGCCAGTGCGCTGCCCAAAGGGGGATGCGCTCGGACGGTACCGTGCCGAGCGTTACCCATGCGGCGACCAACTCCGGAGTCGGGAGCCCACCGGAGCCCGGTGCCGGCCAGTCGTGCATGCCGGCCATGATGCCCCGGCCAGAGGGACATGCCCTCAACGATTTGTTCAAAGCGGATCTCTTCGAGTCTTCCGCCAGGCCGGGCCGACCCTCAGGATCGCCCATCGGTCAGGACGGCCACAGGAACCCTTCCTGAGCTGCAAAAACACCGCCACTAGTTCTGTCCACACACAAACTCCGAGTAGTGCTGGACCGCGCCAAGTCGGCCGGGCGCCTGCGCGCGGACTTCGAGCCGGCCGACCCTGGCGCCGCTGGTGTCCGCGATGGCGCAGCTGATCCGCTAGTCCACGCCGGACACCTGGCTCCGCCACGGCGCGTTCTTTCGGGATGGGCTACGCGCCTAGTCCTCTTCGGACCGCGTCCCGATCAGTGGGCCACTTCAGCTTCCGCACGGACCGGGACCACAGCGATGGCCAGTGCGGGGAAGATCGCGACGAGGCAGAACGCCAGCGCGTAGCGGCTGTCGCCGATGACGAGGCCGAGCAGGGGTGGCGTGAGGGCCCCGGCGATGTTCTGCGCGGTGTTCTGGGTGGCCATCGCGCGGCCGGACCAGGCGACGCCGGCGAGCTCGGCGGAGGCGGTGAAGCCGAGGCCGTTGTCGGCGACCGTGATGATCGCAGCGAGGACCAGGGCGATCAGCACGAGCCACAGCCACGTCACGTCGCCGAGGGCTACGAGCAGCATCACGACCACGCCGGCCACCGCGAGCTGCCGCATCGGGCGCAGGCGGCTGCCGACGCGGTCGGACCAGTAGCCCGACCCCAGCCGGCCCGCCGCGCCGAGCACCTGGGCCACCGCGAGGAACACGCCGGCGCCCGACGGGCTCCAGTGGTGCTGCGACACGAGATAGACCGGCGCGAACGCCGAGACCGTGAACTGCGGCACGACCAGCAGCGCGCTCGCGCCGTGCACGCGCCAGAGCCACGGCTTGCGGTACGGCGAAGGCGACTTCGAAGCACCGGCGGCAGGGCGCGGCGGCCGCGGCGGGTCGGCGACGAACACCGCGACCAGCAGCGCGACCACGATCCCGAGCACGGCCGGCAGCAGCATCGCGGCCTGGAACCCCCAGCGCGCGGCCAGCGGCGGCAGGCCCAGCGCGGCCACGCCGACGCCCAGCGGCTGCGCCGTCTGCCGGATGCCCATCGCCATGCCGCGTTCGGACTTCGAAAACCAGCCCATCACGACGCGGCCGCTCGCCGCGTTGACCGAAGCCGTGCACGCTCCGGCAACAAGGAACAACCCGAAGAGCAGCCCGACCGGGTGATGCCACAGTGCGGCGTACACCAGGAGTAACCCCGAACCGCCCAGCCCGAGGGCCATGATCAGGCGCTCTCCGTAACGGTCCGCAGCCGCGCCCCACACGATCAGGGTGAGCAGCAGGCCGATGCTCGGCGCGGCGACGACGGTGCCGGCCTCAGCGAGCGTCAGGTCGTCGGCGGCGCGCATCGCGGGGATCAGAAAGGGCAGCCCGTAGAGGAAGGAACAGCTCGCGGTCTGCGCGGCGAGGCCGAGCGCGAGAATGAGCCACCGTCGGGAACTGGGCTTTTCGCGTATCGCCTCACCGGCCGCGACCTGCGACATCTTTCCCACCGTCTCACATATTGAGAATTAGTTCCTACATTCTGAACTTTAGTTGGGCATGCTAACGAACGCAACCGCCAAGGAGGCGGTCACGTCCGGAAGCGTCGGAGGTCAGGCCAGAGCGGCGTACCCGGGCTTGATCACGTCGTTGATCAGCGACAACCGGGCGTCGAAATCGAGGAACGCGGATTTCATGGCATTGATCGTGAACCAGCGAAGATCATCAAGACCGAACCCGAACGTGGTCGCCAGAGCGGTGAATTCACTGGTCATCGTGCATCCGCTCATCAGCCGGTTGTCGGTGTTCACCGTGACCCGGAAGTGCAGCCGGGCGAGCTGGGCGATCGGGTGCTCGGCGAACGACGCGACGGTGCCCGTCTGCACGTTCGACGTCGGGCAGACCTCCAGGGGTATGCGGCGGTCCCGAACGTAGCTCGCCAACCGTCCAAGGTGGACCGTTCCGTCCGAATCGGTCTTGATGTCCTCGACGATCCGCACGCCGTGGCCGAGCCGTTCGGCGCCGCAATACTGGATGGCCTCCCAAATGGACGGCAAGCCGAATGCCTCGCCCGCGTGAATCGTGAAATGCGCGTTGTTCTGACGCAGATATTCAAATGCGTCGAGATTTCGGGTCGGCGGAAAGCCGTCCTCGGGGCCGGCGATGTCGAAACCCGCCACGCCGGCGTCGCGGTGGCGCACCGCCAGCTCGGCGATCTCGAGGGCGCGGGCGTGCTGGCGCATCGCGCAGAGCAACGTGCGGACCTTGATCGCACCGCCCGCGGCGGCCACGCGCTGTGTTCCCTCGACGAGACCGGTCTGGACCGCTTCGACCACCGCATCGAGTGACAGGCCGCGTTCGACGAACAATTCGGGTGCGTAGCGCAGCTCGGCGTAGACCACGCCGTCGGCCGCGAGGTCTTCCACAGCCTCGGCCGCGACCCTGACCAGCGCTTCCTCGGTCTGCATCACGCCGCAGGTGTGGGCGAACGTCTCGAGGTAGGACACGAGCGAGCCGGAGTCGGCGGCTTCGCGGAACCAGCGGCCGAGGGCCGCGACGTCGGTGGTCGGCAGAGCGTCGTAGCCCGTCACTTCGGCGAGCTCGACGACGGTGGCCGGGCGAAGGCCGCCGTCCAGGTGGTCGTGCAGCAGGACCTTGGGGGCCCGAAGCAGGGTCTCTGCGTCGAGCGGGGTTACGTCTGACATGCACCAACGGTAGTCTCGTTGTCATTCCCCTACATGGCGGTAACTCTCAGCGTCGAGGCAACCCTCAGCTTTGACGATCAAGGAAGGAATCGGCCATCCGGGTAACGCGGCCGTTATCCCGTCTTAGCGGGGCCCATACGCACAGCAATTTTTCACTGGATAAGCTTCGTCCCACGTCCCTTCCATTTCCCCGCCGACGAAGGACACAGCAGTGACCACTGACAACCACATTGCCGCTCCGTCCTTCGACCGGATGCGCAACATGCTGGTGCGCGCGGCCGAAGTGCGCGAGAGCGAACAGCAGCAGATCTTCGACGCGCTGGACGACATCTACGCCCGGCTCGCCCCGGTCGACTCGCTGGGCGCCGTTCGGAAGCGGCTGTCCGAGATGCCCGACCGCACCGAGGTCGGCGTGATCGCGGAGCGCCTCGACGAGGCCATGACGCGGCTGGAGGCCCAGGACAACGCGATCGCCGCGATCACCCACGCGGTCGAGAGCATCGTCGACAAGCTGGCCAAGCCGTTCGCGCAGCTCGACGGCCGGCTCGACGGCGTCGCCGCGCGGTTCGAGGGCGTCGCGGGCCGGATGGACGGGCTCGAGGACAAGCTGCAGAACATCCACCGCCGGCTCGACGAGCTGGGCGGCCACCTGGACAAGCAGGACGCCAAGCTCGACTCGATCCCGCAGACCACGCAGGCTCCGGTGCGCGAGCGCATCGAGCTCGCGGAGGCCACTCTGCGCGAACGCATCGAGACGGCCGACCACGAGCTGCGCACCCGCGTCGACGAGCTCGACCGCGCCACTCGCGAGCGCTTCGACAGCACCGCCGACGCGCTGCGCACCGCCATCACGGAGACCGGCGAGATGGTCGACGCCTCCGAGCGCCTCGAAGGTCTGGTCAACCGCCTCGACACGGTCACCCAGCGCCTCGACGACCTGGGCAACCGTCTGGACAAGGTCGAAGACGGCTTCGTCTCCCAGCTGGGCGACCTGGACGGCTCCATCAAGTCCGGCCTCTCCAAGGTCGAGGGCACGCTCGCCAAGCAGCCCGACACCGACTCCGTCGACTCCCTGGTGCGCCGCTCGAACGACGAGTCCGTGCGACGGATCGGTGGCCAGCTGGACGAGGCCATGGCGACCTTCGCCGAGCTGATGCTCGGTGGCGGACCGGCCGTGCAGCAGATCTCCCCGCCGGCGCCCGCGCCGCGTCAGCCGCGGCGCAGCTCGCGCAACGGCCGGTCCCCGAAGGCCGTGGACCCGAAGGCGAAGAACGGGTCTGAGCCGGAAGATGCTGCTGGTGAGTGAAGTCTGAACCTCCGGATATGAAAGTGCCCCCGCCTGATGGTGGGGGCACTTTCATATCCAACGCAAAGATCGTCGGTCAGGAGCGGATGGTCTCCAGGACGATCGGCCCGACAGCCGGAGCCGTGTCCGACACAGAGAACGCGCCCGCCAAAGCCTCCAACGCGCCGGCCACCGCGTCCGGCGTGTCCGTGTGCAGCTCAAGCAAAGGCTCGCCCGCGGTAACCGCCTCGCCGGGTTTGGCCAGGCACAGAATGCCCGCAGCGGCCTGCACCGGGTCTTCCTTCCGAGCCCGCCCCGCGCCGAGGCGCCAAGCAGCGACACCGACCGCGTAGGCGTCCAGCGAACACAGGACGCCCGAAGCCGGAGCCGGGACCACATGGACATGCGCGGGCGGGGGAAGCGGCGCCGAAGGATCGCCACCCTGAGCGGTGATCATGCGGGACCACGTTTCGTAAGCCTCGCCCGAAGCCAGCACCTCCGCAGGGTCCACTGAGGACAAACCCGCCAAAGCGAGCATTTCGCGGGCCAGAGCCACGGTCAGCGAAACCACGTCAGCCGGACCGCCGCCCTGCAAGACCGAGACCGCCTCGGCGACCTCGACCGCGTTGCCGACCGCGCGGCCGAGCGGGACGTTCATGTCCGTGATCAGCGCGGTCGTCGGAACTCCATGGGCGGCGCCGATCGAGACCAGCGTGGAAGCCAAAACCCGAGCATCCGAAACGGTCTTCATGAAGGCACCCGAACCCGCCTTCACGTCCAGGACCAGGCCCGAAGCGCCCTCGGCGATCTTCTTCGACATGATCGACGACGCGATAAGCGGCACCGACTCCACGGTGGAAGTCACGTCCCGCAGGGCGTACAGCTTCTTGTCCGCCGGAGCCAAGCCTTCCGTGGCCGCGCACACGACAGCACCCACCGAGGAAAGCTGCGCGGTGATCTCGTCCAACGACAGGGCCGCCCGCCAGCCCGGGATGGACTCCAGTTTGTCCAGGGTGCCGCCCGTGTGGCCGAGGCCGCGGCCGGACAGCTGGGGGACGGCGGCGCCGCAGGCCGCGACCAGCGGAGCCAGCGGCAAGGTGATCTTGTCGCCGACGCCGCCCGTCGAGTGCTTGTCCACCGTCGGGCGCCCGACGGACAGCGACAACCGCGAGCCCGACGCGATCATCGCGCCGGTCCAGCGGGAGGTCTCGCCAGGAGTCATCCCCCGCAGGAAGATGGCCATCGCCAGCGCGGCCATCTGCTCTTCGGCCACGACACCGTGGGTGTAGGCGTCCACGACCCAGTCGATCTGCGCGTCCGACAGCTCTCCGCCGTCGCGTTTCGCCCGGATGATGTCGACCGCCGCGAAGGTCACGGGAGGTCCTCGGGCCCGAAGGCGTCGGGCAGGACGTCGGACATCGGCAGGATCCCGCGTGGAGTGTCGACCAAACACGACGACCCGCCCAGCTCGAACAGGATCTGCCGGCACCGCCCGCACGGCATGAGCAGCTCACCCGCGCCGCTGCGGCAGGCGACGGCCACGAGCCGGCCGCCGCCCGACAACCGCAGCTGGCCCGCCATCGTGCATTCCGCGCACAGACCCAGGCCGTACGAAGCGTTCTCGACGTTGCAGCCCGTCACCATCCGGCCGTCGTCCACGATGCCCGCGACGCCGACGTGCAGGCCCGAGTAAGGCGCATAGGCCGAGGCAGCAGCCGACACCGCCGAAGCCCGCAGCGCGTCCCAGTCCACAGAGGTCATCAGTCCCCCTCCCCTCGCCGATAAGGCGCACCGTCGGCCTTCGGTGGACGGAGCCGTTGCGACGCCACCGCGAGCACGATCAGCGTCACGAAGTGCGCCGTGTACGGGATCAGGTCGCTCGGCAGCGTGTCGTTGGTCCAGTAGATCGCGTACAGCGCCCCGGCCCCGATGACGCCCAGAGCCGCCGCCAGCCAACGCTTCCGAATCAGCTGCACCACGACGATGATCGCCAGCAGGATCACCGCGCCGTACAGCAGCGCGAGCACCGCCTCGCCACCGCCGGCGAGCTGCAGGCCGTCCGCGTACCCGAACAGCGCCGCGCCGCCGAGCAGGCCGCCCGGGCGCCAGTTGCCGAAGATCATGGCGGCGAGACCGATGTACCCGCGGCCGTTGGTCTGGTTCTCGAGGTAGTCCGCGCCGCCCTTGAGCAGAACCAGCGAAGCGCCACCCATGCCGGCGAAACCGCCGGAGATCAGCACACCGAGGTACTTGTAGCGGTACACGTTGACACCCAGCGACTCCGCGGCCACCGGGTTCTCACCGCACGAACGCAGCCGCAGGCCGAACCGCGTGTGCCAGAGGATCCAGTAGCTCACCGGCACCAGGATGATCGCGATCATCGTCAGCGGCGCGACGCCGGTGATCAGACCACGCAGGATGCCGGCGACGTCGGAGATCCCCACGCGCTGCTCGTTCTCCAGCCTGCCGAGCCAATCGGACAGGCCCGACGCGGAGTACGTGTCGAACTTCGGCACCGGCGGCGACTGCCGCGGGTTGCCCGAGATCGGCTCGAAGATCAGGTTCGCCAGATATTTCGCGATGCCCAACCCCAGCAGGTTGATCGCCACACCGGAGACGATGTGGTTGACGTTGAAGGTCACCGTCGCGATCGCGTGCAGCAGGCCGCCGATGGCGCCGAACGCGATGGCCGAGAGCAGGCCGACCCACACGCCGCCGTAATACGCGCCCCAGGCCGCGCCGAAGGTGCCGAGGATCATCATGCCCTCGAGGCCGATGTTGACCACGCCCGCGCGCTCCGACCACAGGCCGCCGAGCGCACACAGCAGGATCGGCAGCGCGAGCCGCAGGGCCGTCGACGCCGTGTTGCTCGACGTCAGCGCCGAAACACCGGTCGCGTACGACGCCGTCGACATCACCGCGATCGCCACCACGGCCCAGATCACGCCACGCAGCCAGCCGGGAATCCGTCGCCGCCGTTCCACCACCGGCTCCGGCATGCCGGAGGCGGGCTCCTTCATGGGGAACTCCGTCACCTGGCTCACACCGCACCGCCTTCCGCGACGGAGGCACCCTTGCGCCCGTTGCCGGCGAGCGCCCGGCCCACCCTGCGTTGTTCGGCCGCGAGGTCGGCGCGGCGCACGATCTCGTACGCGACGACGACCGACAGCACGATGATGCCCTGCATGATCGTCGCGATCTCCTTGGACACGTTGATCTGCTCCAGCGACACCGCCGAGGTGTCGAGGAACGCCCACAGCAGCGCGCCGAACGCGATGCCGCCGGGGTGGTTGCGGCCCAGCAGCGCCACGGCGATGCCGGTGAAGCCGTACATCTGCGTGGCCGTGATGCCGTAGCTGTAGTCGCGGCCGAGCAGCTCCGGCATGGCGACGAGACCCGCCACCGCACCGGAGAGCAGCATCGCGATCAGCGTCATCCGCTTCGCGCTCACGCCACCGGCCGCCGCCGCCGTCGACGACTCACCGCTCGCCTTGAGCTCGAAGCCGAACCGCGTGCGGTTGAGCATGAACCAGTAGGCGATGCCGATCACGATGGCGATGAAGAAGAACCCGAACAGCACGCCCGAGCCGAGGGGGACGCCCGGGATCCGGCCCGACGGCGCGATCGTGCGCGTGCCGATGTTGTTGCCCGACTGCACGCCGAACTGGTCGGCGTTGACGAGGAACGCGATGATGCCGGCGACGATCGAGTTCAGCATGATCGTCGAGATGACCTCGCTGACACCGCGGGTCACCTTCAGCACGGCGGGGACCAGCGCGTACAGCGCACCCGACGCGACCGCGACGATCAGGATCACGATGGTGTGGAGGATCGGCGGCAGCTGCAGCGCGCCGCCGATGATCGCGGCGACCACGGCCGCGAACCGGTACTGGCCCTCGACACCGATGTTGAACAGGTTCATCTGGAAGCCGATGGCCACCGCGAGCCCGGACAGGTAGTACACCGTCGCGAGGTTCACCGTGTCCACGGCGGTGGAGCCCTTGAAGAGCTGCCCCACCATGGTCCCGTACGCCTCCAGCGGGTCGGCGCCGGAGATGACGAGCGCGATCGCCGAGAGCAGCACGGCGAACACGATCGCGAGCAGGGGCGGCAGCAGCCGCGTGCGCCACGAAGTCATTACGCTTCTTCACCTTCTTCGGCACCGGTCATGGCGGAACCGAGTTCCTGCGGGGTCACCGTGGCGGGGTTCGCCTCGCTCACCAGGCGCCCGCGCAGCATCACGCGGATCGTGTCGGAGAGCCCGATCAGCTCGTCGAGGTCGGCGGAGATCAGCAGCACCGCCAGGCCGTCGGCGCGCGCCTGCCGGATCTGCTCCCAGATCATGGCCTGCGCACCGACGTCGACACCGCGCGTCGGGTGCGAAGCGATGAGCAGCACGGGGTTGCCCGACAGCTCGCGCCCGACGATCAGCTTCTGCTGGTTGCCGCCCGAGAGCGCGGCGGCCGGCACATCGATGCCCGGCGTGCGCACGTCGTACTCGCGCACGATGCGCTCGGTGTCGCGGCGCGCGCCGGCGATGTCCAGCAACTGTCCACTCGAGACGGGTTTGCGCGTCTGGTAGCCGAGGATCCGGTTGGCCCACAACGGTTGCGTGAGCAGCAGGCTGTGGCGCGTGCGGTCTTCGGCGATGTAACCGATGCCGGCCTCGCGCCGCGCGAGCGTGCCCAGCTTCACCAGGTCGTGGGTTTTGCCGTCGGCCTCGGCGAGCTCGATGTGCCCGCCGCTGGCCTTGCGCATGCCCATGATGGTCTCGACGAGCTCGGTCTGGCCGTTGCCCTCGACGCCCGCGATGCCGAGCACCTCACCCGCGTGCACCGTGAACGCGATGTCGTCCAGCAGCTTCAGCTCGGAGTTCTCGGCCGTGAGGCTCAGGTCCTTCAATCGCAGCACGTCGCGGTCGGTCACCGTCGACTCGCGCGTCTCGGGGCTGGGCAGCTCCGAACCGACCATCATCTCCGCCAGCTGACGGCTGGTGATGGTCTTCGGGTCGGCTGTGCCGACGGTGGTGCCGCGCCGGATCACCGTGACGGTGTCGGCGATGGCCCGCACCTCGTCGAGCTTGTGGGAGATGAAGAGGAAGGTGTAGCCGTCGGCCTGCATTTCGCGGACCGTGCTGAACAGCGCGTCGACCTCCTGCGGCACGAGCACCGCGGTGGGTTCGTCGAGGATGATGATCTTCGCGCCGCGGTAGAGGACCTTCACGATCTCCACGCGCTGGCGGTCGGCCACGCCGAGCTCTTCCAGCAACGCGTCCGGCTTGGCGCGCAGGCCCGTCTGCTCGGAGAGCTTCTTGAGCCGGGCGCGCGCTTCACCGCCGATGCCGTGCAGGGCCTCGCCGCCGAGGAACACGTTCTCGGCGACGGTGAAGTTGTCGGCGAGCATGAAGTGCTGGTGCACCATGCCGATCCCGGCCTGGATGGCGTCCTGCGGGTTGCGCAGCTTCACCTCGGTGCCGTTGATGGCGATGGTTCCCTCGTCGGGCTGCTGCATCCCGTAGAGGATCTTCATCAGGGTCGACTTGCCCGCGCCGTTCTCGCCGCAGAGGGCGTGCACCTCGCCCGCGGCCACGGTGAGGTTGACGTCGGAGTTGGCGACCACACCCGGGAACCGCTTGGTGATCCCGGTCAGCTGGACGGCCGTCGTGCCCCGGTCGGGGACGGCATCGGCCTCGGCAGTGCTCATGGGAGAGGCATCCAGTTCTGTCGAAACGCGTGAGGGCTCGGAAGGAAGATCCTTCCGAGCCCTGGCACGTGGCGTGTACTACTTGGTCGGCTTGTCCGAAACCTGGATGGCGCCCGAGATGATCTGGGCCTTGTACCCTTCCAGCACGTCCTTGATGTCGTCGACCTTGCCGCCGGAGGTGGCGTAGCCGACGCCGTCGACCTTCAGGTCGAAGCGCTGCGGCAGCACGCTCAGGTCACCCTTCGCGTCGGCCTGCAGGAAGTCGAACACCGCGACGTCCACGCGCTTCATCATCGAGGTGAGGATGATGTCCTTGTCGGCGGCGACCGTGGCCTGGTTGTACTGGTCGGAGTCGACACCGATGGCCAACGCCTTGCCCGACGTCTTGGCGGCGTCGAACACACCCTTACCGGAGGCACCGGCGGCGTGGTAGATCACGTCCGCGCCGTTGTTGATCTCGGCGGCGGCCTTGACGTTGCCCTTGGCCGGGTCCTGGAAACCGGAGAAGTCGCCGGCCGGCGTCAGGTACTCGTCCTCGATCTTGACCTTGTTCGACACGGCCCGCGCACCCTGCAGGTAGCCGGCCTCGAACTTCTGGATCAGCGGCGTGTTCACCCCACCGACGAAGCCGATGTGGCAGTTCTTGCTCTTGTAGACGGCGGCGACGCCGGCCAGGAACGAGCCCTGCTCCTCGGCGAACACCAGCGGCGTCACGTTGGGGAGCTTGATGGTGTCGTCGTCGACGATCGCGAACCGGGTGTTCGGGTGCTTCGGCGCGACGGCGGCGACCGACGGCGCGTAGGCGAAACCGACCGCGATGATCGGGTTCAGGCCCTGCGACGCCATCTGCTCGAGCCGCTGCTGCTTGGCCGACTCGCTCTCGCTCGGGCTGGCCGTGCTCTCGTTGACGGTCGTGATGCCGAGCTCGGACTTCGCCTTGTCGACGCCGGCCGCGGCCGCATCGTTGAAGGAGGCGTCACCCCGGCCGCCGATGTCGAACGCCAGGCCGACCTTGAGCTTGCTGCCGTCCACCTTCTCGCCGGACGAGCTGCTGGTCGTGGCTGCTGCCGGAGCCGCGGGCGGCTTCGGCGCGGTGACGCAGCTCGTGTCAGAGCTGCCAGCCGCGGCGGTGTTGCTGCTGCTGCCCCCGCCGGTGTCCTTCGCGCACCCTGCCAAGGTGAGGACCCCGGCCATGGTCGCGGCGGCCAGCGCGGTTCCACGCATGCGACGCAACGTGTGTCTCCCTCCCCGCTGATCCAGCGGACTAAGTGGAAGCGACCCGGTACCGGTGTCTTCCTTCGGTGCCGAGTTCAACCGCCAGACCGTACCCAACAGCCAGACAACCGCCATAGGAAAGGCACGCTACGTAACACAAACGTTTACTCAGCGGTCTGATTCGCGACCGATCGTGTACTTACGGTGATCAACTGGTTCAGGAAGGTACTCACCAGCTGTCACAGCCCGGGGTCCCGCGGCCCGTCGTCGCCGCGCGGTGAAACCCGTCCGGACGATCTTCGTCCACCCCCGGCGGAGGGCCTGGCCGACCGGGCGTTGCGGACATCACGAAAACCGTTCGGGCCCGGCTGGTTTTTCACCCGCCGCCGCAAGCGGTACCGGCCTGCTGAATCGAATCGACCGGGCCGGGAGCCCCAGGTCGGATTCGCCCTGGACCGCCCGTGCCGCGTGGCCGGCGCCACACGTCCGAGTGGTGCGGGACGCTCCGGGTGTCTGGTCCATCACAGAGACGAACCCGGAGGTGAGCCGGGTCCAGATGGCGGGTCTAGCATCCTTTCATCCACGCTCGATGGCCCTAGATCTCGGCACCGCTGCCGGCGTTGTCCCCAGTGGACCGACGCGGAAGCGGGTGCGGACCTCGCCGGTCAGCCGGGCACAACAGATGACGTTGGAGGCCGTTCACCGATGTCCACCACGGCGAGCACTGCCACCGAGGCAGGAGCGAGCGATCGGGCGGGTGCCTCACGCCGGCAGGGGACCTTCTACCGGGGCGACCCCGGCATGTGGTCCTGGGTGCTGCACCGCATCACCGGCGTGCTGACATTCTTCTTCCTGTTCGTGCACGTGCTCGACACCTCGCTCGTCCGCGTGTCGCCGAACACCTACGACCAGGTGATCGAGACGTACAAGACGCCGCTCGTGAACCTGCTCGAGGTCGGTCTGGTCGGCGCGGTTCTCTTCCACGCCCTCAACGGCGTCCGCGTCATGCTGATCGACTTCTGGTCCAAGGGCCCGAAGTTCCAGAAGACGATGCTGTGGGTGATCGGTGTCGTGTGGGTCGTCGTGATGATTCCGGGTGCGTTCTTCATGCTGAAGCGCACGGTCGAGACGCTCTTCGGGGGTAACTGACCATGGCCGACTCGCTCGTCATCGAATCGCCGCGCACCCCGAAGCGCCCGGCGGCCCGCCGCAGCAACTTCGAGCTCTACAGCTGGCTGTTCATGCGCATCTCGGGCCTCGCGCTGATCATCCTGGTGCTGGGCCACCTGCTGATCATGAACATCCTCGACGGCGGTGTGCACCGCATCAACTGGGGCTTCGTCGCCGGCCGCTGGGCTTCGCCGTTCTGGCAGTTCTGGGACCTCGCGATGCTGTGGCTCGCCGAGATCCACGGCGGCAACGGCCTGCGCACGATCATCGACGACTACGCCCGCAAGGACTCCACGCGGTTCTGGCTGAAGATCCTGCTGTACGTCTCGATGGTCCTGATCCTGGCCGTCGGCACGCTGGTGATCTTCACGTTCGACCCCGAGATGCCCGCCAGCTAGGCGCACCCACCACACACAGTGCTCGATTCCTGATAAGCGGAGCAATCCCTATGCAGTTCCACAAGTACGACGTGGTGATCGTCGGCGCCGGCGGCGCCGGCATGCGCGCGGCCATCGAGTCCGGCCAGCGCGCCCGCACCGCGGTCCTCACCAAGCTGTACCCCACGCGGTCCCACACCGGCGCCGCGCAGGGCGGCATGTGCGCCGCGCTGGCGAACGTCGAAGAGGACAACTGGGAGTGGCACACCTTCGACACCGTCAAGGGCGGTGACTACCTCGTCGACCAGGACGCCGCGGAGATCATGGCCAAGGAGGCCATCGACGCGGTCCTCGACCTCGAGAAGATGGGCCTGCCGTTCAACCGCACGCCCGAGGGCAAGATCGACCAGCGCCGCTTCGGCGGCCACACCCGTGACCACGGCAAGGCGGCCGTGCGCCGCGCCTGCTACGCCGCGGACCGCACCGGCCACATGATCCTGCAGACGCTGTACCAAAACTGCGTCAAGTACGGCACGGAGTTCTTCAACGAGTTCTACGTGCTCGACCTCGTGACCAGCGAGGACGAGAACGGCAACCCGATCGCGTCGGGCGTCGTGGCCTACGAGCTGGCCACCGGCGAGCTGCACGTGTTCCAGGCCAAGTCCATCGTGTTCGCCACCGGCGGCGCGGGCAAGATCTTCAAGACGACGTCGAACGCGCACACCCTCACCGGTGACGGCCTCGGCATCATCTTCCGCAAGGGCCTGCCGCTGGAGGACATGGAGTTCTTCCAGTTCCACCCGACCGGCCTCGCGGGCCTGGGCATCCTGATCTCCGAAGCCGTCCGCGGCGAAGGCGGGATCCTGCGCAACTCCGAGGGCGAGCGGTTCATGGAGCGCTACGCCCCCACCATCAAGGACCTCGCGCCGCGCGACATCGTCGCCCGCTCGATGGTCCAGGAGGTGCTGCAGGGCCGCGGCATGGGCCCGAACAAGGACTACGTGGTCCTCGACGTGACGCACCTGCCGGTGGAGGTCCTCGAGACCAAGCTGCCGGACATCACCGAGTTCTCGCGCACCTACCTGGGCGTCGACCCGGTGAAGGAGCCGGTGCCGGTGTTCCCGACCTGCCACTACGTGATGGGCGGCATCCCGACCAACATCCACGGCGAAGCGCTGCGCGACAACGAGAACGTGATCCCGGGCCTGTACGCGGCCGGCGAGGTCGCGTGCGTGTCGGTGCACGGCTCGAACCGCCTGGGCACCAACTCGCTGCTGGACATCAACGTGTTCGGCCGCCGCGCCGGCATCGCGGCCGCGGAGTACGCGCTGGCCCACGAGCACGTCGAGCTTCCGGAGCTGCCGACCAAGCTGGTCGAGGAGCAGCTGTCGGGCCTGCTGTCGGAGCACGGTGACGAGCGCGTCGCCGACATCCGCAAGGAAATGCAGCAGACGATGGACTCGCACGCCTCGGTGTACCGCACCGAGGACACGCTCAAGCAGGCGCTGACCGACATCCAGGCGCTGAAGGAGCGGTACACGCGGATCACCGTGTCGGACAAGGGCAAGCGGTACAACACCGACCTGCTCGAGGCCGTTGAGCTGGGCTTCCTGCTCGAACTGGCCGAGGTCCTGATCGTGGGCGCCCTGGCGCGCAAGGAGTCGCGCGGCGGCCACGCCCGCGAGGACTACCCCAACCGCGACGACACGAACTTCATGCGCCACACCATGGCCTACAAGCAGGGCGAGGGGCTGTCGTCGGACATCCGCCTCGACTACAAGCCGGTGACCTTCACGCGTTACGAGCCGATGGAGCGGAAGTACTGATGACTGCGGCAACCACCGAAGAAGCACCCGCGGCCTCGCAGGACCACACGCCGATCACGGTCACGCTGAAGATCCTGCGCTTCAACCCCGAGGTCGACACCGAGCCGCACTGGGAGTCCTACGACGTCCCGGCGCAGCGCACCGACCGGCTGCTGAACCTGCTGTTCTACGTCAAGGACTACATCGACGGCACGTTCTCGTTCCGCCGGTCGTGCGCCCATGGCGTGTGCGGCTCCGACGCCATGCAGATCAACGGCATCAACCGTTTGGCCTGCAAGGTGCTCATGAAGGACCTGCTCGAGAAGGACGGCAAGAAGACCGTCATCTCGATCGCCCCGATCAAGGGCCTGACGACGTTGAAGGACCTCTACGTCGACATGGATCCGTTCTTCGAGGCCTACCGGTCGGTCAAGCCGTACCTCATCAACTACGGCCACGAGCCCTCCCGCGAGCGCATCCAGTCCCAGGCCGACCGCGACCGCTTCGACGACACCACCAAGTGCATCCTCTGCGCCTGCTGCACGTCGTCGTGCCCGGTCTACTGGAACGACGGCTCGTACTTCGGTCCGGCCGCGATCGTCAACGCGCACCGCTTCATCTTCGACTCCCGCGACGACGCGGCCGAGGAGCGGCTGGACATCCTGAACGACTCCGAGGGCGTGTGGCGCTGCCGGACGACGTTCAACTGCACGGACGCTTGCCCACGTGGGATCCAGGTGACGAAGGCGATTCAGGAAGTGAAGCGCGCACTTTTGTTCAAGCGCGTCTGAGAAATTCGTTGCGGAGAGGCCCCCGTCCGGTTCGCCGGATGGGGGCCTTTTCGTTGCCGATTTGCAGCCAAGGCGGACAAAACTCCCCTGAACGGCGCTAGGGCGACTGTGCGTGATGGGACTAGCCTGACGAGTTACCGATGACTCGGACGGTCGTGCGACGGGGAACGAACAGATGAGTGCTGGTGCGGAACTACGTAAGGTGCTTTCCCAACACTTGGCACGGTTCATCGCAGATGTCGAAGAACTCGTGTTCCGACATGGCTACTTGCGGGTGTTCGCGGCGGCGGTCGCCATGCTCGGCAGCGTGGGCCTGCTCGGCGAGGTGCTCGGCATGGAGTGGTTGCGCACGACGTTCGCCAGCATCGCGGGTGGGCTGTTCGTGATCGCCAGTGCGATCTCCTTCGCCGGCACCCACAAACTCCGCACCCAGGCGCAGCACAGTGAGGAGCTGCTGCACCGGTACGCCGACGCGCTCGCCGGGCGCACGCGCAAGCCCATCGCCGTGCAGGAGTGGATGCAGGAAGTGACCATTGAGGACAACGGCGACGCGTTCTGCCGGCGCGTGCTCGTGCTCCACGAGGCGAACGACAACGTCCCGCGTTACCTGTCCGTGAATCTCGTGTACTACGGAACCACGCCGATGTCCGAGCGGGCCCGTCGATTGGTGCAGTACAAGGCTTTCCACGCCGGGCCCGAAGACATCGACCAGAAGACCCGCGCCAACGCGACTTCGATCTGGTCCACCTCCGCGAACGGAAAACCGAAACTGGACATCTATATCCACCTCGGCACGATCGTTCAGGAAGGCGACGTGGTCACCGTGGAATGGATTTGGCCGAGGTACTCGGTGGACCTGATGTCGGGCGCCGAACCGGAATCGTTCGACGTGATGTTCCGCAAAGAAATCAGCAAGTTCGAGCACCGGGTGATCTTCCGCAACGTCAAGCGCGACTCGGCCTTCGTCGTGCGAAACCAGGGCGCACAAGGACTGCGGCGGCTCCGGCAGGGCAAGGACGTGATCGTGGAGTTCTCCGCGGCGAATCCGAAAATGGCTCAGTACATGGGGTTCATCGCCGACTATTCACCCGATTTATGACGGTCATAAAAAAAACCCGGAGTGCGGACTCCGGGTTTTTCGGGTGTGCGACCGGAACAACCGATCAGTTGCCACCCGTTTCGGAACCGCCGGACATACAAATTCCATTCGGGTAATGCGAGCCGACGCTGGAAGGGCTCGCGTGAGCGCTGACACTACTCCATTCGCGCTCCCCTGTCATACCGGCGGACGGCCGTATCCGGCGACCGCCGAGCCACCCGCCCCTGACTCAGGAATCGCCCGAAGATCGTTCCTTCGATCGGGTGGAGCGCAGCGCGCGCCAGCCCAGCACCCCGATGATCGTGCCCAGCACGAAGGACACCACCGTGAGCACCGCGTGCACGATGAAGTACGCCGTGGGGGAACCATCGGCTGACCAGGACTGGGAGCTGGCCCAGAGGTTCTTGGCGAAGGTGATCCAGATGATCCAGGACCACACGCCGAACAACAGCAGGAAGACCGCAGTACCTCGCGAAATGCGCATGCCCCTGAGTATGCAACCGGGCTCGCGCCGCTAGATTGCGTGGGTGCACAGCGTTTTCTCCCGGTCGCTCCCGGTTCTCGTCGCAGTGGTGGCCATTGGGCTGTTCGGCGGTGGAATCGGCCCGACGGCAGCCGTAGCCCAGGCTCAGCCCTGTCAGGACCAGGCCGCGCCGCCCGCGCCGGTGGACACGTCGGAGAAGCCGGCGCCCGGGCAGCCGACCCCGCCGCCTTTGCCGGTGCCCGTGGAGCCCGTCGGGGGGCTGCGCATGGGCGGCTGCGGGATGATCCTGCCCGACGGCGCGCTCAACCCACCGGACGGCAACACGGCCGCGTCATGGGTGGTGCAGGACCTCGACACCGGCGACGTCGTCGCGGCGAAGAACCCGCACGCGCGGGAGCGGCCGGCGTCGCTCATCAAGACGCTGCTCGCGCTCGTCGTCACCAGCGAGATGAAGCCCGACCAGATCGTGGTGCCCACGAAGGAGGACGCCGAGCAGGAGTGCACCTGCGTCGGCATCGTGGCGGGTGCGAGCTACACCGTCGACCAGCTGCTGCACGGCCTGCTGATGCACTCGGGCAACGATGTCGCCCACGCGTTCGCGACCGCGCTCGGCGGGGTCGACATCGCGACCACGAAGATGAACCTGCTGGCCAAGCGCATCGGCGCCACGGATACGCGCGCGGCGACGCCGTCGGGCCTCGACGGGCCCGGAATGTCGACCTCGGCCTACGACCTGAGCCTGATCTTCCACTACGCGATGAAGCAGCAGGAGATCGCGCAGGCCGTGGCCACGAAGTCGTACACGATTCCGGCGGCGGGCGGCAAACCCGCCATTCCGGTCTACAACGACAACAAGCTCCTCGGCGTCTATCCCGGCTTCCTCGGCGGCAAAACGGGCTTCACCGACGACGCCCGCCACACCTACGTCGGCGCCGCGGAAAAGGACGGCCGCCGCCTCGCCGTGGTGATGATGCGCGCCGAGCAGCGGCCCACGAAGGTCGTGGACCAGGCGGGCAAGCTGCTCGACTACGGCTTCGCGCTCGAAGCCGACCACGCCGAGCCTGTCGGGCGCATCGCGTACGAGGCCCTCGTGGCCACGGCGCCGCCCGGTCCCCCGGCGAACGTCGCCGCCGGCGCCGCATCGTCGGCCGCGCCCGCGAAGGAAGACCCGTTCGGCACCACGGGCTGGATCCTCACGCTGGTGGTCGCCCTGATCATCATCGGCGGGTTCGTGATCGGCCACCAGCGCAAGAAGCAGGCCCAGCAGTAGATCGGGCCTAGTCCCGCCGGCGCCCCACCCAGCCGAGCAGCGCACCCACGCCGAACACGCCCGCGGCCGTGCCCAGACCGAACCCGCGTTGGACGGTCACGCGCGGCTCCAGCAGCACCGGCGCCGGCGGCCGCACGACCTTGCGCTGGTTCTCCTTCGCGGTCGCGGTCCAGGCCGTGACCATGAGGATGAACCGCGACACGAGGTTCGCGAACACGAGCAGACCGATGATCGGCCCGAAGATCGCCGCCGCCGGCGACTTCGTCACGCTCGCCAGGTAGATCGACGCCACCTGCTGCAGGATGACGAACCCGATCGCGGCGACGATCGCGCCCTTCACCGCACTGCGCATGGCCACGTGCTCGCGCGGCAGCCGCGCGATGACCCACAGGAACACGAGCGTGTTGGCCGCCAGGCCGAGGATGATCGTGGCCACCCGCAGCACCCAGACCGCCCAGGTCTCGTGCTCCAGGCCGACGAGCTCGAGCAGGTACTGCCCCACCCCGCCGCCCGCGGCGGTCACCGCGAACGACACGATCAGCGCCACGCCGAGCCCGACGAGCGACAGCAGGTCCTTGATCGTCGTCGACACGATCGGCTGCGGCTTCTTCTCCTGCCCCCACTGCGCCGTGAGCGCGTCGCGCAGGTTCGACATCCAGCCGATGCCCGAGTAGAGCGCCAGGAGCAGACCGAAGATCCCGATGCCGCTGCCCGACTTGATCGCCGCGTCGACGATCTGCGTCACGAGCCCCTGCAACGCCTCAGGCACGGAACTCTTGATGCCGTTGGTGATCTGGGCGATCACCGCCGGGTCGCCGCCCACGACCATGCCCACGATCGCGAACGCCACCATGAAGATCGGGAAAACCGCCAGCACGCTGAAGTACGTGATGGCGGCGGCGTAGTGGTTGCCGTAGTTCTCGCCGAAGGATTCGTTGGCTCGGATCAGGTGATCCAGCCACGGGTACTTCCGCCGCAGCCGAGGCAGCAGCTTTTCCTGGTCACCAGTCTTGTTCGCCACCGTAAAACGCTAACCACGGTGGGTGATAGCCGCAACGCGAGCGGGTACCCGGGGGTCAGTCCAGGGCGGCGAGCACCGCTCGGTAGGCGTCGTCGTCGCGACCGGCCGACGTCGTGATGACCCGTGCCCGCGGCCGGTCGGCGAGGAGGGATTCGAGGCGGCCATAGAACGCGGCGACATCGGCCGCGGTCGTGTCGTGGTGATGCGGCCCGGGCATGCGCGAGGCGAAGCGGCTGAGGACGTTTTCGCGGGTGTCCCAGAGCACGAGTTCATGAAACGAAGCGCCGACGTCGTGGGCCAGTTCTTCCAGCTGCAGCAGGAAATCCGCGCGCGCGAGCAGCTGCGGGACGACGACGTCGTGGCCCGCGGTGAGGTGCGCGCGGGCGGCGGCGAGAGCCAACGCGCGCGCCGCCAGGCCGGACTCTTTCGGCTGCGCGCGCCAGCCGCCGACGAGCGAGCGCACGCGGTCGACGTCGAGGTTCAGCGTCGGCGAGTGGTCCTCCGCGAACCGCTCCGCCAACGTCGACTTGCCGATGGCGGGTGGTCCGTTGAGGACGATCAGTCGCACTTACGTCCCCTGAAAACCCTGGGCGATCTTCTGGCCGGCGGGCACCAGCAGGCTGTTGGCCTCGGCGAGGGTGCTGCCATTGGGGTGGCCGTCGTGCGGCGACGCGTCGGTGCCGATGGCGGGGCTCACCACGTCGGCTGTGAGCAGCGGGCACGGCTGCGCGACCGGGTTCCGGGAAGACCGGGCTCGAGTAGCCGACGATGCTCGGGCCGGCCGGCGCGTTTGCCTGCTTCTCGAGGTTCTGCATCACGCGCTTGGCGATGTCCTGCAGCTTGCCGGCGCTGCCGTTGCCCTTGAGGTCGAAGTCGAAGCTCGCCACGGTGTCGCCGAGGATCACGGTGACCTGGCCCGAAGCATCGGGCGCTGGGACCGGGCGGCGCTTCGAATACGCGTGGACCGGGCCGAGCGTGATGCTCGCCGGTGCGCCGGCGAACGCAGCCGGCGTGTCGGCCACGGGAGGCACGTACGCGGGCTGCGACACCGCGACGGCCAGGCTCTCCTGCAGCGTGCCGTCCTTCGACTCCAGGGCGTAGGCGCACTTGTTGAGCGCCAGCCCGTCGGCCTTGGAGTACGTGATGGCCGAGGTGTCGAGCGGACCCTTGCCGTCGCCCACGAGGTAGGTGCGCTCGAAGTTGACGGAGTTCGGGTCCGGCCGACGTGTCTTCACTTTTATCCCCCGGACAAAAGCTCGATCAGCGAGAGGCAGGCAGGAAGCCCAACCGCTCGTACACGGTGGCGAGCGTGGGCGCTGCCACCTCCCGGGCACGCTGCGCACCGCGGGCAAGAACCTTGTCGAGCTCGGCGACGTCGTCCAAATAGGACTGGACGCTTGCCTGCAGCGGCGTGACCCACTCGACGAGTACCTCGGCGAGGTCCTTCTTCAGGTCGCCGTAGCCCTTGCCCTCGTACGCCGCTTCGAGGTCGGCGATCGAGCGCTCGGTGAGCGCCGAGTAGATGCTCAGCAGGTTGGAGACGCCGGCCTTGTTCTCCGCGTCGAACTTGACCTCGCGGCCGGTGTCGGTCACGGCGGAGCGGATCTTCTTGGCCGAGCGCTTGGGGTCTTCGAGCAGCTCGACGAGACCGTTGGCCGCGGACGCCGACTTGCTCATCTTCGCCGTCGGGTCCTGCAGGTCGTAGATCTTCGCGGTGTCCTTGACGATGTAGGGCTCGGGCACCGTGAACGTCTTGCCGAGACGGTTGTTGAAGCGCTGCGCGAGGTTGCGCGTGAGCTCCAGGTGCTGGCGCTGGTCCTCGCCCACCGGCACGGCGTTGGCCTGGTAGAGCAGGATGTCGGCGGCCTGCAGGATCGGGTACGTGAACAGGCCCACACTGGCGCGGTCGGCGCCCTGTTTGGCCGACTTGTCCTTGAACTGCGTCATCCGGCTGGCCTCGCCGAAACCGGTCTGGCACTCGAGCACCCAGCCGAGCTGCGCGTGTTCGGGCACGTGACTCTGGACGAACAGGGCACTTCGGTCAGGGTCGACGCCGATCGCGAGCAGCTGCGCGGCCGAACGCCGCGTGCGCTCCAGCAGCACCTTCGGGTCCTGCTCCACCGTGATGGCGTGCAGGTCGACGACGCAGTAGAAGGTCTCGTGCGTGTCCTGCAGCTTCACCCACTGCCGCAGGGCGCCGAGGTAGTTGCCGAGGTGGAACGAGTCGGCCGTCGGCTGGATCCCGGAAAGCACCCGCAGGCGCCCGTTCTGTTCGTCGGACACGTCGGCGATTCTTTCAGGAGCCGGAGAGGCGGGTCACAGGGAGGTCTCTCTGGAGCGCTCGGCGGGGGTTCTCAGTGGGGCTTCCGGCGGGGTGCCAGGGCGTTTCCAGGGCGTTGCTAGGGGTGCTGGATCGGCGCGAGGGGCCGGGTGGGCTCCTCGGTGTCGGCAGGCTCAGGGGTGGGCAGGGCCGTCGCGGTCGCCGCGCGCGTCTTGCGGCGCTGGCGCAGGACGCCGAGGGCCATGCCGACGATGCCCAGCGCCACGGCGACCAGCCCGACGGGGCCGAGGATGCCGAAGCCTGCCGAAGGGGTCTCCGCACGGACGACGCTGTCGTCGGCGAGCGCCGTGCCGCTGCCCGCGAGCAGCAGGACGGCCGGCAGCACGACGAGCGTCGCCGACCGGGCCGAGCGCAGCGTGCACCGCAACAGGAGATGACCTGGGTTGCGCACCGGAGTGCCTCCCGCGAAGTGATGTTCCTGGCGAGATCTCTCACCCGTAAGGATGAGTCATACAGTGAAAAAACTACCGAGCGTGTCAAGACCTGTCGGTTCTGATCAACTCGGGCGCCGAGACTAGCGCCCGTCCGGGGAGGGCAGGTGACCACCCCCGGGCTGACGGTGTCACCGGTGGTCAGCGCTCTCTCGCCGGTTTTTCGGGCCGCCGAGGTCGCCCGAACGGCTGTCACGAGTGTCGGCTTAGTCCGGTTCCGGTCGCGCGGCGCGAGCAAAATGTGAAAAACGTTCACCCGTTTGGCGGCGACGAACTACGGACAGCAAGTTATTAACCAACCTTGTTGGTCTGATCGCGTCTTCTTGACCGAATCACGACACTGGGCCCTGTTTTCTCCCGAGCGATTGGTCTATACCTCTGTGGTGTAGACCACTTCAGGGGCGAACAAAGGAGTGAGCCCATGTCTCTCCGAAGGATCCTCACCGCCGTCGGGATGGCCGCCGCGGCCGCGATCACGGTGCTCGTGCCGGCCACCACGGTTGCGAATGCCGCGCCGGCCGCGAGCTTCGTAGTCAGCGAGTCGCAGTTCAACCAGATGTTCCCGGGCCGGAACTCGTTCTACAGCTACAGTGGACTGACCAACGCGCTCGGCGCATACCCCGGCTTCGCGAATTCCGGCAGTGACACCGTGAAGAAGCAGGAAGCCGCGGCGTTCCTCGCGAACGTGAGCCACGAAACCGGTGGCCTGGTGTACATCGTGGAGCAGAACACCGCGAACTACCCGCACTACTGCGACACGAGCCAGTCGTACGGCTGCCCCGCGGGCACCGCCGCGTACTACGGGCGCGGCCCGATCCAGCTCAGCTGGAACTTCAACTACAAAGCCGCGGGCGACGCGCTCGGCATCGACCTGCTGAACAACCCTAACCTCGTGCAGAACGACTCGGCCGTCGCCTGGAAAACCGGCCTCTGGTACTGGAACACCCAGTCCGGCCCCGGCACCATGACCCCGCACGACGCCATGGTCAACGGCCGCGGCTTCGGCGAGACGATCCGCAGCATCAACGGCTCCATCGAATGCAACGGCGGCAACCCCGCCCAGGTCCAGAGCCGCATCGACGCGTACAACAAGATCACCGGCATCCTGGGCGTCGACCCGGGTGGCAACCTCAGCTGCTGACGCTGCCGAGGTTGCCGGCAGGGCCCCTCGGTGGCGGCTGAGGGGCCCTTCTGCTTGGCAGGTAAGGAAATCAGCCTCGGCGGCGGCGAAACCGGCGCCGGGGCCGGGGCCGCACCGCGCTTCGGTGAGAGATCAGCGCGGGAAAGGCACGTCGTACGTCGCCGTGACGGGGGCGTGGTCGGACCAGCGTTCGGCGTAGGTGGCGGCGCGCTCCACGACGACCGACTGTACGGCGTCGGCCAGGGCCGGGGTGGCGAGCTGGCAGTCGATGCGCCAGCCGGAGTCGTTGTCGAAGGCCTGGCCGCGGTAGGACCACCAGGTGTAGGGGCCCGGGCCGTCGTGGAGGCGGCGTTGCACGTCGGCGTAGCCAGCCTCTTCGAAGACGCGGCCGAGCCAGGCGCGTTCTTCGGGCAGGAAGCCCGAATTCTTGTGGTTGCCCTTCCAGTTCTTCAGGTCGACGGTGTCGTAGGCGATGTTCCAGTCGCCCACCACCACGACCTCGCGGCCGGCCGCGGCGGACTTGGCGCGCAGCTCGCCGAGGTAGGGCAGGAAGGCCGCCATGAAGCGCTCCTTCTCGTCCTGGCGCTCGGTGCCGACATCGCCGCTCGGCAGGTACAGGCTCGCGACGACGACGCCCGGCAAGTGCATCTCGAGGTAGCGCCCGCTGTCCTCGAACTCGGGCTCGCCGAAGCCGACGCGCACTTCGTCGGGCTCGACGCGGCTGTAGAGCGAGACGCCGTTTCGCCCCTTCGCAACCGAGGGCGCGTGGGCGGCGAACCAACCCTCCGGTTCGACCACGTGCGCGGGCAGCTGCGCGGCCTCGGCCCGCACCTCCTGGCAGGCGACGACGTCGGCCTTCGTGGTGGCGAGCCACTCGACGAAGCCCTTCTTCACGGCGGCCCTCAGGCCGTTGACATTCACGGTGGAGACGGTCAGCACCCCGCGCACGCTACCCGCCGGGTCCGACAATCCTGTGCCAGACTGCGCGCATGGCGCGACTCACCGTGCTCGGCAGCTGCGGCGCCTGGCCCGAACCCGGCCGCGCGTGCGCGGGATTCCTTCTCTCACAACGAAACCACCACATCGTGCTCGATCTCGGGTACGGCGCGGCGAGCCGGCTCTTCACGCACGTCGCCGCGAGAGACCTCGACGCCGTCGTGATCACCCACGAGCACCCCGACCACATCGCGGACCTCACCGCGCTCAGCCGCGCGTGGCACTACACCGTCGAGGACCAGCGCTTGCCGCTGCACTGCGCCCCCGGCGTCCTGCGCCGCCTCGAAGCCGCCGAGCCGCGCCCGCACCCGGCCACGATCTTCGACATCCGCACCTTCGCGCGGCCCGAAACCGTCGGCCCCTGGCAGCTCACCTCCACGCCGCTCCCCCACCACGTGCCCAACCACGGCGTGCGGCTGAGCTCGCCGCACGGCACCGTCGCGTACTCCGGCGACACCGGCCCGTCGCGGCTGCTCGTGGAGCTGGCGCGCGACGCCGAGCTGCTCATCTGCGAAGCCACCCTCCAAGGCGAGCCGCCGGACGAACCGCGCCACCTGCTCACCGCCGCGGAGGCCGGGCGGACGGCGGCCGAGGCGGGCGTCCAGACCTTGCTGCTGACGCACTTCTGGCCCGGCGCCGACCGTTCCGTGTCCGCCGCGGAGGCGCGCCGGGAGTTCGACGGCGAGGTGCTCATCGCGGACGAAGGCCTGACCATCGAGCTTGACGCCCACTAGCTAACAGGATTAGCTTTAAAGCTATGACAGTTAGCCAACCCGATGTCCCCTAGAGCCGGCCTCACGCCGGACGCCGTCGTCACCCTCGCCCTCGAGGTGGTGGACGCCGACGGCGCCGACGCGCTCAGCCTCGCCAAGGTCGCCGAACGCGCGGGCGTCGCCACGCCCTCGCTGTACAAGCACGTCGGCGGGCTCGCCGCCCTGCGCCGGCTGGTCGACCTGCGCGTGGTCGCCGAGATGACCGAAGCGTTGCGCGGTGCGGCGACCGGCCGTTCCGGTGACGACGCGATCGAGACTCTCGCCGACGCCTACCGCGCGTACCTGCGCACCCACCCCCACCGCGTCGCCGCACTGGAAACCGCGCCCGACGAGGGCGACGAGGAGCTCGCGAAGGCCACCCATGGCGTCGCCGAAGTCGCCTTCGCCGTGCTTCGCCCGTATGGGTTCGACCAGGCGAAGACCGTGCACGCGACGCGGTGCCTGCGCGCGGCCGTGCACGGCTTCGCGAGCCTCGAAGCGTCCGGCGGCTTCGGCCGGCCCGAAGACGTCGACGCCAGCTTCACGCTCCTGAAAACGATGCTCGTCCGCGGCATCACCGACTACGCCAGCTGAGGAGAACCATGTCCTTCGTCCTCGCCGTTCTGCTGTTCACCGTCGCGCTGGGAATCCCCGACGCGCGGTTCCCCTGGCAGGCCAAGGCCAAGGCCACGCCTGCCGAGAACAAGGTCGGCAGATGATCGCCGGGCACTTCGGGCTCGCCGCCGCCGTGAAAGCCGGCCGGCCCGCCATTCCCGTGTGGACGCTGATGCTCGCGACCGCGTGGCTCGACATCGTGTTCACGCCGCTCTACCTGACCGGAATCGAGACCATCGATCAGTCGGGCGGCACGGGCTACGGCGAGGGCGTGATCCACGCCGACTACACCCACTCGCTCGTCGGCGCGCTCGTGCTCTCCGCCCTGTTCGGCCTGGTCGCGGCGCGGTGGCTCGGGCGCAGCGCCGGCGTCACGCTCGGCGCGGTGGCGTTCTCGCACTGGCTGCTCGACCTCGTCGTGCACCGCGCCGACCTGCCGATCCTGCCCGGCAACGCGGGCAACCTGCCGACGTTCGGCTTCGGCCTGTGGCGGCTGCCGGCGGTGTCGATGACCGTGGAAGTCCTGCTGCTCGTGGTCGGGATCGGCCTCTACTGGCGGGCCGCGGCGAAGCGCGACCGGCGCAAGGCGCGCACGCTGGCGCTGATCGCGGCGCTTTCAGGCGTGATCACGGTGGCGCTGGACTTCGCGGGCCTTTAGCCCTTCAGCGCCCGTTCGCGCCGAAACCATTCAGCACTTCGAACCCTCGAGTGGCTTCACGAAGCTGCTCGCCACCCACTTGTCCTTGGCGACCTCGCGGAATCCGTTCTGCTGCACCGGCATCGCGTCGAACTCGGCGCCGTTGAGGTACTTGCCGACGATCTTGCCGTTGCCGTCCGGGGTTTCGCGGGCGTTGAGGACGTCGGCGGTCACCGCGACCTTGCACCCGGTCGGGGAACCCTGGGCGTCGGCCTGGCCCTTCTGGTTCAGGACGTAGATCACGATCACGGCAACGATCACACCGATGATGATCAGGGTCTTCTTCGGTATCAACCCCAGGATCACGGCCGCTCCTCCGTCACCAAAACGTCAGTCGCGAAAAATCGGGCTCCACCAGGGTAGACACGGAGTGGGTCCGCCCGACAGGTCCGGTCGGACAGACCACCCGGAGGCGCCAACAGCGTCACCCTCTGGTGACAACCGGTAGTCACGACGAAGGGGCACCTCGGAAGACTCCTCCGAGGTGCCCCTTCGCGGTGGTGGGAAAGGCAGTTCAGCCGGTGGCTGGTGCGGCCTTCGAATCAGCCCTGGGCGATCTTCTTGGCCAGGTTCTCGTCGAGCGTCCCGAGGAACTCCTCGGTGGTCTGCCACGCCTGCTCCTTGCCGACGAGCAGCGCCAGGTCCTTCGTCATCTTGCCGCCTTCGACGGTGTCGATGACCACGCGCTCGAGGGTGTTCGAGAAGCCGATGAGCTCCGCGTTGCCGTCGAGCTTGCCGCGGTGCTCCAGGCCCCGGGTCCACGCGTAGATCGACGCGATCGGGTTCGTGGAGGTCGGCTTGCCCTGCTGGTGCTGGCGGTAGTGGCGGGTGACCGTGCCGTGGGCGGCCTCGGCCTCGACGGTCTTGCCGTCCGGCGTGCGCAGCACCGACGTCATCAGGCCGAGCGAGCCGAAGCCCTGGGCCACGGTGTCGGACTGCACGTCACCGTCGTAGTTCTTGGTGGCCCAGACGTAGCCACCCTCCCACTTGAGCGCCGCGGCGACCATGTCGTCGATGAGGCGGTGCTCGTAGGTGAGGCCCTTGGCGTCGAAGTCGGCCTTGTACTCCGCCTCGAAGATCTCCTGGAACACATCCTTGAACATGCCGTCGTAGGCCTTGAGGATCGTGTTCTTGGTGGAGAGGTAGACCGGCATGCCGCGGTCGAGGCCGTACTGCAGCGACGCGCGCGCGAAGTCCTCGATCGACTTGCGGTAGTTGTACATCCCCATGGCGACGCCGCCGCCCTCGGGGAAGTTGGTGACCTCGAACTCCATCGGCTCGGAGCCGTCGGCCGGGGTGTAGGTCATCGTCAGCGTGCCCGGGCCGGGGACCTTGAAGTCCGTGGCCTTGTACTGGTCGCCGTGGGCGTGACGGCCGATGATGATCGGCTTGGTCCAGCCCGGTACCAGACGCGGCACGTTCTGCATGATGATCGGCTCGCGGAAGACCACGCCGCCGAGGATGTTGCGGATGGTGCCGTTGGGGCTCCGCCACATCTTCTTCAGGCCGAACTCCTCCACGCGCGCCTCGTCGGGCGTGATCGTGGCGCACTTGACGCCGACGCCGTGCTTCTTGATGGCGTTGGCGGAGTCGATGGTGATCTGGTCGTCGGTGCGGTCCCGCTCCTCGATGCCCAGGTCGTAGTAGTCCAGGTTGACGTCCAGGTACGGGTGGATCAGCTTGTCCTTGATGAACTGCCAGATAATGCGGGTCATCTCATCGCCGTCGAGCTCGACGACGGTGCCCTGGACCTTGATCTTGGCCATGAGCAGCGGTGCTCCTTCCGCGGATCTTCGCGTTATTTCTTCGACTTCGTCGGTAGCGGTACAAGCGTACTGCTTGCCGGAGCTGGATGGTTCCAGAAGTGGTCGGCATCAAGTCTCCACCCCTGGCGCGAGGCTCCGACGGGTGGGCACGCCACGCGTTCGCGAGTCGCGGAACCGGGTGAGGTCGGCGACCATCCCATCGGGGAACCATTCATCCGGGAGGTCACGCTATGTCGTATTCCGACCCGTACACCAGCTTTGAACCCGCCACGGTCCCGCCGCGCGGCCGCGCGGTCCCCCGGGTGCTGAGCGGGCTGCTGGGCCTCGTGGTCACGCCCGTCGCACTCGGCCTGCTCAGCTACGGCGGCTACCGGCAGCAAACGCTGATCGCGGTGATGAGCACGCGCCGCGACGCACTCGGCATCGCCCTGATCGCCGGCGGCGCGATCCTGTTACTGCTGGTGGCGGCGCTGGGCGCGTGGTCGTCGTCGGGTCCGCTGCTGGGCGGGCTCGTGTGGGGTGTGTTGCCGGGCGTCGTCGTGCTGGCTGTGCCGGAATGGGGCTTCGACCTGCTCGACGTGCTGCCACGCGGCGGGCTGTCGTTCGGGCTGACGTCGTGGTTGTTCTCCGGTGCACTGCTCGCCAGCGGGTTCCTGCTGGTCGGCACGAGTCTGGCGACCACGGTGGTGCGGCGGCGACCTGTGCGGTGATGGGGTTCGGGGCGCAGTGAGAACATCGTCACATGGGTCTGTTCACCGTGGCCGAGGCGCGCGCCGAGCTCTCCCGGCTGCTCCCGGTCCTCGCCGAGCTCGTCCGCGTACGCGCCGACGCCGCCGAGCTCGCCGCATCACTGCGCCCGGGCGGCCGCGACACCCCCCTCGGCGGCCTGCCGGAGTGGAAGGCCGCACAGGCCCGCCTCGACGAGCTGATGACCACCGTCCAACGCACCGGCGCCGAGCTGAAGGGCTTCGCGCCCCTTCTGGTCGACTTCCCGGCGTCCTTGGACGGCGACGACGTCCTGCTCTGCTGGCTCGAGGGCGACCGCGAGCTCGCCTGGTACCACCGCGTCGACCTCGGCTTCGCGGGGCGGCGTCGACTTCGCTGAAAAACCGCTGGTCAGAGCCGATACGGTGCTTGTCGTGACCTCAATCTTCGACGAACAGGCCGCCAGTTACGACGACGATCTCTTCCACCCCCTGGTGGCGGACACCCTGATCTCCCTCCTGCCCCCGCGCCCCGCGTTGCTCGTCGACGCCGCCACCGGCACGGGCGCCGCAGCGTTCGCTTCGCTCCGGCTTTCGCCCTCGTCGGTGCTCGGGGTGGACTTCTCCACCTTGATGATCGAGCGGGCACGCGCGAAGGCCACTTCGTTGGATCCGGCGGGCGTGATCTCGTGGCAGGTGGGTCCCGCCGTGCCGCTGCCGGTCGCCGACGGCGCCGCCGACGCGGTGGTGTGCGCGTCGGCGCTGCACTTCCTGGGCGCCACAGCCCTGACCGACTGGGCGCGGGTGCTGCGACCGGGCGGGGTGCTGGCGTTCAGCATCTCTTCGTCGGCGCGCTTCAAGCGGGACGGGCCGATGGCCGAGCTGATGCCCCGGGACCTGCGGATTCCGGGCTCGGAGCAGGAGGCCGCCGCGCTGGCCACGGCGGCGGGGTTCTCGTCGGCGGAGGGTCAGACGGTGAAGGCCCACCTCGGAGGACGGGAGCGGTCGGTGTTCGCGGTGAGGGCGGTTCGGTAGCTGCTTACCCGCGGTTGATCGGAACGGCGGCTCCGGCCACCAAAGCCCGGTGGCCGGGGCCGCCGAAGCGGAACTTGTGTTCGATCAGTGGTGGAAATGGACCGCACCAGTCGTGGCGGGACCGGTGGGGCCGGAGCAGTGCAGGGTGAAGGTTGTGTCGAGGTCGGTGATGGTGCCGTCGGCGGCGCGGGCGAGGCGGGTGACGGTGAAGTCGGCGGTGGCGTCGTCCGCGACGTCTGCGCAGACCTGGTTGCCGTCCGCCTGAGTGCCACGGAAGGCGGCGAAGCCCGGGGTGTCGAGTTGCGGCGCAGACTGGTCCCGGAACCGTGCGCCGGTGTAGGAGCCTTCCTGCAGTTGCCGGCCGGCGGGCGCACTGAGCTCCAGGCGCGCCCAGTCCCAGCCGCCGTCGGCGTCGACCTTCACGGCACCGTTGTACTCCCACGCGGTCAGCTGATCCGCACCCCACGAGTAGCTGCCCACGAACGCGTGCGCGCCGGCCTCGGACGTGTAGGTGAAAGCGTCCTGCGGATCCGCCTGGGCCACCGCGACGCCCGCCGTACCGACCACGCACACCGCGGCCGCGACGATCAGCGGTGCTACTTCTTCGCCGCCGCCTTCTGCTCCTTCTTGAACGCCCGGACCTCCGCCAGCGTCTTGGCGTTCACCACGTCCGCGATGGAACGGCGGGACCCGCGGTCCCCGTAGGCACCAGCCGCCTCGCGCCAGCCCTTGGGCTGCACACCGTACTGCTTCCCCAGCAGTGCAAGAAAGATCTTGGCCTTCTGCTCCCCATACCCGGGCAGCGCTTTGAGCCGCTTCAGCACCTCCGGCCCGTCCGGCTTGGGCCGCCCCTCAGTCCAGATCGCCTCGGCATTGCCGTCGTAGTGCTCCATGATGACCTGGCACAGCGCCTGCACCCGACGTGCCATCGACCCGCCGTAGCGGTGAATGGCAGGCGGCGTCACACACTTCTCGACGAAGTCCTCGGTGTCCGCCTCGGCGATGCGCCGCACGTCGAAGCCGCCCATGCGGTCGGCGATCTTGCGCGGGCCGAGGAAGGCGACCTCCATGGAGATCTGCTGGTCGAGGAGCATGCCGACGAGCAGCGCGACCGGGTCCTCGCTCAGCAGCTTGTCGGCCTCGGCGTCGCCGCTCAGGTGCACTTCACGCGTCATGCGGTCCATTTTGGCAGGTCGCGACCCAGACGCGCAGCTCCCCGAGCGGGATGGCGCCGTAGGCCAGCGCCGAGGCCAGCTCGTCGCCGTGTTCGTAGCCGACGATCGGCAAGCCCGGGAACGCGGCGGCGGCGCCGGCGACCGCGCCGGCCCAGTCGTCGCCGGTGAAGTTCCACAGGCCGACCGCGGTCGCGCCGCGGTGGGCGATGGCCGCGCCACGGAGGTGGACGAATGACGGGTCCGGTGACGCAGACGAGGGCCACCCCGACGACGACAGCACCGGGAACTGCAACCACGTCGCCGAGAACACCACCTCGAAGCCCGGCAGCTCAAGCGACGCGAAGCTGTCCTTCACCGAGCAGCCGGCCGAAGCGTCCACGAACGGCAAGATGTCGGCGGCGGTGGCGTCCGGCGACAAGGTCACCGCGTCGGGGTAGAACTCCGGGGTGCGCGCGGGCGAAGTCCACGCATGCGGGCCGAAGACGCCGGAAACTCCGCCGATGCGGCAGAAAACGTCGCACCACGCCGCGTTCTCCGAAACGGCCGCCCTCAGCAACGGGCGAACCACAGTACGTCCGGTTCACCGCGCGGCACCGGGACCTCCACCACGCGTACGTCAGCGAAGCGCCCCTGCAACCGATCCGTGAACGCAGGAGAAGCGTCGGCACTCCACACCGCCAAGACGCCGCCCGGGCGCAGCAGGCGGGCCAGACCGTCCACTCCGGACTCGCCGTACAACGAGGCGTTGCCCTCGGTCACCGTCCACTCGGGACCGTTGTCGGTGTCGAGGCACAGGGCGTCAAAGGTTTCCCCCGAAGAACGCAGCCACGACACCAGATCCGCCTCCACCAGCGACACTCGGTGATCCTCCAGCGCCGCACCGTGCATCGCGCGAAGCGGGCCCGTGCGGTTCCACGCGATCACCGCCGGCTCGCGCTCCACCACCACAACCGACCCGACGTTCGGGTGATCCAGCGCCGCCCGCAATGAAAAACCCACCCCCAGGCCGCCGATGAGCACACGGGCGCCCGGCGCCAGCAGGTCGGCGGCCTCGGTCACGAGAAGCCGTTCGGATTCCCCGTTTCGCGTGTCCATCAGGAACACACCGTTCTCGATCACCTCGAGCGCCGCGCCTTCGCGACGGAGCACGAGCTCACCGCCCAACCCGCGGGCCACGTCCAGAACCTCAGCCACACCGTCAGCTTCGCACAACTGCCCTGTACGCGGCCGCGAAGCGCTCCTACTCTCAACCATGGAGGTGAAACCCCATGCACGCGACGGTAGGAGACGAGATCCAGGTCCACGGCCGCACGGTGGGAGCTGCCGAGCAGCGCGCCGAGATCCTCGAGGTGCGAGGCCCGGACGGCTCACCACCGTACGTGGTCCGGTTCGCCGACGGACACGAAGCACTGCTGTACCCCGGGCCCGACTGCGAGATCGTCACCGACTAGCCGACGGCCACTTCTTCCCGGGCCGTCACGCGACGAGCGCGGCGCGTCTCCCAGAAGAAAACCATCACCGCGATCGCGACTGCGCTCAGCACCGCGGCGATCTCCGGCAGCACCGTCGGCCCCGCCGACGTCAGCACGGCGCCGCCGACGATGCCGGAGAGCCCGACGCCGAGGTAGATCGCCGACGCGTTGAGCGAGAGGGCCAGCCCGGCGTGCCCGGGCGACAGCTCGATGAGCCGGTGCTGCATCGGCGGGTTGATCGCCCACGTGATCGTGCCCCACACGAAGAACGTCACGCCCGCGCCGGCCACGGTCACCGACGTGAACGGCAGCAGCGCCAGCACGACGGTCATCCCGCCCAGCACCAGGAGCACCGGCACGCGCGCGCCCCACCGGTCGGCCGCGCGGCCGCCAAGGTAGTTGCCCAGCGCGCCGCCGATGCCGTAGCAGAACAGCAGCACAGTGACGGTGCCTCCGGTGATCCCGGCCGTCACGGCGAGCAGTGGCGACGAGAGCGTGTAGACCATGAACGCGCCGAGGCACGCGAGCACCGTGGTGACGAGCAGCGCGACCACGCGCTTGTCGCGCGCCACCGCGAAGCGCTCGGCCAGCCGCACCGCGGGCGGCGGCGCGACCCGCGGCAGCACGAGCCGCACGGCGACCGCGCCGGCCAGCGACAGCACGCCGACGAGCAGGAACGCAGTCTGGTAGTCCCACTGCTGCGAGACCAGGCTGCCAAGCGGCACCCCGAAGATCAACGCGACTGTGAGCCCGCCGAACACCATCGCGACTGCGCGGCCGCGGCGTTCCGGCGTGGTCAGCTCAGCGGCCACGGCGCTGGCGGCCGGAGTGAAGACAGCGGCGCCGACGGCCGTGACAACCCGCGCGAGAAGCAGCGTGGTGTAGCCAGGCGCGACGGCGGCGAACAGGTTGCCGAGACCGGTGACGACGAGCGCGGCCACCAGGAGCGTCCGGCGCTCCCAGCGGCCGGTGACGGCGGCGAACAGCGGCGAGCCGATCGCGTACGCGATGGCGAACGACGTGACGAGCTGCGCGGCGGCGGTGGCCGACACGTGCAGCTCCGAGACGAGCGACGGCAGCAGTCCGGCGACGATGTAGCCGCTGGTGCCGACCCCGAAGGCCCCGAACGCCAGCACGGCGTTACGCGAGCTCCCCGAGGTGGAGACGCTGGACATGGTGGTGCCCCCAAGAGGTGAACGGGATTGGTTCGACGAACGTCGTAGTTCGATGCCGACCGTACACCGCGGGCCCGACAATTTCGAGGAACGTCGTACTATGGACGCATGGCCGCCACCACGCACCTGACTCCGCTCGTCCACCCCGAGTGCGACGAGATGACCGTCGAGTCGGTGCTGCGCGCGCTCGCCGACCCCGTGCGCCTGGCGATCGTGCGCCAACTGGCCCGGACCGAAGCCGAGGTGTCGTGCGGCGGGCTCGAGGTGCCGGTGACCAAGTCCACACTCACGCACCACCTCGGCATCCTGCGTGCCGCGGGCGTGATCGCCGGCCGCCAGGAAGGCACGACGCGGTTCAACTCCTTGCGCCGCAACGATCTTGACGAGCTGGCGCCAGGCTTGCTCGACGGGGTGCTCGCCGCGCGCCGCTGACGGTCGCCCTACGTGAAGAGCCTCACCCGGATACCGGGATGACAAAACCACGCCCTATCGGTTGAACTGGGTGCAGACAGCACGACGGCGTCGGGGCCGCACGGCTGTCTTGTTTTTTGCCCCTCGTCTAAAGCGCTTCAGAACGGGGTCGCCCCGGGCTGAGTAATCGATTTCTCAAGGAAGGAGAGCCGTGCCCGTCGCGTTGCTCGCGCTCGCCATCGGTGCCTTCGGCATCGGGACCACCGAGTTCGTGATGATGGGTGTGCTGCCCCAGGCCGCCGCGGACTTCCACATCGACATCCCCACCGCCGGCTACTTCATCTCCGCCTACGCGCTCGGTGTCGTGATCGGCGCACCGCTGCTGACCGCGGTGGCCGTGCGGCTGCCGCGCAAGACCATGCTGCTCGCGATGATGGGCCTGTTCACGCTGGGCAACGCCCTGTTCGCGCTGTCGCCGAACCAGGGTTTCGGCATCGCGTTCCGCTTCCTGGCCGGCCTGCCGCACGGCGCGTTCTTCGGCGCCGGCGCGGTGGTCGCGTCGAGCCTGGTGAAGCCGGGCGACCGCGCGAAGGCCGTGTCGATGATGTTCATGGGGCTGACGCTGGCAAACGTCGTCGGCGTGCCGCTCGGGACGTTGCTGGGCCAGCAGGTGGGCTGGCGGGCGACGTTCGGGGTGGTCGCGGTGATCGGCCTGTTCGCCGCGGCCGCCATCGCCAAGCTGGTGCCGCACCAGGGCCGGCCCGCCGAGGCAACGCTGCGCGGTGAACTGGGCGCGTTCCGGCGACCGCAGGTGTGGCTGGCGCTGGCGATCGTGACCTTCGGGCTCGGTGGGGTGTTCGCGTGCATGTCGTACATCGCGCCGATGCTCACGGACGTCGCCGGGTACTCGCCCGCAGACGTGACGCTGCTGCTGTCGCTGGCGGGTGTCGGGATGACCGTCGGCAACTACCTGGGCGGGCGGCTCGCGGACCGCGCGCTGATGCCTTCGCTGTACGCGGCGATGCTTTCGCTGGCGGTGGTGCTGGGGATCTTCACGCTGACGGCCCACTCGAAGGTCGGCGCGGCGATCACGATCTTCTTCGTCGGTGTCGCGGGCTTCATGATCGGCCCGATGATGCAGACGCGGATCATGCAGAAGGCCGGCGGAACTCCGTCGCTGGTGTCGGCGGCCGTGCAGTCGGCGTTCAACATCGCGAACTCGATCGGCGCGTACCTCGGTGGACTGGTGATCGCCGGCGGCCTCGGGCTGGTGGCGCCCAACTGGGTCGGCGCGACGCTGGCCGTGCTCGGGCTGTCGATCGCGGCGGTTTCCGGGACCTTGGACCGGCGCGACGCGCGGGCCGAGGAGCAGCGGGAGCTGGTCCTGGCTTCGTGACACCCGGATGACGCGAAGCGGCCCCGCACCAGTGCTCGGTGCGGGGCCGCTTCGCGTTCCGGGACTACAAGCCGTCAGGACGTGGCGTCGAACGGACCGCCCGTGATCGTCAAGGCGATGTACAACACGGCAGCGCACAGGGCGAAGTAGGTGACGATGTCCACGACCTTGCCGCGGATCGCCAGCAGCCCGACGCGGTCCTCCGGCAGCAGCAGCCGCAACAACCCGCCCACGAACAGCGCGGCGCCGACCAGCACCGCGCCCTCTCGCCAGTGGTACTGCAGGATCCGCAGCGCCGCGGCGAGCAGCAGCAGCATGACCAGCCCGAACGGCACGTGGACGGTCCACGACCGTTTCGTGCGAGGCCGGTCTGCGGTCATGGTCACCGGCTCGCGACCGCGCGCTCGGCGGCTTCGACGACGTTCGACACGAGCATCGCGCGGGTCATCGGGCCGACACCGCCCGGGTTCGGTGAGAGCCAGCCCGCGACCTCGGCCACGCCCGGGTCCACGTCGCCCGTGAGCTTGCCGTCGACGTGGGAGACGCCGACGTCCAGCACAGCCGCGCCGGGGGCCACCATGTCGGGCTTGATGATGCCGGGCACGCCGGCGGCGGCGATGACGATGTCGGCGCGGCGGACCTCGGCGGCGAGGTCGCGCGTGCCGGTGTGGCAGAGCGTCACGGTGGAGTTCTCGCTGCGTCGCGTGAGCAGCAGGCCCATCGTGCGGCCGACGGTGATGCCGCGGCCGACCACCGTCACGTTGGCGCCGTCCAGCACCACGCCGTGGCGGCGGAGCAGCTCGATGATCCCGTACGGCGTGCACGGCAACGGGCCGCGCTGGCCGAGGACGAGGCGGCCGAGGCTCGTGGGGGCGAGGCCGTCGGCGTCCTTGTCGGGGTCGATGCGCTCGAGGACGCGGTTGGCGTCGAGGTGCTTGGGCAGGGGCAGCTGCACGATGTAGCCGTGGCACGCCGGGTCGGCGTTGAGGTCGTCGATGACGGCCTCGAGCTTCTCCTGCGAGATGTCGGCGGGCAGATCGCGGCGGATCGAGTTGACGCCGATCTTCGCGCTGTCCGCGTGCTTCATCTTCACGTACGAGTGCGAGCCCGGGTCGTCGCCGACCAGCACCGTGCCCAGCCCGGGGACCACGCCCCGCTCGGCGAGCGCGGCCACCCGCGGGCGCAGCTCCGCGAAAATGGCGTCCTTCGTGGCCTTGCCGTCCAGAATCTTCGCCGTCACGGTGACCATTCTCGCAAAGCGCCGCCCGCGCCCGGATCTCGCCCAGGCCGCATACGCAGCGTGCTCGCCGCACCACCCGATCGGCCCGCGCGTCGTGATCGGACGCGCAGGGCCACCGGACGTAGACTCGTCGTCACCCCAACGCCGGAGCCCAGTCCCAGCCCGCACGGGTGTGTGATCTTGAGCATCGCGCGTCGACCGAGGTCAGACCGCCCCTGAGTGGCAAAAGACCTATGCGGGGTGCGTTCGCGCGCGCGAACAGTCAAAATGTTCCCGTGGCACAACCGACGACGCAGCTGAACGCGACCGAGCAGGACACACTGGTCAAGCAGATCGGACTCGCCCTGCTGCGCGCAGCACCACGCGACTGGCGCAAGGTCACGGTGGAGTATCGGGCCGTCGGCAGGTACCACGAGCTGACGGGCGAGATCCGCACCGAAGACGGCACCGGGCAGGAGTGGGTCGCCACCCACGACATCGCGACGCTCTTCGGCCGGCTGCGCGCGGGCATGTACCGCGACGGCCGCGGCACGTGGTTCAACGCGCGCTACCAGCTCGACCACCCGTCCAGCTACAACCTCGAGTACAACCGCGAGGAGCCCACGTGGCACCTCGCGCCGCCACCCCAGGCGTACCAGGACGAGCTGCGCATGTTCCCCCGGACAGAGGAGAACGTGCCGGAGTGGCTGATCCGGCGCCTGTCCGGCCTCGGCCCCGAGCAGCCCGGCCCGCACTTCCGCATCGCGCGGATCTTCGACACGATCGGTCCCGCCGGGCGTCCGGTCATCAACCGGCCCGATCTCGACGTCGCCGAGCAGGACCGCCTGCTCGACTACCTCGACCACGCGCCCGTGGTGGTGCAGGACCGCGGCTACGACATCGACCGCCTCGCGCCGACGCCCGAGGCGACCGTGCCCGTGGCCTTCCACAGCGACGGGCAGTGGATCTGGCCCGCGGCCGTGAACTTCTACCTGCGCCGGTACGGCGTATCGCCCGAGCCCGACCTGGTGGAGCACATCCGGTCCAACGGCTTCCAGCTGCCGCAGGTCGACGACCTCGCGCTGCAGGGCGCCACCGCCTACCTCACGCGGGGCAGTCAGCAGCAGCGTCCAGGCCCGCCGCCGCAACAGCAGCAGCCGCCCACGCCGCCTGCTCCCCCGGCCGCCCAGGCGCCGCCGGCCCCGGCTCCCGAAGCCGCTCCGCCCGCGCCGGTCGACGTGCCGCTCGCCGTGCACACGCCGCCCGCCGAGCCGGAGGCCCCGGCCGAACCGCCGTTCGAGCAGGTCTTCGACGGTTCCGGCCCGCAGCATGACGACGGCCCGGGCTTCGAGAACGAGCAGTACCAGGACGAGCGCTACGACGAGTTCGGCGACCGCTTCGGCGGCGAGGACCACTTCGAGGACCAGCAGCACTCGGACTTCGAACCGGCCCCCAACGGCGCCGGGTCGAACGCGGGCGCGCCGCCGAACGGCGCCGCGGCCGACAACCCGACGCCGGTGGCCGAGCGGACCGCGATGTACGCGCCCGTGGACCCGAACGCCGCACGGCAGGCGCACGAAGAGCAGCAGCGCACAGCGATGTACCCGCCGGTCGACCCGAACGCCGCACCGCCCGCGCACGAAGAGCAGCAACGCACGGCGATGTACGCGCCCGTCGACCCCAGCGCCGCACCACCCGCGCACGAAGAACAGCAGCGCACGGCGATCTACGCGCCGGTCGACCCGAACTCCGCCCCGCCGGAGGAGGACGCCGAGCAGACGGCGCTGTACGCGCCCGTCGACGCCGCTCCGGCCGAGCAGCCGCTCGAGGAAGAGCCGGTGCTGTTCACTCACACTGACGAACCTTCGCGGCATGAGGAGCCGGCCGAGCAGCACACCGCGCTGTACGCCCCGGCCGACCGCGGCGAGGAGCAGTACCAAGAAGCCGAGCCTTTCGAAAACGCGCAGTCGTTCGAGGAGGCGCGGTCGTTCGAGGACACGCGGTCGTTTGAGGGTGGCCAGCCGCTCGAGAACACGCAGACGTTCGAGAACAGCCAGTCGTTCGAGAACAGCCAGTCGTTCGAGGACGGCCAGCACTTCGAAGACGGCCAGTACGACCAGTCGGGCCAGTACCAGGACGAGCAGTACGAGGGCGACGAGCACTACGACGAGCAGCCGTACGGCGAGTCCCAGTACGGCGACCAGCCCCGCGACGGTGGCGGCCCCGCCGGCCGCGAACCGGACTTCGACTCGGGCCCGCCGACCGCGATGATCACGCCCGACGAGGGGGTGCCGGGTGTCCTGCCGGTGCCCGAGCTGCCCGTGCCGCCGCGCGCCGGCGCCCGGCCGGAGCCGGCCGGGGAACCGCAGCGGCAGCCCCAGCAGCCGCCGAGACGGCCGCGTCGCGATCTCCCGGCCGAACCCGCGCTGGCGAAGCTGCAGACGCGCCTCGACGAGCTGGACGTGCCGGACGCCGCCTACCAGCTGGGCACGCCGACCGAGCGCGGCTGGACCGTGGAGCAGGTGGACGAGGGCTGGCGCGTCGGCTGGTACGACGGCGAGCTGATCAACCCGGCAGTGTTCGGCGACTCCGACGACGCCGCCGCGTTCATGCTCGGCAAGGTCCTGCTGCACCCCGACGGCCACGAGCCCGCCGAGGAGCAGCCGCCCGCACCGCCGGCAGAGCCCGTGGCCGAAGCCCCGAAGCCGCCGGTGGTGACGACGCTTTCGCCGGAGGTCGCCACGGGTTCGTTCCCGGTGCGCCCGCGCGAGGCCGTGCCGCCGCAGGAGCAGACGGCGTTCACGTCGGCCGAGGAGCTGCTGGGCGACGAGCCCGAGGCCGAAGAGCCGCCGCAGCGACAGGTCCCGCCGCCCCCGCCTCCGCAGCCGCCGACGCAGGTGACCCCGCCGGTTCAGCCGCTGCAGCGCCGGGAGCCGCCGATGCCCCCCGCTCCCCCTGTGGGTGGCGGGCTGGGCTTGCCGACTGGGCCCGGTGTGCCGCCGGGTGCTCCCGTCGGCGGGCCGGGTGGACCCGGTCTCGGTGGTCCTGGTCTCGGTGGTCCTGGTCTCGGTGGGCCTGGTCTCGGTGGTCCGGCCGGCCCCGGTGGACCGAGTGGACCGGGTGGACCGGGTGCGCCCGTCGCGCCGTCGCGCCGGGAGGAGCCGGCGCGGGCCAACGGAGCGCCGCGAGCCGCCGCCGGTGGCGGTGGCGGTGGCAACAACCAGTGGCCGATCGGGCCGCTGTCGGGTGAGCCGCCGCTGACGTTGTTCCGCGGCAAGGAAATCCGTGAACTGCCCGCGGGCAGCGAGCTCGACCGCTTCGGCGGCCCGAGCGGCAACCTGACCTACGCCGCGGGGACGCCGTTCGAGGAGCGTTCGCTGGTGCCGGAGTGGGTGAACCGGCCGTACCACGTGTACCGCGTGCAGCGTCCGCTCGAGACGCTCGCCGGTGTCGCGATCCCGTGGTTCAACCAGCCCGGCGGGGGTTCGGCGTACCTGCTGCCCGCCTCGATCGAGGAACTGCTGGCCGAGGGCGACCTGCTCGAGCTGGAGCCGGGTGAACCGCCGATCGACTGAGTTGTTGATTGAGTTGCTTGCTGAAAAGGGGCGGGGCCTGCGGGTTCCGCCCCTTTCACGTCCCGCGGGCGTAGCGGTGCTTGACGCGAGCAGGAAGTATTCGGGATCGCCATCCGGCCGCAGGACGACCTCGGGCAGCTGCCGTTCGGCGGGCACGTAGTGGCCTCGCTGTTGAGGCGCAGGAGCAGGTCGCGGGTCGAGGTGGCGAGCAGCGCGGCGTCACCGCCTTGGCCGGGCGCCGGCTTCACGGTGATCCGCAGCAGCCGGTCGCGGTCGTTCTGTCCGGCGCTGGGGCAAGTGGCGGCGACGGTCGATGGCCGGCCAACGCCGGGTCTGATGTCAAGTGCCTTGCTCTGAGTTGTCCACAGCAGCCAGCGGGGGCCCCGACTTGTCCACAGATTCCGCGGTGGCCACTTTTCGGGGCCTGGTAACGATAAACTGGGACGGGGACGCCCCCCAGGAGGAGGGCGGGGGGCTGCCCTCGGCCCGGGCCGGCGCAGGCACCGTGAACACCGCCACCCTCAGCGGTCGTACTGCACGAGCGTCGGCATGCGGGGTTCGCCGAAGAGCTCGCGGGCAAGTGCCGGCCGTTCGGCGAGGAATCGCCGGGTCGACGCCGCTGTCGGGTTTCAGGCCCGGTTTCTTCGATGTGTCACTTGACGATGAGGCCGTGGGCGGCGGCGAACCCGATGGCTGTCTCGACGTCGACGTAGGCGCCGCGCAGGTCGGCCTGCACGAGGGCGTTGGCGTCGAGCCGGGTGCCGCGCAGGTCGGCGCCGGGGAGCTTGGCGCCGAGGAGGCGGGCGCCGGTGAGGTCGGAGTCGCGCAGGTCGGTGTCGGTGAGGTCGGCCTCGGTGAGGTTGGCCTCGCGCATGCGCAGGCCGGACAGGTGCAGCTTGCGCAGCCGGCCGCGGGCGAGGGAGACCAGGGACAGGTCGCACTCCGTGAGCGCGATGCCGAGGAATCGGCAGTCCACAAAGGATGAACCGAGCAGCGAGCACGACGACCACCGGCTGTCGGCGAGCACCGCGCGGTCGAACGTGCAGCTGCGGAAGGCCGAGGCGTCGTGGCGCGAGCCGGCGAGGTCAGTCTTGGTGAAGTCGCAGTTGTCGAACGTGCAGCCGCGCGTGCGCAGGTCACGCAGGTCGGCCTCGGTGAAGTCGCAGCCCGTGAACTGACGCTTTTCCCACCACTGCCCGGAAAGCACGGCGTCGCGGTAGTCCTCACCGGTCTCGATCACCTCGACAGGATGTCACACGGCTTCAGCGGGCCTGGCGCATGGCGCGGAACATGGCCCGCGCCGACGGTGGCGCGGGGAGCTCGTCGGTGGTCGCGGCCGTGTCGAACGACTCGATCATGTAGGCGAGGAAGCGGCGCCAGGTGTTCGGCGCGGTCTGGGCGGTCGCGGCGAGCACGCCGGCGTTGGCCATGAGCAGCATGATCAGGTCTTCGGCGACGAAATCGGGCCTGAGCCGGCCCGATTCCTGCGCTTTGCCGATGAGCCGGGCGAAGTTCTGGTATGCGCGGCGGCGCTGGGCCTCGAACGCCTTCGCCGTGGGGAACGAGAGCGTGAGCACATGGGTGAACCCCTGGTCCTCGGCCTGCATCGCGCAGAGCGTTTCGAGGTAGCCGCAGAAGCCGTGCCACGGGTCGGGGTCGGCGAGGGCGGTTTCGACGGATTCGGCGTAGATCGTCATCTTCTCGGTGAAGACGCCGGTGATCAGGTCTTCACGGGTGGGGAACCGGCGGTAGAGCGTGGCGATGCCCACGCCCGCCGCGTCGGCGACCTCGCGCAGCGGCACGCTCAGGCCGCGCTCGGCAAACAGCCGGTGCAGTCGCCGCTGCCGGTTTGGCTCGCCGTCGGAGGCAGCCCCGCGTCCGTGGTCCGCGCCGGGCGGCTCGGCCTGCAGTTCGCGCTCGGCATCCTCGGCGGGCAGGCGCCGCAGTTCGCCCCGCTGATCGACGTCCACCGCCGCGCGCTCACCCACTACGGCCACGCCCCGCAACCCGTGGCGATCACGCTGCACGGCTTCGTCGCCGACACTTCGCAGGCCGCGGCCGACCTCTACTACCCCGCCGACGCCTCGGTCATGAACCGCATCCTCGCCGAACGCGGCATCCCACCCACGACCCGCGCCGAGTTCACCGCGAAGACCACCCTCACCGGCGCCTACGCGGTGGGCTCGCCGGCGGCCGTGGCGGAGAAGATCCTTTACCAGCACGAGCTCTTCGGCCACGACCGCACGTTGCTGCAGCTGGGCATCGGCTCGGTCTCGCACCGGGATTTGCTGCGGGCCATCGAGTTGCTGGGTACAGAGGTGGCGCCGATCGTGCGCGCCGAGGTCGCCCGCCGGGGCTTTGTCGGGGTCACCGGAAGTCCCGCGACTTCGCCGTGATCCGCAAGGGCAGCGGCTCCAGCTTCTGAGCGCGCACGCTCGCCACGCCGTCCGCCTTCTCGACGACGCCGCGGACCAGCAGGGCGGTGCTGGAGCGCGCGACGCGGTGGAAGCGTTGCCAGAGGCCGAGGGTGCAGACGACGTTGACCATGCCCGTCTCGTCCTCGAGGTTGATGAAGGTGACGCCGCCGGCGGTGGCGGGGCGCTGGCGGTGCGTGACGGCGCCGCCGACGAGGACGCGGGCGCCGTCGGGCTGGTCGAGCAGGCGAGCGGCCGGGACGACGCCCAGGGTGTCGAGGTGGTCGCGCACGAACTCCGTCGGGTAGCTGTCCGGCGAGAGGCCCGTGGCCCACACGTCGGCGGCGGCGAGGTCGAGGTCGTCCATGCCGGGCAGCGTCGGGGCGTCGGCGCCGGGAGCCGTGCCCGGCAGCTTCTCCGGGCGGTCCTGCGCTACGGCGCCCGCGGACCACAGGGCCTGCCGGCGGTCGCCGCCGAAGCAGCTGAAGGCGCCGGCCGTAGCGAGGGCCTCCAGCTGTGGCGCAGTGAGCCGCACGCGGCGGGCGAGGTCGGACATGCTCGCGAACGGGACGCCCGACCGTTCGGCGACGATCTTCTCCGCCAGCTCGTCGCCGATCAGCCGCACGGTGCCGAGGCCGCCGCGGACCGCGCGCAGCTTTCCGTTGTCCGGCAACGGTTCCAGCGTCGCCTGGGGCAGGCTGAGATTGATGTCGGGGCCGAGCACCGTGACGCCATGGCGCCGCGCGTCGGCCACCAGCGACTGCGGCGAGTAGAACCCCATCGGCTGCGCGCGCAGCAGCCCCGCGCAGAACGCGTCCGGGTGGTAGTACTTGAAATACGCGCTCGCGAACACCAGGTACGCGAAGCTCAGCGCGTGGCTCTCCGGGAAACCGAAGTTCGCGAACGCCTTGAGCTTCAGGAAGATCTTCTCCGCGAGCTCCGGCTCCAGGCCGTTGGCTGCTGCGCCGTCGAGGAACCGCTGCCGCAGCAGCTCCATCTTCCGCTCGGAACGCTTGGACCCCATCGCGTGGCGCAGCTGGTCGGCCTCCGCCGCGGTGAAGTTCGCGACGTCGAGCGCGATCTGCATCAGCTGTTCCTGGAACAGCGGCACGCCTTTGGTCTTGTGCAACGCGTTTTCCAGCAGCGGGTGGTCGTACTCCCACTCCTCGCGCCCCTGCTTGCGCCGGATGTACGGGTGCACGGAGCCGCCCTGGATCGGCCCGGGGCGGATGAGCGCGACCTCCACGGCCAGGTCGTAGAACTCCTCCGGCCGCAGCCGCGGCAGCGTGGCCAGCTGCGCGCGGCTCTCCACCTGGAACACGCCGATCGCGTCGGCGCGGCAGAGCATCCGGTAGATGTTCTGGTCCTTCAGATCCAGTTCGGCCAGGTCGATCTTCTCGCCCTTGTACTCCTCGACGAGGTCGAGCATGTAGTGCAGCGCGGACAACATGCCCAGGCCCAGCAGGTCGAACTTCACCAGCCCGGCCGCGGCGCAGTCCTCCTTCTCCCACTGCACCACGCTGCGGTTCTCCATCCGCGCCCACTCGACCGGGCAGACCTGGCTCACCGGCTCCTGGCAGATCACCATGCCGCCGGAGTGGATCCCGAGGTGGCGCGGAAAGTCCTCGAGGGCGAACGCGAGCTGCACGACGTCGTCCGGAATATCGTGGTCGTGGTCCTTTTCGGTGCTGCGCAACGCTCCCCAGCGGTCGATCTGCTTGCTCCACGCGTCCTGCTGGCCGGGTGAGTAGCCGAGCGCGCGGGCGGCGTCGCGGATCGCGGAGCGGGCGCGGTAGGTGATCACGTTGGCTACCTGCGCGGTGTTGAGGCGGCCGTGCTTGGCGAAGACGTATTGGATGGCCTCTTCGCGGCGATCGGACTCGATGTCGAGGTCGATGTCGGGGTAACCGTCGCGGTCGGGGGCGAGGAAGCGTTCGAAGAGCAGCTTGTACTTCACCGGGTCGACCTTGGTGATGCCCAGCGCGTAGCAGACGGCGGAGTTCGCGGCCGAGCCCCGGCCCTGGCAGAGGATGGTGCTGTCGCGGCAAAAACGCACGATGTCCCAGACGATCAGGAAGTAGCCGGGGAAGCCGAGGTCTTCGATGATCTTCAGCTCGTGCTCGATCTGGGCGTACGCGGCGGCTTCGTCCTCCTTGCCGAGGTAACGCTCTTCGGCACCCTTCATCGTGAGGTGGCGCAGGTACGTCGTCTCGGTGTGGCCCTCCGGCACGTCGAACGGTGGCAGCTCGGGCGCGAGGAGCTCCAGCTTGAACGAGCATTCGACGCCGAGCAGCGCCGAGCGTTGGACTGCGCCGGGGTACCGCCGGAAACGCTCGGCCATTTCGGTGCCGGAGCGCAGGAAAGCGGCGCCGTCGCTGGGCAGCCAGCCTTCGAGGTCGTCGATGCCGCGGCGCGCGCGGATCGCGGCGACGGCGTCGGCGAAACGGCCGCGTTCGGGACGGGCGTAGTGCGCGGCGGTGGTGGCGACAGTGGGCAGGCCGAAGTCGTTCGCCAGCTCGGCGAGGAGGTCGTTGTGGGTGCTGTCGAGGGGCTGGCCGTGGTCGAAAAGCTCGACGTAGACGTTGTCGCGGCCGAAGAGCTCGACGAGTTTTCTCAGCTGCGTGGCCGCGGCGGCCGGGCCTTCGCCCAGCAGCGCTTGCCTGACGGAGCCTTTGCGGCAGCCGGTGAGCACGGCGCACTGGCCGGTGACCTCTTCTGCGACGGCGCGCAGGTCGTAGACGGGACGGCCTTTTTCGGCCCGCTCTTGCTCGCCGGCGGCGCCGACAGCGCAGTCGTAGCCGCGCAGCTGGCCGGCGGTGATGGCACGGCACAGGCTGCGGTAGCCGTCGTCGCCGCGCGCGAGCAGGAGCAGGTGCTGGCCTTCGGGGTCGGCGACGCCGTTCTGCGGGGCGGAGAGGCCGAAGCTCAGCTCGGTGCCGAACACCGTGGCAACGCCCAGCTCCTTCGCGGCTTCGGCGAAGCGGACGACGCCGTACATGCCGTCGTGGTCGGTGAGCGTGATGGCGTCGAGGCCGAGCCGCGCGGCCTCCTCCACGAGCTCCTCGGGGTGGCTGGCGCCGTCGAGGAAGCTGAAGTTGGAGTGGCAGTGCAGTTCGGCGTACGGCACGCGCGGCCCGGACTCGACCTCGCTGCGCGGCGGCGGCACGTCGGCGGGGCGGCGGTAGACGTCGCGTTTGCGGCCCCACGCCGGGCTGTCGCCGTGGTCGCCGGGCGGCACGTCGCCGTCGCCGGACAGGGCCCGCGCGAGGTCCTGCCAGGGGACGGGCGGGTTGTTCCAGCCCATCTAGTCGTTTTCGGGGGAACTGCGGGGCCCCGGGATGAGCGGGGGTTCCCGGCGCACGGAGGCGGTTTCGGTTTCGTCGTCCATCAGTCGTAGATTCCTTCCACTGTCCACACAGGATTTTCGGTGCCGGAGCACAGGACGAGCACGGCTTCGTCGGCGTCGTCTCCTCCGGCGGCGGCCAGGAGCAGCTGCAGGCGGGCCTGTTGCGGCGTGGCCGCGCGACGGCTGGCCGCGACGGGCCACGGGCCGGCCCAGTCGAGGACCATCCGCGGAGGGGCGCCCGCGACGCTCAGCCGGCACGGCGGCGCCGTGAGCTGCTTGCGGCTGGTGATGCCGACGGGCATGCCCTGCTCGTCGACGACCTTGACCGGCACGGGTTGTTCGAGCACCGTCGCGGGTGACGGCGCGGGCAGGCGGCCCGGCCACGTGGCGTCCGGCGGCGAGACGGGCTCGCGCGGGTCGCCCCACGGGATGAGGCGGACGCGGCCGGCGGGGTCGCGGCCGCCGTCGAGGATCGGGGTGACGACGCCTTCAGGGCCGAGCAGGCCCTGCACGCGGACGAAGGCGCGGGCGGCGCGTTCGGTGGTGAGCTCGTCGTCCTCACTGCGGTTGCCACCGTGCCAGAGGCCGAGCTGCAGGGACTTGCCCTCGACCGTTTCCTCCGGCTCCAGCCGCAGCCGCGCGACGCCCGAGGTGGGCCGGTTGCCCTTCAGCCAGCCCTCGAACTGCCACCGCACGCGGTCGGCGACCCCTTGGGGTGTCAGGGGTTCCGCGCAGCGCCAGACGCGGCCGAGCTGCTCGCCGCCCTCGGTGGTGGCGTAGATGCCGAGGCGCGTGCACGCCAGGCCGCGGTCGGCGAGAGCCGCGTGGAACCGCGCGCCGAGGTTCTTGGCGAGGAACGCCGCGACGTCGACGCGTTCCAGCACCGGGTCGAACTCCTCGGTGAGTGTGAGGTCGGCCGGCGGTTTGCGGCGCAGCGGAGGGCGCTCCGACAGCCCGCGCGCCAGCCGGTGGGCGAGCACGCCGTCGAGGGCGAAGCGGGACATCACGTCGCGTTCGGTCAGCTCCGCGAACGCCCCGAGTGTTTTGAGGCCCAGGCGTGTGAGCAGGTCGACGAGCTCCTTGCGCTCGACGTCGGGCTGGTCGAGCTCGGTGATGCGCAGGGGTGCGAGGAATTGTCTCGTTTCCCCGGGCGGCACGAACTCACCGTGCCGGGCCGCGATCGTGGCCCCGAACAGCCCCTCCGCCACCCCGACCTGGCACTCGACGCCCGCCACCGCGGCCACCTGGTCCAGCAGCTTCTCCGCGAGCGGATGCTCGCCGCCGAAGTAGCCCGCCGCGCCCGCCACGGGCACCGCGATCAGCCCCGGCCGCACCACCTCCAGCCCGACGACCAGCTCCTCCACGGCGCGCGCGACGTTCTCGAACAGCCGCGCGTCCCGCCCGTCGTCCACGCCGAACACGCCCAGCTCGGGACACTTCGACTCCGCCTCCCGCCGCCGCATCCCCCTCCGCACGCCGTTCTTGCGCGCCACCGCGGTACACGCCACGACGCGGTTGGCGAGGAACACCGCGGCCGGCTTGGTGAGCGGTGCGCCGGCCGCGGCCACCGCCGCGACGGCGGGCCAGTCGGGGCACCAGAGGACGAGCATCCGGGCGGGGAGGGTGGTGGTTCTGGGGGTTTCTTCGGTGATGGTCATCCGGCCACCTCGGGGTGTCTGATGTGGACGGATGTCACGCGAGTTCCGGCGGTCGCCGGAGAGGAAAGGACGTGCGAACCGGGCGCACGCCGGCGTAAAGCCGACCCACGCGGCACAACGACGAGCACGAAACCCGCGCAGGCGGCGCCACGGCCCCGGTCTGCCTTCGCACGACCATCCCGCACGAAGTCCGGAGCGAAACGATCTGAATCGCGTAGTCGCTGTCCCGGCGAAACGCAGACGGCAGTCATCCCACAGCCTCCTCGTCAAGCCGCTGCAGCGGAAGACCCACCGGAACCGCGAGCGGCTCCACCGGAAGCGCACGGCCGTCGGGGCCGGGCAAGGCGACGGAAACCGACCGGGGCCGAGCAGCGGAACCCCGCCCGCGAGCGTGGACCTCGGCGGTCCGGGAGCGCAGAAACCCCGCCCCAGAGCCGAGAAACCCCGTCCACTCGCCCGGGACGCAGTGGAGTTCCACGTCGGCCGCGGGCCAGGGGCCGAGGGTGAGCAGGACGGTGCCGCGGTGGCGGGCGCGGGCGGAAAGGCGCCGGGCGACCGCGGGGCGGACGGAGCGGGGCTCGGTGACCACCAGGTCGACGCCGTCGAGGAGGGCGGCGACCACGGACGGGTACTCGGCGCCCGGGCGGGGCACGAGGGCGAGGCGCGACACCTCGACGCCGTGCTCCGCCGCCGCGGCGATGCCCAGGGAGGGCACGCCGACCACCGCCGCCCACGACCCGGCGGCGGTGGCCTCGGCGAGCAGGGCGAGGAGCAACGACGGGGAGCGGTGGACCGCCACAGTGCTCCCGCGCCGGAGCCCCGCGTCGGGCAGCAGGCCGGCCAACGCCGGGGACACCGGGAGCACCCTTCCCGTCGTCCTGGCGTGCTCAGCCTGCTCCGCGACCCGGCTCGCCGTGCTCACGCCGGGCAGCGCAGCGAGCCGAGCCACGGGCTCCACCACTGCCGTCACCGCACACCCCTCCCCTCCACGCACACGCCGGCGCCCACCCTCACCGCAGGCCCAGGCCAGGGCCCCACAGGACGAGCACCGACGCACCGCGGGGAAGGCGGCCTTCGACACCCTGCATCGAACACCTGTTCGATGCCTCAAGTAGACCGGGATCCGGTAGCCGTGTCAAGCCGGGTCTGGGGTCGACGGACGATAGTTCGCACTTTCAGGTCGTTGTTGTCACGGTCGCCGGCGCCACGAGCCAGGCGACAGCCGAGCCAGACGGGAAACGCCGCCGCTCGTGCTCGGTAATGTCGGCGAGTGGACAGGACGAACCCAGCCGGCGAGGTCTCCTACAACCGGAGAGCCTTCGCTGAGGCGTACGTGCTCGCGCGGGCATCCGAAGACGATGCTTTCGGGGAGTATCAGCAGGAACAGTCGGCGTACAACACCGCACTACGCGCACACCGCCAGCGCGTGCTCGATGGACTACAGACGTTGTTCCAGCTCAGGCTGGACAGGGAATCGATCAGCTCCACACCCGGCGCGGCTCCGCTGTTCATGCTGTTCGCCAGCACCGCCGGCTCCTGCCTGGCATTGCGAACACCCTGGTCGAGCTACCGGGAAGCAGGCCTGTTGCACCGCAGGCTCGGCGAACTGGGCCCCGCGGGCGTTCGGATCATCGAGGCATCCGAGCTGATCACCCAGCTGACCGACCAGTCCCGCCAAGCCCACCTCGACCTCCTGGCGGAACTGCTCGGCGTGCTCCTCGGTGAGCGCGGCGACCTCGTGTTCACCTCGGCCGACCTGCTTGCCGCCGGCGTGGACGACACACCACCCGACAGCCGTGACTACCCGTGGGACTTCGAGAACGACTGAACGGCCGCACACAACCGTCCTAAGTAGAACCACAGAACCCGAAGCGCGACAACCACAACACGCTCGGTGTCCGCGATACACTGGGCCGAACGGGGCCACCGGTCCGTACCACGTCCGAGCGAAGCTGGTGGAGACAAGCATGAAACACCTCGCCCTGCGGCCGTTCGCCGAGGAAGATCTGCCGGTGCTCGATCGGTTCGCCGTGGAGCCTGACGTGATGGGCGCGTTCCAGTGGGCCGGGTTCGGCAGCGCGCAGGAGCGCCGGCGGCGGTTCGCCGAGGACGGGTTCGTGGGGGACGCGTCGACGGCCGTCGCGGTGACCGTGGACGGGGTGGTGGCCGGGATGGCGAGCTGGGAGGCCGCCGATCGGGGTGGGCCGGCGGGTGGCTGTTACGAGATCGGGGTGACGCTGCTGCCCGACCACCGCGGCCACGGCCTCGGCACGAAGGCCCACCGTCTTCTGGTCGAGCACCTGTTCCGTTTCACGCGCGCCCACCGGCTCGAGGCGTTCACCGACCGCGAGAACCTCGCCGAGCAGCGCGTGCTGGAGAAGGCGGGCTTCCACCGTGAGGGCCTGATGTGCCAGGTGACCTGGCGAGACGGCGCCTACCGTGACGAAGTCGTGTACGCGCGCCTTCGTGAATAAAAAGGGGCCGGCCCTCGAAAAGAGAGCCGGCCCCCAAGAAAACCTCAGTGCGCGAAGTGGCGCGTCCCCGTCAGGTACAGGGTGACGCCTGCCTTCTCGGCCGCCGCGATCACCTCGGCGTCGCGGATGGAGCCGCCGGGCTGCACGACGGCGCGCACGCCGGCCTCGAGCAGGACCTCGAGCCCATCCGGGAACGGGAAGAACGCGTCGGACGCGCCGACGGAACCCTTCGCCCGGTCGCCCGCACGCGCGACCGCGAGCCGCGACGAGTCGACGCGGTTGACCTGGCCCATGCCGACGCCGACGGTCGCGCCGTCGTGGGCCAGCAGGATCGCGTTGGACTTCACCGCACGCAGCGCACGCCACGCGAAGGCGAGGTCGGCCAGGGTCGCCGAGTCGGCCGGCGTGCCCGTGGCGAGCTGCCAGTTGGCGGGGTCGTCGCCGGGCGCGTCGATCGCGTCGACGGTCTGCACGAGCACGCCGCCGGAGATCGGCCGCAGCTCGACGGGCGCCGGGTTCTCGATCACGGGCAGCTTCAGCAGCCGCACGTTCTTCTTGCGCTGCAGGATCTCCAGCGCCTCCGGCTCGAAGTCGGGCGCCAGCACGACCTCGGTGAACACCTCGGCGATCTGCTCCGCCGCGTCCACGGTCACCGGCCGGTTCGTGGCGATCACGCCGCCGTAGGCCGAAACCGGGTCGCACGCGTGGGCCTTGCGGTGCGCCTCGGCGATGTCCACGCCCACCGCGATGCCGCACGGGTTGGCGTGCTTGATGATCGCGACGGCGGGGTCGGCGAAGTCGAACGCGGCGCGGCGAGCGGCGTCGGTGTCAACGTAGTTGTTGTACGACATGGCCTTGCCGTGCAGCTGCTCCGCGTGCGCGAGGCCCGGCTGCGAACTCTGGTACAGCGCGGCCTTCTGGTGCGGGTTCTCGCCGTAGCGCAGCACGTCGGCGCGGTCCCAGGTGGCGCCCAGGAAGTCGGGGAAACCGGAGTCGTCAGCGGGCGCGTACACGTTGGCGAACCACGAAGCGACAGCCGCGTCGTACGCCGCCGTGTGCGCGTACGCCTGCGCCGCGAGCCGCTTGCGATCGACGAGCTCGAAGCCGCCCGCCGTGACCTGCTCCAGCACCCACGCGTAACGCGCCGGATCCACGACCACCGCGACGCTGCCGTGGTTCTTCGCGGCCGCGCGCACCATCGCCGGGCCGCCGATGTCGATGTTCTCCACGCAGTCCTCGGGGCTCGCGCCCGACGCCACCGTCTGCGTGAACGGGTACAGGTTCACCACGAGCAGGTCGAACGCCGCGATCTCGAGCTTCCGCAGCTGCTCGACGTGGTCGGGGTTGTCCTGGTCGGCCAGCAGGCCTGCGTGCACGCGCGGGTGCAGCGTCTTCACGCGGCCGTCGAGCGACTCGGGGAACCCGGTCACCTGCTCCACCGGCGTGACGGGGACCCCGGCGTTCGCGATCACCTTCGCGGTACCGCCGGTCGACACGATCTCCACGCCCGCAGCGTGCAGACCGGTCGCGAGCTCGAGCAGGCCGGCCTTGTCCGAGACGCCGATCAGCGCGCGCCGGACCGGGCGTCGTCCCTCTGGAGTGCTCACGAAAACCTCACCTTTCGTCCGTCCACGGTGCAGCCACCACGGCCGAGTCGCTCGATCGTTTCAACCAGCAGCCTGCGTTCCACGGCCTTGATCCGCTCGTGCAGGACGTCTTCGGTGTCGTCGGCCTCCACGACCACCGCCTCCTGGGCGATGACGGGGCCGGTGTCCACGCCCGCGTCGACGAAGTGCACGGTCGACCCGGTCACCTTCACGCCGGCCGCCAGCGCGTCGGCGACCGCGTGCATCCCCGGGAACGACGGCAGCAAGGCCGGGTGCGTGTTGATCACCCGGTTCGCAAAGCGCGACAGGAACTGCGCGCCGAGGATCTTCATGAACCCCGCCGACACCACCAGGTCGGGCTCGTACGCGGCCACGGCGTCGGTGAGCGCCTTGTCCCACGCGTCGCGGTCGGGGTGGTCGGCGACGCGGACGGTGAACGACGGCACGCTCACGCGCTCGGCCCGCGCCAGCGCCTCGATGCCCGTGCGGTCGGCGCCCACGGCCACGACCCGCGCCGGAAAGGCGGGGCGGGCAACGGCGTCGAGCACCGCCTGCAGCAGCGTGCCCGAACCGGATGCGAGCACGACGATCTTCACCGGGGTCGGCAGGTCCAAGCGGCTGGCCAGAACGGGCTCCTTGCACGGTGGCGGCGCACCTCAGGCGCACCACGCTTCACCAGGTCACCCCAACCCTAACGGTCGCGCTCGCGGCCCTCGTCCTCACCGGAGCCGTCGGTGGACTCGGTCACAGCTCCGCGCCCGTCGGAGGCCCGGTCCGGGCCGGCTTCCGGCTGGTCGAGCGCGACGTCTTCGGGCAGCTCGAGGCCCAGTTCGGCCTCGGCTTCGGCGTCGTACTCGTCATAGTCGGGCTCGGGCTGCCGGGGCTGGGGAGCGGTTCCGGGCCCCGGTTCCGGCTCGGTGAACTCGGTGTCGGACGCGTCGGTGTCGAGCTCTTCCGGGTCGACGTCGGCCGGCGCCGCTTCGGGATCGAGTTCGTCGGGATCGACCTCGTCGACGTCTTCCTCGCCCGGTTCGTCCGTGTCCTCTTCGGACTCGTCGGAATCTTCGGCCAGGTCTTCGTCAGCCAGGTCCTCTTCGTCGGTGAACTCGCCGGCGTCCTCGACCTCCAGCGTGTCCGGCGGCGCGGCCGGCGCGTGCTCACCGGCGAAGAACGCCACGAACCCACCCGGGATCACGATCCAGCAGAACGCCACGATCGACGCCACCCCGACCGGCACGCTCACCGGGTCGAACGGGCCGTCGGCGAGGCGCCCGCCCGCGAGCGTCCCCAGCACCACGCAGCCGAACCCGACCACGGCACCCGCGACGGCGACGATCCGGATCCGGCCGGCCGGGTCGTCGTCCGCGTGGCGCACCGACCAGCCGACCAGCGCGCCGACGGCCGCCGGCAGCACCAGCAGCACGGGCCACCACGCGGCGGTGTGCTCGGGGATGCCGCCGAGCAGCGGCACCGCGGGCACGGAGCCACCGCGGTAGCCGACGAGGCTGACGTCGAGCGAGCCGATCGTGAAACCGGGTCCGCTGACGAACGACAGCGCCGCCACCACGGCGTTGGGCAGGTAAGCCACCGAAAGCAGGAACAGCCCGAAGCTGTTGCCGAACGAGGGCTCGAACAGATCGTCCACAGTGGACACCGACACCACCGTGGCGACGGTGAACACGATCGCGCCCACCGCCAGCAGCGCCGCGAGCCCCAGCGCGCCCGCGCGCAGGCCGCGCACGGCCGACGGGTCGAGCCGTTCGGCTACCGCCGCGGGCAGGCCGCAGCGACGCACCGCGCCGCCCGTGGCCGCCAGCACGGCGAACACGCCGGGCACCACGAACGCCAGCAGCGGGTTCACCCGCACCGGCGCGCTGAGCGAGAGCAGTCCGATCAGAAGGCCGAACAACGCGTGCGCGGCGCCGATCACGGAGATCAGGGGAACGGCCTGCCGCAGCGTCGTGCAGCCGAGCCGCAGCGCGGCGCCGGACGCGGTGCGCGCCACGAGCAGCACGGCGCCGATCGTCGGCAGCAGCGGCAGCACACCCAGCGGGTGGCCGCCGATGCCGAGCTGCACCTGGAACCCCGCGAGCCAGCCGGGGCCGGCCGAGAGCAGCACGCCGGCGGCGGAGAACGCGGTGCGTTCGGCGGTCAGCGCGACGAGCGCGACCAGCGTCGCGACCACGGCGTACTCCGTGATCAGCGGGCCGAAGGCGGTGGTGAGCAACACCCGCACCCGGGTGGCCGGAGCGACCTGGGCGTCGAGTTCGACGGTGTCGCCCACCGGCTCGCCGCCCGGCGGGCGTTGAGAACTGGTGAGCTGCTGCATGCTTCGCACCTTGACACCCGTGCTGGACCGTCCGGGTGAGGCACGCCGCCCGCCCCGGGCGTGGCGAAGCTAACCCACCCGGTCGGGGGCACCCGGACAACAAAAAACACCCGCTGTGACACGGAGAGTCACAGCGGGTGTTTTCACGAGGTGACAAGCGCCTCAACGCGGCATTGGGTGCGCCCAACGCACCGAACGCCACGTTGGGGCGGTCGGGCCGGGCACCGGGTCAGCCCTGCTGGCCGAAGCCGCCCGGCGGCGTGCCCGGGGGCTTGCCCTGCTCTCCCTGCGGCTGCTGGAAGAACTGGCCCTGCTGCGGCGCGTACGTGGTCGCCTGCTGGCCCGGCGGCGTCGCGCCCGGCTGCTGCGGGAACTGGCCCGGCTGCTGCTGCGGCTGGTAGGGCCCCGCCTGGCCGTACTGCTGGTAGTGCGGCACCGCGGGCTTGGGCGCCGGCGGCTTGAGCACGCCGTACTCCATCAGCAGCGCGGCCACCGCGACCAGCATCTGCACGATGCCGAGGATCAGCACCACCGTGACGATGCCCGGCGTGCTCTGCTCGGCCACCACCGTGTCGAGCGTCCCGAGCGCGCCGACCACGCTGAACAGCGCGGCGAACGGAAGCACGCGCGGCGCCTTCGGCAGCGCGTGCAGCGCCGCGAGCAGGCCACCGGTGAGCAGGAAGATCGTGTCCTGGCCGACGTCACCCGCCTCGTCGGAGAAGCCGATGAAGTACTGGACGACGCCCAGCACGGTCACCACGAGCGCGAGGACGAGTGGGAGGTTCTGCGGCAGCACCGGCCCGGCCGAGGACGGCGGTCCCTGCTGCGGCTGCTGTTGCGGGAACCCGCCCGACGGGGGCGGTCCCTGAGGGGGCTGCTGCTGGCCACCGCCCTGCTGGGGGTAGCCAGGCCCGCCGCTGGGGAAGGTCATCGGAAGCTCTCCTGTCGTTCGCCGGCAACTCCGGGGGAAGGTGGCACCCGGACGAATCACGTGACGGCCGCGTCGCCGAACGCTAGCGCATCCGAGGGTCCCCCGTCCGGGCCGTTGGACGCACGGGATGCCCGATCGGTTGCGGCCGGAAACGCCGCGGGCCGGGCACCCATACTGGTGCCCGGCCCGTGTGACCCGCGTTCAGGCAGGTCAGAGGCTGTTGTACAGCTCGCGCGCGAGGATGGCGGTCTCGCTCGGGGTCTTGCCGACCTTTACGCCGGCAGCCTCGAGGGCCTCCTTCTTCGCGGCCGCCGTGCCGGAGGAACCGGACACGATGGCACCCGCGTGACCCATCGTCTTACCCTCGGGGGCGGTGAAGCCCGCGACATAGCCGACGACCGGCTTGGTCACGTTCTCCTTGATGAATGCCGCGGCCCGCTCCTCGGCGTCGCCACCGATTTCACCGATCATCACGATGACCTTGGTGTCGGCGTCCTTCTCGAACGCCTCGAGGGCGTCGATGTGGGTGGTGCCGATGATGGGGTCACCGCCGATGCCGACGGCGGTGGAGAAGCCGATGTCACGCAGCTCGTACATCATCTGGTAGGTCAGCGTGCCGGACTTCGAGACGAGGCCGATGTGGCCCGGGCCCGAGATGTCGGCGGGGATGATGCCGGCGTTGGACTTGCCGGGGCTGATCACGCCCGGGCAGTTCGGGCCGATGATGCGGGTCTTGTTGCCCTTGGCGACGGCGTGGGCCCAGAAGTAGGCCGAGTCGTGCACCGGGATGCCCTCGGTGATCACCACGGCGAGCGGGATCTCGGCGTCGACGGCCTCGAGCACCGCGTCCTTGGCGAACTTCGGCGGCACGAAGATGACCGACACGTCGGCGCCGGTCTCCTTGATCGCCTCTTCGACGGTGCCGAAGACCTTGAGGTCCTTGCCCTCGATGCTCACGGTCTGGCCGGCCTTGCGGGCGTTGACGCCACCCACGATGTTCGTGCCGGACTTCAGCATCTTGGTCGCGTGCTTCATGCCCTCGGAGCCGGTGAGCCCCTGCACGATGACCTTGCTGTTCTCGTTAAGGAAGATCGACATCTCACGCACCTGCCGCGGCGAGCTCGGCAGCCTTGTCGGCCGCGTTGTCCATTGTGTCCACCACGGTGACGAGCGGGTGGTTCGCGTCGGCCAGGATCTGGCGACCCTCGACGACGTTGTTGCCGTCCAGGCGGACGACCAGCGGCTTGGTGGCCTCGTCGCCAAGGATCTTCAGGGCCTCGACGATGCCGTTGGCGACCGCGTCGCACGCGGTGATGCCGCCGAAGACGTTGACGAAGACGCTCTTCACGTCGGTGTCGTTGAGGATGACGTCCAGACCGGCCGCCATGACCTCCGCCGACGCGCCGCCGCCGATGTCGAGGAAGTTCGCCGGCTTCACGCCGCCGTGCTTCTCACCCGCGTACGCCACCACGTCCAAAGTGGACATGACGAGCCCGGCGCCGTTGCCGATGATGCCGACCTGGCCCTCGAGCTTGACGTAGTTGAGGTTCTTGGCCTTGGCCTTCGCCTCGAGGGGGTTCTCGGCGTCCTTGTCGACCAGGGCCTCGTGCCCGGCCTGGCGGAAGGAAGCGTTCTCGTCCAGGGTGACCTTGCCGTCGAGGGCGATGATCTTGTCCTGGGGGTCGCGCACCAGCGGGTTGACCTCGACGAGGGTGGCGTCCTCGGAGACGAAGGTCTCCCAGAGCTTCACGACCACGTCGGCGGCCTCGTCGATGATGTCGGCCGGGAAGTTGCCGGCCTTCAGGATCTCGAGCGCCTTCGCCTTGTCGACACCGGCGATCGAGTCGACCGGGATCTTCGCGAGCGCCTCGGGGCGCTCCACCGCGAGCTGCTCGATCTCCATGCCGCCCTCGGAGGACGCCATCGCCAGGAACGTGCGGTTCGCGCGGTCCAGCAGGAAGGAGAAGTAGTACTCGGACGCGATGTCCGACGCTTCCGCCACGAGCACGCGGCGCGTGATGTGGCCCTTGATGTCGAGGCCCAGGATGGCTTCCGCCTTCTCCTTGGCCTCGTCCGGCGTCTGGGCCAGCTTGACGCCACCGGCCTTGCCGCGTCCGCCGACCTTCACCTGCGCCTTGACGACGACCTGGGTGCCGATCTGCTCCGCGGCGGCCTTGGCTTCTTCGGGGGTGTTTGCCACCGAGCCCGGCAGAACCGGTACTCCGTGGGCGGCGAAGAGATCCCTCGCCTGGTACTCGTAGAGGTCCACTACTCCAGTCTCCTGACGACACGCCACTGTGGTGGTCCGTTACCGAACCGCGCTGTCGGACCAGTCGAGGTTAGCGACCAGCGCAGGAGCAGGGGACTCCGCACCTGGTGAAGTCGGTCACCGTGCGCGGTCAGGGGGTGTGAGTCCGCCCACCGGGGCCGTTTTTTCGCCCCCGGCGGCGGCCGTCGCGGCGGCTGTTGCCGTGACGACGATCGCGGCGAGGCCGAACCAGAACCCGAGCGCGGGCGTCCGTCCGGCGATCCCGACGAGCGGCAGCTGTGCCACGTGGACAGCCAGCACGAGCACCGCCCCGGTGAGCGCGGCCGCGGCGGCGCCGGGCCGTGAGCGGACGCTCAGCGCGAGCACGCCGAGGACGACCAGCAGCGCGGTGAGCAGTCCCCACGACGGAGTGTCGAAATCGGACCAGAGCCCGGGCGACGGGTAGTCGGGCGCGGTGAACACCGGCGTGCCGAAGGCGAGGACGGACAGGATCGCGGCCGCGGCGACGGGCAGCAGCACCCGGGGGCGCGGACCTTCGGTGCCTTCGTCGTCGCGCTCGACGACGCCGGTGATGGCGGCCGCTAGCGCAGTGAGCCCGGCAAGGCCGAGCGCGATCGCGGTGAACACGGCGCCGGCGCCGAGGTGGTAGCTGATGGTGCCGCCGAGACCGTCGAGCCCCGTCAGCCCGGTCGCTTGCGACGCGGTGATCGCGGTGCTGAGCACGGCCGTGCCGGCGAGGACGACGCCGGCCCAGAGGACGGCGAGGATACCGCGGGCGGTTTTGAACGCGAACAGGAACGGCGCCGGCAGGGCGACGAGGATCGCGGCCGTGAGCAGGAGCCAGCGGGCGGGGCTCTGGGTCGCGGTGGCCGTGTCGAGTTGCGGGGCGAGCGCGCCCACGACTCCGACGACTGCCGTCAGCAAGGCGAGCAGTGCCGTGGCGGTGCGCCACAGCGTGAGGCTCGGAACGCGTGCTTCGCCGGCCAGATCGGTGCGTTCGACCTGGGCGAGTTGCGGCGTCGCGAGGGGCGCGAGAACGAGCACCACCAGCATCGCCACGACGGCGACGACCGGACCCCACGCGAGATGCAGCCCGCCCACCGCCAGCCCGCCGACCAACGGCGGCAGCGCCACGGCGAACGTCGCCGCGGCCGCGCCGCCCAGCGTCCCGCGCGCCACGCCGTCGGACGCCGCGCCGAATCCGAGCACGACGGCGAGCAGCAGCGCACCCGCGATGACGACGTAGCCGGTGAGCGCCAGACCGGGACCTTCGAACGCCGAGTACGCCGGGAAGAACGGGTTGTCCGAGATGACGGGCGCCATCAACAGCCCGACGCCCGCGGCGATGGTGAGCAGCGGCACGACCAGCCGCCACCGCCGTCGTCCGCCGTCGTCGCCCGCGACCTCGTTGAGCTGCCGCGCCACCTGCCCGGCCGCGATCCCGGCGGCGATCGTGAGGACGTGGCCGGCGAGAAGCAGCCAGAACCCCGCGCCGACCGCACTGCGGTCCAGCAGGCGGTCGGGGAGGTACAGCTCGGGGCGGACGGTTTTGGAGCCGTTGGCGAAGAACTGCAGGTCAAGGAGGAGGCGGCCGGGAGCGAGGGCGGCCAGGCCCGCGGTGAGGCCGGCGGCCAGGCCGTGCCTGCCGCTGTAGGCCGCCGCGGCGACGATGCCCGCGGGGACCAGCGCGAGGAGGGCGAGGAGGGGCCAGGCGAGGTAGCCCGGGTTCGCGTCGGGTGAGACGGGGAGGATCGCGCCGGCCGTCAGGGCGAGGGCGCCGATGCTGAGGAGCGCGACGGCGGTTTTGAGCTGCGGTGAGGGGGCGCGGTCGGTGTATTCGAGGTCGAAGTGCGCGGTGGGGGCCCGGTCCGGTTCGGTGGTCGTGGCGCTGCCGGGGTTGGTGCGGGTCACGCCACCACTGACTGCTGCGCTCTCCTTGTCACGACTGCCATGGCTGCCTTGACTCGCAGCCCCGGCTCCGCTCCCGGCACTCGCCTCACGATCGATCGTGCCGAGTTCATCGCGCGCGCTGCCGCGCTCTCGCTGCCGCCCGGTGTGGGTGCCGCCGGTCGCGATGCTCGGCTCGCCGGCACGGACCTCGCCGCGCACCGGGCTCTGCCCTCGGCCCGCGCCTCGGTCGCTACTGGCCGAGGTCCCTGTCTCGCCGGGGGCGGCAGCCGGCTCGTCGCCACTCGACTCGCCGCTGCGGGCGCTCCTGGTCGAGGTCGCCGTCTCGCCGCGGGCGGCGGGTGGCTGGTCGCCGGCATCGGCGGGAGCCGTGCCGTTCGCGGGGGCGTTGCCATTCGCGCGGGACGAGACGCCGCCGGTGGCATCGCGGTCGGCCGCGGCGCCGGGGCTGTCGACGGGCCGGCGGCCGCTCGTGCGGCGCTCACGGCGGGTCTCGGCGCGGGCGCGCTCGCGGGCGGCGGCCTTGCGCTCGGCGAGGCTGGGCCGTCGAGCGCCGGCGGGCGGCCTGGGGCTGTCCGGGTCGGAGCCGGAACGGGCCGGGGAGGAGTCCCCGTCGTGGGGTCCTTCGGACGAAGTCATCGGACGCGACGCTAGCAAGTCGGACACCGCGCGGCCCCCGCAGTGCGACCGCGGCGGGGCGGTTTGCAAGACGAGGGCCGGCATGGGCGCTGGTGGAGCAGGTGCCAGCCGCGAGCGGGAGGTGCGCCAGCGGCAACGGCACGCGGCGGTCGAGTGGCCGGGCCGACGAACAGCGGCCTGGCCGCTGCGGCAGCGCGGCGGCCGAGTGGCCCGGTCAGTGGAGAACCGGCATGCGGGCACCGGCCGGCAGCCTGCAGGAAGCAAGCACTTGACCTCCGCTCGGCCACTGCGAGCAAGTCGGCACGGTCGCAGCCCGAAACAAGCGCAGCTCGCGGGCGGAAGGCCGCGAGCGCTGAGGCGAGCCGGAGCGAGGCCCCGCACGCGTCGCCATTCGCAGGTCGGCGGCCGGCAAGAAGCGGACAGCGCTGGAGAACCCAGACGTTGAGCGGGTCGCGAACGGCAGCGGGCGGCGGCGGGGCACGGCTTCGCGGGGTCGCAACCGGTGGCGGCGCAGCGTCGGCCCGCGTCGGCGGGTTGATCGGTCAACCGGGTGATCACCCGAGGAGACGAGTGACCGGCGCCACATGCGCGGGCGTGGATTTCCTTCAACACGGGACCGCAAACGTTTATTTCAACGGTGGGGCCGTTCGGTGGGGTGCAAGGGGGGCCGTTTGGGGGTGCGAATGCCCGAAAGTCTTGTAACGGAGATCACACCGATTGGAGTAGTTTCGGGTTAACTTTGGGTAATCCCTACAGCTAGCAGCGTGATGGGGACCGCCCGTTCGGCCGAAACGGCGAGGGCACCTTGCTCACAACGGTTCCCCTTCGTTACTGTCCCACGGTCCCCATTACAGTCAGGTCACGAAGCGCAACGCCGAGCCAACCACCCCCGAGGTCGGCTCAACGGGATCCCCCGCCCGTAGTCACGCGACGACCCGGCTCCCCGACGATGGAAGGCCCTGTCTTGGCTTCACACCGCTCCCCCGGCGGCCAAGCCCCTTCCCCGGCGCTGAAGGACGCACTGGACGGTGCGGTCATCCGCGTGCGGGGTTCGCACCGCATCGCCCCGCCGTCCTCCGCCCTGCGTGGGCGGGTCGTGGTCGCAGCTGTCGCGGCCGGCGCGTTCGCCGCCGCCGCCGCGGGCCAAACCCTCAAGACCGTGACGACCGACTCCGACACCGCCGTCGCCCCGCTCGCCAACGCCCAGGACGCGAGCGCCTCGTTCACCCTCGGCAGCGCGGGTTCAGGGGGAGCCCCCGAGCTGCTGCCCGCCGGCCACTCGATGGACGCCTCCGCCGAGGCCGCCCGCATGGCCGACAGCCTGAAGGTCACCGAAGCCCGCGAGAAGGCCGAAGCCGCGGCCGCTCAGAAGGCCAAGGAAGAAGCCGAGCGCCCCAAGACCTGCCTGCCGGCCCACGGCACGTTCACCTCGGGCTTCGGCGCCCGCTGGGGCAGCAGCCACCTCGGCATCGACATCGCGAACTCGATCGGCACCCCGATCTACGCCGCCTCCGACGGCACCGTCATCCAGGCCGGCCCCGCCAGCGGCTTCGGCCTCTGGGTCCGCGTCCAGCTCGACGACGGCACCATCCAGGTCTACGGCCACATGAACAGCTTCTCCGTCCACGAAGGCCAGAAGGTCAAGTGCGGCGAGCAGATCGCCGAAATCGGCAACCGCGGCGAGAGCACCGGCCCGCACCTGCACTTCGAGGTCTGGCAGAACGGCACGAAGAAGATCGACCCGCGCCCGTGGCTCGCCGCTCGCGGCATCGTCGTCTGAGTTTCGGCTGGCGCTCCTTACTGTTCTTCGGTTTCGACTCTGTTTTCGGTTTCGACTCTGTTCTTCAGTTTCAATACTGTTCCACTCGGCCACGGTCAGCGCCCCCCGCGCTCTCCGTGGTCGTGTGCGTTTCGCAAGCCGTTCCACGCACTGCCCGAAGAAGCGGCTACGGCGCCCACGCATCCTCTCGACCGCCGGAGACAGCTCTAGCGCTCCCCGGTGGGTGAGCGGCGGATGAAGTACGCGACAGCGACCTGCCAGACCGTGCAGAGGCTTGCCGGGCGGCGGCGGAGGGGCCAGCGGCCCAGGCGGCCCGCGCCGCACGTTTGGCAGTGGCCGTCGGGGCCGAGGTCGTGGTGGCGGAGCAGGGCGCGCCACGCAGCGGCCAAGCGGTGAGCTTCCCCCGAAGCACACCCGGAGCCGGGTTCCGCATAGTCGGCCGAACCGAGCTCCGCCGAGCCGCACCCTGAGCCGGCAGAACCGCCGGAAACCCCCGAGGGGCCCAGAACTCCCCGTAAATAGTCCTGTACCCCCGCGGCCAGGACCCCAAACAAGATCGCGTCCACACCCTCATGCTCCCTCCCGAGGCGGCCGGCGAACGAGCACCAGCCTACCCCATTCATTCGAACTTGTGTTCGACTGGAGGGAGCCTAACCGAGGGGTCCGACAAAAATCAGAGCTTCACCATCGGCACGCTGCCGATCAGCATGAGGCGGACCTTGCCGGACGCGCCGAAGTCGATGGTGGCCGTGGCGCGGGGGCCGACGCCGTCGCAGGAGATGACGGTGCCGAGGCCGTACTTGTCGTGGCTGACGCGGTCGCCGACGTCGAGCTTGAGGGCAACCGTGTCCTTCCAGCCCTTGCCGAACGGCGAAGACGACGTCGTCGTAGTCGACGAAGTGGACCGCCGGCCCCACGTCGTGGCCGCGCGCGGGCCCGAGGACGATGAGCCCGAGGACGACCCGAAGTTGCCGAAGCCAGGCGAAGACGGCTCCAGCCGGCGCCAGTCGACCAAGTCGGGCGGCAGCTCGTCGAGGAAGCGCGAAGCGGGGTTCATCTGCGGCTGGCCCCACGCCGAACGCACGAGCGCGCGCGAGACGTACAACCGTTGCCGCGCACGCGTGATGGCCACGTACGCGAGCCGGCGCTCCTCCGCGAGCTCCGTCGGGTCGCCAAGGGCGCGCATGTGCGGGAAGACGCCGTCTTCCCAGCCCGTGCAGAACACCACCGGGTACTCGAGGCCCTTCGCGGTGTGCACGGTCATCAGCGTGACGACCCCCGCGCCGCCGTCGCCCTCGTCGCCGCCGTCGGGCGACGGGATCGAGTCGGCGTCGGCGACCAGGGACACGCGCTCCAGGAACGCGGGAAGCGAACCGGGCGCGGGCACGCCGTCGTCGAGCACCAGCTCGGCGTTCTCGTCCTGCTGGACCTCGGCGGTGAACTCCGCGAACTCGCGCGCCACCGTGACGAGCTCCGTGAGGTTCTCCACGCGGGAGGCGTCCTGCGGGTCGTCCGACTCCTCGAGCTCCGCGCGGTACCCCGTGCGCTCCAGCACGGCCTCCAGCAGGTCGTGCACCTCGGAACCCGACGCCGCGAGGTCACCCAGGTCGTCGAGCAGCGACACGAACCCGGTGATCGCCTTGGCGGAGCGCGGGTTCAGCAGCGCCACCTTGCCCTCGACGGCATCGCGCAACGCGGCCGCGAAGGTGATGCGCTCGCGCTCCGCGTGCGTGGCCACCACGGCCTCGGCACGGTCACCGATGCCGCGCTTGGGCACGTTCAGGATGCGGCGCAAGGAAACCGTGTCGTCCGGGTTCGACAGCACACGCAGATACGCGAGCATGTCGCGCACCTCGCGCCGTTCGTAGAACCGCACGCCGCCGACGACCTTGTACGGCAGGCCGAGCCGGATGAAGATTTCCTCGAACACCCGCGACTGGTTGTTGGTGCGGTAGAAGACGGCGACGTCGGAGTAATCCGCCTCGCCCTTCTCCGCCAACGCGTCGATCTCGCCCGCGACGAACGCGGCCTCGTCGTGGTCGTTGTCCGACACGTAGCCGACGATCTTCTCGCCGTCGCCCGAATCCGTCCACAGCCGCTTCGCGCGCCGGTTGGGGTTGCGCTCGATCACGGCGTTGGCCGCCGACAGGATCGTCTGTGTGGAGCGGTAGTTCTGCTCCAGGAGGATGGTGTGCGCGTTGGGGAAGTCGCGCTCGAACTCCTCGATGTTGCGGATCGTCGCGCCGCGGAAGGCGTAGATCGACTGGTCCGCGTCACCCACCACGACCAGCTCGGCTGGGTCGATCCCGGTGTCCGTCGCTTCGGTGCCTGCCAGCACACGCACCAGCGTGTACTGCGCGTGGTTCGTGTCCTGGTACTCGTCGACGAGGATGTGGCGGAACCGGCGGCGGTAGTACTCCGCGACGTCCGGGAACGCCTGCAGCAGCGAGACCGTGCGCATGATCAGGTCGTCGAAGTCGAACGCGTTGGCCGCCTCGAGCCGGCGCTGGTACTCGACGTAGACCTCGGCGACGCGGCGCTCCAGGTCGTTGGCGGCGTTCGCCACGGCCGCGTCGGGGTCCGTCAGCTCGTTCTTGAGGTTCGAGATGTGCACCGCGAGCGTGCGCGCGGCGTACTTCTTCGGGTCGATGTCGAGGTCGCGCGCGACGAGCGTGATGAGGCGCTTGGTGTCGTCCGAGTCGTAGATGGAGAAGCTCGACGACATGTCCAGCGTCTTCGCCTCGCGGCGCAGGATCCGCACGCACATCGAGTGGAACGTGGACACCCACATCGCGTTGGCCCGGCGGCCGACGAGCGACGCGACGCGCTCACGCATCTCGGCCGCGGCTTTGTTGGTGAACGTGATCGCCATGATCTCGCCGGGGTGCACCCCCCGCTCCGCCAACAGGTACGCGATGCGGCGCGTGAGCACGCGGGTCTTGCCCGACCCCGCGCCGGCGACGACGAGCAGCGGCCCGCCGGCGTGCATGACCGCTTCGCGCTGCGCGGGATTGAGGTCCTCGAGCAGCTCGGCGGCGGCCTTCCGGGCAGGCGCGGGCTTTTCTGCGGGGAGATCGAAGAGGGTGTCCATCGCCTGTCCACGCTACCCCTGGGGTACGACAGGTTCGTCAGAGGCAACTGCGCCTGTCGACGTACGCCGCGGTGTCGCCTCCCGTCCGACGCGCCGGGGCGTTCGCGCGCGGAGCATCGAACGGTATGGACGACAAGATCCCCGCCCGGTTGAGGGCATCCGACAGCGACCGAGAACGCGTCGCCACGACCATCCAGTCCGCCGGTTCCGAAGGCCGGCTCACGCTCGAGGAGGTGGAGGAACGACTCGGCACGGTCTACGCGACGCGCTACGTCGACGAGCTCGGCGCGCTCACCACCGACCTGCCCCGCCCCGAAGTCGCGCGACGGCCGGGATCCGGCTGGCCGCTCACCCGCGCCGCGTTGCGCGAGCACCCGGCGCTGCGGATCCACGCCGCGATCGTCGTGGCGCTGGCGGTGCTGCTGATCGTGCGGTGGGCGGTGCTGGGCGTCGGGTTCTTCTGGCCGGCGATGCCGTTGTTCTGGCTGTTCGTCACCCTCGTGGTGCACGCGCGGGTGCGGAGTTTCCGGCGGCGCGGTGAAACTCCTGTGCCATACTGACCGCATGCGGCACAGTAGTGAGCGATTTTTCTACGGGACCCGGACTCCGGCTCCCGTGATCGCGTAGTGCCCCACCCGCCATCACCCGCAGCCCCGGAGTCCACGGACCCGGGGCTTTCGCCGTCCCAGGGGCCACTGGGAGTCCGGACTTCAGAGAGGTCCCGATGAACGCGCAGACTCAGAACGCCGACGGACAGCCCGCCGAGAACACCGCCGCCGGCGAGGACATCTCCTCGCTGCGCAAGGAGATCGACTGGCTCGACGCCGAAATCCTGCGGCTGGTCAAACGTCGCGTGGAGGTGTCGCAGACGATCGGCGCGGCCCGCATGGCCGCCGGCGGCACGAGGATCGTCTACAACCGCGAGATGGACGTGCTCGCGCGCTACCGCGAGCTGGGTCCGGAAGGCCGCCAGCTCGCGATGGCGCTGCTCAACCTGGGCCGCGGCCGCCTCGGCCGATGAACTTCCGGCCACATCGGGGACTTCCCCGATCCGCCGGTCCGCAAAAACGGGCAGACTGGACCCATGATTAACGTCATCGCCGTCATCATCGCGATCGCGAGCGTGCTGGCGGCACTGGGCCATGTCGGGTACCTGGCGCTGCTGAACAACGCAGCGGGTAAGCGGGCCGGCGGTGCGCCCGTCGCGCAGTACGTGCGCAGCCGCTGGGCGGTCGCCGGTGGTACCACGGCGGCATCACTGTTCGCGTGGCTGCTCACTTCCGGGTCAGGCGTAGCCGACGTCATCGCCATTGTGATTGCTATCGGTAGCGGTGCTGTGGCGACGAAGGCTCTCCAGACGACCCGAGAGAAGTACCGCAGCGGAGGGTGATCTGCTCTACCTGGGGCGATTGCACTGCGTAGCGTGACCCCACGCCCGTTCGGTCGTCCCCGACAGAGTGAAACCTGTGCAAGTTGCAGGTTGCCCAGAGACTTTCGCCTGGCGGTTTCCTACTCTTGGGTTCGTGAGGACCCTTGCGTCTGGGTCGGGCGACGCCCGGAGGACGCGCGGTAGCTGCGGCTCCGCGCGCCCACTGCCGCGTGCGCGTGCAGATGCGCGGGAGTTCGCAAGTGTGGTCGCAAGTGACTCCGTTCGCGCCTCTGCTCCGATCGGGTTGATCGGAGTGCCGGCGCCGTCACGCCCACACCGGGGAGGGGTCGGACGGGCATGACGGGAAACGCGATGGGTGGGTCGAGAAGCTCGAGCCACCCGGACACGGTGACGGCCGCGGAGGTCACGGTGCCGGGCAGGCACCGGGCTCGCAGTCTTCAGGACACGGACACGTGGACGCCCGTGGTCCCGCCACACGGCGGAGGTCACCACCGCCACCGGCCCGGCGGCGAGCACATCGACGCCCCGGCCGGCGCCCTGCCGTTGCCCCCACCTCGCCGGCGAGCGGCCGATCCGCGCTCGACGTTCGCGCCGACGCACGGGACTCTGCCCGTGCCAGGGCCCGGCGTGCTCCTGCCGCAGCCCCAGCAGGCCCGGCAGACGCACCCGCGCCGCCCGATCCCGCTCCCGCAGCCGACGCGCAGGCCGGACGAGCCGCGCGACGAGCACCGCGTCCATGAGGACTATCGCGCCTACGACGCGCTCCCCGAGCACGCGCTGAACGGGCGCGGGCCGTACGCACCGCCGACGCGAGGCCGCACCGAGTTGCCCCAGCCCGGCCACGGTGACCGGGGCTTCACCGCCGGCCGCCTCGACGAGGCCGGCCCGATCGACGGCCCGCCCGAACCCGAGTCGCTCTGGAGCGGAACTCAGTCCGGCGACCTCGCCGACGCGGCGGGGCCGGAGTCCCCGCAGGCCGAACAACAGGGGCTCGCCGGACACACCGTGCTTCCGCGGACCGACGACCTCGCCGAGCCCCGTCCGGAGGCAGAACCGCGTGCGTTCGCCGGGCAAGCAGTGCTGCCGGAGTCCGGCGAGGGCGCACCGGAGTTCGCGCAGGACGAGCGGCGCCTGCCCACCGGACAGGCCGTGGTGCCTGATCCCCAGCCCATGAGCGAGATCGACCGCGCCTGGGCGGCGCCGGGGACCACGCGTTCGCTCGCCGACATGCCGATGCACGACGGACTCGGCCGGCCGCAGGTGCGCCGCAGCCGGCGCGAGCGGGTCGCGGCGACCGCCGCCACGCTGGCCCAGCCGCAGCCCCCGGAGCACGACGAGGCCGAGCTCGCCCGCGAACACATCGAGCTGAGCGCGCCGCCGGAGCCCGCCGCCGAGCAGCCGGCCAAGCCCGAGCCCCCGCGGCGCCAGCGCGTCACGCTGCGGGCCCCGGCCAAGCCGCGGGTGCGCGGTCCGTTCGACGAGGCCTCGCTCGACGAAGACGACGAAGTGCGCGTGTACGCCGCTCCCCTGCTCGACGGGCTCGGCAAGTTCGACCTCGGCTCCGTGCCCGCGTCGGTAACCCCGCCCAAGACGTGGCGGAAGGCAGCGTGGTTCGCGACCGGCGCGTCGGGCGCGGTGGTGGTCGGGCTGCTGTTCGCCGGGACCTTCCTCGTCGGCGGACCCACCACGACCACCGACGCGCTCGGCGGCGGCTGGCCGGGCCGGCAGAACGGCGGCAACCCGCTGATCCTCCCGGACCCGTCGCTCGGCCAGCAGGGCGGCACGGGCGGCGCGGGCGGCGACCCGCAGGACAGCAGCAGCTCCGGCGGCGGGCGCTCCGGCACCCGGGACGACGCCCCGGACACGCACCCGCAGAACGCCGTGGGCTCCGAGACCAGCGAAGACGAGTCGCCGACGGACTCCTCGTCCAGCGGAGACTCGTCGGATCCCATCACCACCGGGCCGACATCGACGCCGGCGCGGCCGCCCGCGAAGCCGCCGGTCACCCCGGCGCAGCGCGAGACCTCGCCGACCAACGTCTTCTACGAGACCTCCCCGGACCCCAAGGCGATGGGGGACAACACGGAGAGGTTCTTCAACAACGTCACCACCGACCCCTCGGAGGCCGCGGCCGTCACCACCGGGGACCTCAAGCAGGAGGGCTCGCAGGGCCTGCGCCAGCGCTACGCGAACGTCGCGTACTTCGAGGTCAAGAAGGTCGAGATCGACCCGGACAACAACACCACGGTCAACACGCTCGAAGTGACCCACACTGATGGCACCAAGACCATCGAGCAGCGCACGCTCACCTTCGGCGACGACGAGAAGATCGCCGACGACGGCGCCTGACCAGGCATGATCGTCCGGCATGGGCGCGCGTTTCGTGCAGGTGCAAACTGCCCGTTCCGATGCACGTGCGGTGCGGTAAGCGGTTGAACTTGGTCCGGGTGGGTGACATAAGCTGCCGCTCGTCGTATGACGACGGCATTCCGGCGACTGAGCCTGGCGGGTGCCCGTCGCCACAGGGTTACCTGGCGACAGCAGGTCTGGATCCGACCACGAGTCGGCCGTCCGGACCAGCGGCGTACGACCGAACGGCCGTACCGTCGTCCCCCCGAACCCCAGAGTGAGGACTTTCGTGCTTGATCGGCAGCGCACACGGCGTGAGACCCGCGAGGTCACTGCCGTCCGCGTCGAGGACGTGATCCCTCCCGAGCTGCTCGACGGCGTCGGCGACGCGGACCGCGACTACCTCGAGCAGGTCTTCCGCGAGCCGCAGAAGTACCTGCCGCCGCGGTCGCACCGCGCGGAGACCGCCAGATCCGCCGAGCCGGCCGAAGAGCCCGAGAGCCGCTTCGCCCGCCGCGCCAAGCAGGCGGGCCTCGTCGGCGCCGGCGCGCTCGTCGCGGGCGCCGTGGTCACCGCGGCGCTGCTCAGCGGCGGGCCCCGGCCGACCACGCCGGTCGCCGAGGACACCATCCCCACCGGTTTCAGCGGCGCCGCCGCGCTCGGCGGCCAGGCCGTGCCCGGCTCGCAGGAGCACGGCTCCGGCGGCACCACGTCCGGGCACCGCGAGGGCACGCAGGCCGAGTCTGGCGCCGGCACCACGCAGCCCACGCACGACATCGGCTCGACCACGGAGCAGGCCGGCACGCCCAGCACGTCCGCGCCGAGCAGCACGCCTCCGTCGGAGCACACCGAGTCCACGAGCGCGGAGACCGCGTCCGACGCCGACAAGCTGAAGGCCGTGAAGGCCTTCTACGCCTCGATCGACAAGAACCCCGACAGCGCGCTGGCGCTGCTCGCCCCCGGGCTCGCCCAGGGCGAAGCCGGCAGCCTGGTCCGCGCGTGGAGCGCGGCCCGCTCGATCGACGTTCAGGAGGCCCGCGTGCAGGACGACGGCTCGGTGGTCGCCGTCGCGGTGCTGCACCAGGCCGACGGAACACTGCTCCGCGTCACGCAGCTGTTCGACGTCGTGGAGCGCGACGTCATCTCCGAAGCGCGACTGCTCTCCGCCGTCGCATTCTCGTGACCTGCGACGATCCTGTTCCGGGTAGACGATCAGACCGTGCCGAGTGTGTGTGCACAGAGTGAACGCCTAGCCTTGTCACGGGCCGGTCTCGGGAAAACCGGCACACGGCCCACGACAGGTGCCTACGCTGCGGTGCTGCGGCCGGTTCGAGGTCGCATCTTCGGGGTGGGCACGTCCCGCTCCGGGCAGTCGGAGCCCCAAAGGGAGGTCGCGTGAGCGACGAGGGTCGTCTGGTCGCCGGCCGGTACCGCATCATCGGCCGGATCGGCTCGGGCGCGATGGGTGCCGTCTGGCAGGCACACGACGAGGTGCTGGGCCGCACGGTGGCCGTCAAGCAGCTGCTGATGCAGCCGGGCCTCGATGAGCACGACGCCGAAGACGCCCGGCAGCGCACCATGCGCGAGGGCCGCATCGCCGCGCGCTTGCACCACCCCAACGCGATCTCGGTGTTCGACGTCGTCACCGACGACAACGGGCAGCCGTGCCTGATCATGGAGTACCTCAACTCCACGAGCCTGGCCCAGGTCCTGCAGGAGCGCGGCACGCTGCCGCCGCTGGAGGTCGCGCGGATCGGCGCGCAGGTGGCCGCCGCGCTGCGCGAGGCGCACGCCGTCGGCATCGTCCACCGCGACATCAAGCCGGGCAACATCCTGCTGGCCGGCAACGGCACCGTGAAGATCACCGACTTCGGCATCTCGCGCGCCAAGGACGACGTCACGGTCACCAAGACCGGGATGATCGCCGGCACGCCCGCCTACCTCGCGCCCGAGGTCGCGATCGGCGGTGACCCCGGCCCCGAGTCCGACGTGTTCTCGCTGGGCTCCACGCTGTACGCCGCGTGCGAGGGCCAGCCGCCGTTCGGGCTGTCGGAGAACACGCTGAGCCTGCTGCACGCCGTGGCCGCGGGGCAGATCAACCCGCCGCGCCAGTCGGGCCCGCTCGCGAGCGTGCTCGCCGTGCTGCTGCACCCCGACATCCACCACCGGCCCACCGCCGAGGAGTGCGAAGAGCTGCTGGCCTCCGTCGCACGGGGCGAAACGCCGCTGGGCGGACCGGCCGGCGAGACCGTGATGGTGGCCTCGGCCGGCACGCTGGGCGCTGCCGCCGTGGCCGGCGCGGCCGCCACGCACCTGTTCCCCGAAGAGGACATGGACGACGCCGCGCACTCTGGCACGCTGCTCGACGCGCCCGGCCCGGCGCAGCAGTACTACGACGACGAGGCCGAGTACCCCGCGGCCGCCGCGTATCCCGAGAACGACTACGACCGGTACGACCAGCAATACCAGGGCGAGCCGCCGCTGTACGGCGACCCGGGGCGCAACGGCCTGGCCGCCACCCGGTCCGTGCCGACCCACGACGCCTACAACCAGTACGACGACCAGTACGACGACGGGTATGACGACGGCTACGACGAGCCGCCGCCCCCGCGGGCCCAGACCAGCCCCACCGACGACGAGGACGAGAAGCCCGGCGCGTGGAAGAAGCCGGCGATCATCGGCGCGATCGTGGTGGTCGGCCTGGTGGCGCTCGGCGTGTGGCTGCTGAGCTCGAACAACCCGCCCGACGCTTCGCAGCAGCCCGCTCCCCCGGCGACGTCGTCGAACGTGGTTCCGACCACGGGCACGGCGCCTTCGAGCGAGGAAGCAACCACGAGCGAGGAAGAGACGTCCTCTTCAGAGGAGTCCTCTTCACGCGAGACGTCGTCGTCTCGCCGAAGCACGCCCCGGACGACTTCGTCGCGGGAAACCACCTCGAGGCCGACGAAGACTCCGACGTCGACTCCGGACGAGCCGACGTCCTCGGACAACCCGCCGTCGTCGTCCAACATCCCGAGTTCGCCGCCGGCCAACCCTTGATCCAGGAACAGATTTGAGTTCAGAAGGCACCATCGTCGGCGGCCGGTACCGGCTCGACCAGCCGATCGGCCGCGGCCGCGCGGGCATCGTGTGGCAAGCGTTCGACACGCGGCTGTTCCGCACGGTCGCGATGAAGCGCATGTACCTGCCCGTCGGCCTGCCGCCGGACCGCGCCGAGCAAGCGCGCGCCGCGGTGATGCAGGAGGGCAAGGACGCGGCGCGCGTGGATCACGCGAGCGCGATCACCGTGTACGACGTGCTGCCCGACGGACCTGACGTCTGGCTGGTGATGGAGTACATCCCGTCGCGCGGGATGGCGTCGTTCCTCGCCGAGCACGGACGGCTCACGCCCGAGCAGGCGGCGTCGCTCGGGATCATGCTGGGCGACGCGATGGCGGCGATCCACGCGGCCGGCATCGTGCACCGCACGCTCGAACCCGGCACCGTGCTGCTGGCCGACGACGGCGGCGTGAAGCTCACCGACATCGGCATCACCGGCGGCGGGGCGCACCCTGCCTACCGCGCGCCCGAGGTGACCCGCGGTGCCCCGGCCTCGCCGGCCGCCGACGTGTTCTCGCTCGGCGCCACGCTGTACACGGCCGTGGAGGGCGTGCCGCCGTTCGGTGAGGACGGCGAGGCGTCCGAGCGGCCGCCGCAGAACTCCGGGGTGCTCGCCGCCGCGTTGCGCAAGATGCTGCGGATGGACCCGACGGCACGTCCGACGATGGCCGACACGGTGGCCGCGCTCAGCGCCATCACCGAGGGCCGAGAGCAGACCGCGTTCATCCCGCCGACGGCACCCGCGATGCCGACCATGCCCGCGTCGTGGCCGCTGCCCCCGCAGCAGCCGGGCCAGCCGGGGCCGTTGATGCAGATGCCGGTGCAGCAGGTGCCCTACGCGCCGGCCGCACCGCAGCCCATGCAGCAGCCGATGGCCGCCCAGCCCACGCAGCAGATCCCGCCCCAGCAGCAGCCGGTGCAGCAGCAGCCCCTGCAGCCGCCGTCCGCGCGGTTCGTGCCGTCGGCGGCTCAGCAGGCGGTGTCGGCCGCGGAGGTGCGGCAGAAGGCGGCCGCCCGCCGGAAGTTGATCCTCATGGTCGCCGCGATCCTGTGCGCGGTGTTGATCGGGATCGGCGTTTCCGAGCTGTTCTTCGTCTGAGCAGTCAGAGTCGTTTGAGCCGTCAGGCGACCTTCGCCGTCGCCTGACGCATCGCGTCGATCAGCGTCCGCACAGCCGGATTTCCGACGGCCCGCGCGGCGATGGCGGCGTGGATGATCCGGCACGGCTCGGGGTTGCGGATCCGCCGCACGGCCACGCCCGGGTGCGCGGGCCCGACACCCAGCTCCGGCACCAGCCCCACGCCCAGCCCAGCCGCGATGAAGCCCTGCGCCGTGAGGTAGTCCTCCGACTCGACCACGATGTTGGGCGCGAACCCGGCCGAAGCGCACGCGCCGTCGAGGATCGCGCGGCACATCCCGGGCATCGGGTCCACGCCCACCCACGGCTCGTCGGCGAGGTCGGTCAGGTCGAGCACGCGCTTGCGCGCCAGCGGGTGCGCGCGGGGCAGCACCGCGCGGTACGGGTCGTCGAGCAGGTGCACGAGCTCGATCCCCTTCGCCGGCGGCGCGGGCCGGGGGAAGACGACGATCGCGACGTCGGCGCGGCCCTCCTCCACCTCGGGCATCGGGTCGTCGGGGTCGACGAGCTTGAGGTCGAGCCACACGCCGGGGTGCTCGCGGCGGACGGCGGCCACGGCGTGCGGGATCACCGAAGCGCCGGCTGTGGCGAAGTAGCGGATGGCCAGCTTGCCGGTGCGCCCCTCCTTGAGCTCCGTCAACGCCGCTTCGGCGCGCGCCAGCTCCGCGCTCAGCGTCTCGGCGTGCTCCGACAGCAGCACGCCCGCGGGCGTGGCCCGGATGCCGCGGCCGACGCGTTCGAGCAGCTCGGTGCCCGCCTCGCGTTCGAGGACCGAGAGCTGCTGGCTGATCGCCGACGGGGTGTACCCGAGGTTCCGCGCCGCGGCGGTGATCGACCCGCTGGTGATCACCGCGCGCAGTACCTGCATTCGCCGCACGTCGAGCATGGCCGAATTCTACAGCTCTGCTTAAGCGTTCCTGCAGTTATTTTCGCTTGTCCTTACGTCTGGGCGGGGTCAGGCTGAACTTCGGCCGAGAAGGAGGAACCGGGGTGGGCGAGACGAAGACCTTGCTCAGGATTGCCGCGCTGGCACTGATGTGGGGTTCGAGCTTCTTCTGGATCAAGCTGGGGCTCGCGGCGTTCTCGCCGGTGCAGCTGGTGCTGGCGCGCTTGGTGCTCGGCGCCGTGGTGCTCGTGGCGCTGTGCCGGCTCGGTCGCCGCCGGCTGCCGACGGACAAGCGCACGTGGCGCCACCTCACCGTGGCCGCGTTCTTCCACAACGCGTTGCCGTTCCTGCTCTTCGCGATCGGTGAGACCACTGTGGACTCCGGCATCACCGGCGTGCTGAACTCGACGACGCCGCTGTGGGTGCTCGTGGTGGCGCCGTTCCTCGGGGTCCGCCACCGGATGACGGCGATGCGCGCGGCCGGACTTGTGGTGGGCCTGGCGGGAATCCTGCTGATCTTCGCGCCGTGGGAGGCGTCCGGCCTGCTGAGCTGGGGCGCGCTGGCCTGCCTCGCGGCGGCGGCGAGCTACGGCTTCGCGTTCGTCTACGAGGGCCGCTACCTCTCGGACACCGGCGACTCGCCCTACGCGCTGTCGGGCGGGCAGATGATGATCGCCGCCGGGTTCCTCGTGCTGGTGGTGCCGTTCGGCGGGCTGTCGCCGGTGCACCTGACGCCGCTGGCCGCGTTCGCCGTGGTGATCCTCGGCATCGGCGGGACCGGGATCGCGTTTGCCCTCAACTACCAGCTGCTGGCCAGCGAAGGCGCCGTCGCGGCGTCGGTGGTCGGGTACCTGCTGCCGATCGTGTCGGTGGCCCTGGGCGCGATCTTCCTGCACGAGCAGCTGAGCTTCCGCGTGATCGCGGGCATGGTCGTGGTGCTGGGCGGCGTCGCGCTCACGCGGGTGCAGCGGAAGAAGGCCGTGGCCCCGAAGCCGCTGGTGGCCGCGGAGCCCGCCGCCTAGACGAGCCGGCGGTCCGAGGCCCAGCGGGAGAGCTCGTAGCGGTTGGACAGCTGGGTCTTGCGCAGGACGCTCGACACGTGCGTCTCCACCGTCTTGACCGAGATGAACAGCTCCGACGCGATCTCCTTGTACGCGTAGCCGCGCGCGAGCAGGCGCAGGACGTCGCGCTCGCGCGGGGTGAGCAGGTCGAGCTCGGGGTCGTTGATCGGTGCCGAACCGGGGCGGTCGGCGAACGCGTCGAGCACGAAACCGGCCAGGCGCGGGGAGAACACGGCATCGCCGTCGGCCACTCGGACGATCGCGCGCACGAGCTCCTTCGACGAGATGGTCTTGGTGACGTAGCCGCGCGCGCCGCCGCGGATCACGGCGATCACGTCCTCGGCGGCGTCGGACACCGACAGCGCGAGGAACACGACGTCGGGCAGCTCCGGGCGCACGCGGCGCAGCACCTCGGCGCCACCACCGTCGGGCATGTGCACGTCGAGGAGCACGACCTGCGGTTTGGTGCGCGCGATGCCGGCGACGGCGTCGGCCACCGAACCGGCCTCGCCGACCACCTGCACCTCGTCGGTGATCGAGTCGAGCTCCGTGCGGACCCCGGCGCGGAAGAGCGCGTGGTCGTCCACGAGGAACACCTTGACCGGCTCGCGCTGGGTCTCCGTCACCGTGCTGCTCCCTCGCTCGTTGTCGCCCAGCCTGAGCATAGCGACGTCACGCCGCGCCCTTGGCCGCTTTGAGCGGCATGGCCAGCTGGACTTCGGTGCCCTCGCCCGGCGCGGTGCGCAGCCTGCAGGTGCCGCCGTGACGTTCCATGCGGCCGCGGATCGAGTCGGCGAGGCCGTGGCGGTCGGCGGGGACCACCTCGGGGTCGAAGCCCTTGCCGCGGTCGCGGATGAAGACCGTGACCTCGGTGGGTTCGACCTCGGCGTACACACTGACCTCGTCGACGCCGGCGTGCTTGGCCGCGTTGACCAGCGCTTCGCGGGCGGCCTGGACGAGGGCCGTGAGGGGTCCGTCGATCTCGACGTCGCCGACCACGACCTGGCTGACGGAGATCGCGAAGGTGTCCTCGACCTCGCCGCACGCGGCGCCGAGCGCCTCGGACAGCGGGACGGCGCCTTCTTCCTGCTCCTTCGACTTCTTGTCACTCGGCTTGCCGTAGCCACCGGGGCCGTAGAGCCAGCCGCGCAGCTCGCGCTCCTGGCCGCGCGCCAGCCGCGCGACCTCGTGCGGCTGGTCGGACTGGCGCTGGATCAGGGCGAGCGTCTGCAGCACGGAGTCGTGCAGGTGCGCGGCGATCTCGGCGCGCTCGTCGGTGCGGATGCGCGCCCGGCGCTCGTCGCCGAGGTCGCGGACCAGGCGCAGCCAGAACGGGATCGTCAGCACGGCCACGCCGACCAGCGTGGCGAGCACGGCGATGAGGGCGAACTTGACCTGGTCGAAGCTGCCGCTGCGGAAGACGACGACCCCGATGCCGGTGGCCACGAGTGCCACGCCGGCGAGGATCCGGATGATCGCGGCGCTGCGGCCGCCGCCGCCCACGAACGCGCCCGTGACGCCGTCGCGCGCCCCCGTGCGCCAGCGCCGGCGTTGCGATTCGTCGGCCTCGCGCCAGACCACGGCCGCGCCGAGCATGGCGATGGCCAGCGGCACGGCGACCCAGCCGCGGATGGTGCCGGACAGCGTTCCGCTCGCGATGGCGAGACCGATGCCGAGCGCGATGAGGCCGAACGCCTGCTGACGTTCCTTCGTGGCCTTCTTGCTGTCGACCTCGGCGGTGTCCTCGGCCTGCTGCGGCACGAAGACCCAGAGAAGCCCGTACGCGAGCAAACCGGCGCCGTTGAGGGCCGCGAGCAGCGCGAACGCCAGGCGCACCCACAGCACGGGCACGCCGAGGTGGTCCGCGAGCCCGCCCGCGACACCGGCCACGGCCCGCCCGCTGCGGCGCCGGTGCATCTTCGGCCGCCCGGGCTGCCCGGCGACCTCGGAGGCCCCGGACGTCCCGGAAGTCCCCGGGGCGCCGGAAGCCGCGGTGGCCGTCATGACGGCAGGCGGCACCGGCCCCCGGGCCGGGTCGCTCACCTGCCCGGCGGCGCCGAGGTCGAGGAAGTCCTGCACGCCGTCCATCGTCACACGCCGCGAACAGTTCTGACATCGGGGAAGCCCCTGATCACGCCCCGGACACCGGCGGCACTCAGGGGAAACCTCAGGGAACGTCCCCGATGTGGCGCCGCCGCGGGTCGCGCATGCTTTGCCGTATGAGTGGTGCGAATGAGGCGCCGAGCCCGAAGTCGAATCCTTTCAACGGCTTCGAGGAGACGGTGAAGGATTTCTGGGTGAGCCGGCCGCGCCGGCCGCACGTGGGGCGCAAGGTCGCGGGGGTCGCGGCGGGGCTGGGGAACCGGTACGGCATCGACCCAGTTGTGATCCGGGTGGCGCTGGTCGCGGCGATGGTGTTCGGCGGCTTCGGGCTGGTGTTCTACCTGCTCGGCTGGCTGTTGTTCCCGAGCGAGGGCGACGAGACGTCGGGCTTCGAGGCGATGATCGGCCGCGGGCGCTCGACGATGTCGAAGGCGTTCGCCGTGGTGCTCACCATCGCGTTGATCCCGGCGGTCGGTCTCACGTTCGGCAACGGCTGGTTCGACGGCGGTGGCCTCATCGGGTTCGCGCTGCTCTCGGCGAGCCTCTACCTCCTGCACCGCAGCCGCGGACAGGACAACCGCCCGGCGCCGGTCGTCGCGTACCCCGCGTATGAGACGGCCCAGGCCGTGCCCGGAACCGGAGCCTTCACGATGACGGACACCACGACGGAACCCATGGGCGCCGCCGCTCCCGGCTGGGACCCGCTGGCCGCCGATCCGGCGGGCTGGGACCTGCCGGACCCGGCGGGGCCGACGCCGCCGGAGAACCCCTACCACTACGAGTCCGACGATCCGGCCCCGCAGCCGCGGCAGCCGCGGTCGAAGATCGGTTCGGTGACGATGGCGGCGGCCGTGGTCGTGGCCGGCGTGGGCGTGGTCCTGAACCTCAACGGCGTCGACTGGTTCTCGGTGCGCCACATCATCGGCCTGGTGCTGGGCGTGCTCGGCGTCGGCATGGTGGCCGGCGCGTTCGTCCGCGGCTCACGCGGGCTCATCGCTGTGGCGCTGCCGCTCGCGATCGTCGGCATGATCATGACGACCAGTGCGTTCAACAGCATCGACCTGCGCGGCGGCGTCGGCGACCTCGACGCGACCCCGCACTCGGTGGCCGAGTTGCAGCCGGTGTACCGGCACGCGGCGGGCGACATCGACCTCGACCTGACACAGCTGCCGGCCGGCGACCCGATCACCACCTCGGTCAGCAACGGCGCCGGCGACACCCGGGTGACCGTGCCGGCGAACGCCGATGTCACCTACACCTGCAAGAACTCCGCCGGCGACGTCGACTGCCTCGACCGCTCCACGAGCGGCGTCGGCCAGGGGGCGCTGACCGGGACCGACTTCGGCGACGACGGGCCGGGCGGGCAGAAGATCACCCTGAACGTGACCAACGGTGCCGGCAGCGTGGAGGTGCTCCGTGGCTGACAACTCGAACATCCCGACCCGCCGCCGCGGCGTGGACGTGATCACCCTGATCGTCGGCCTCGCGACCCTGCTGGTCTCGGGCTACGTGCTCTCCGACGGCGCGAGCTGGCTGCCCGCCTTCGACTTCCGCTGGGTTGTCGCGGGTGGCGCGGTGTTCATCGGAGTGCTGCTGCTGGCGGCTTCCTTGCGGCGCAAGCGGTACTGACCCTTCAAACACCACTGACCTTCAAACACCACCGAACGCGAAGGGGCCCCGTCGAATCCCGACGGGGCCCCTTGGCGTTCAGCTCATTCCCACTCGATGGTGCCCGGCGGCTTGCTCGTCACGTCGAGGACAACGCGGTTGACCTCCGGCACCTCGTTGGTGATGCGCGTCGAGATGCGTTCCAGCACCTCGTACGGCAGCCGCGTCCAGTCGGCGGTCATCGCGTCCTCGGAGGACACCGGGCGCAGCACGATCGGGTGGCCGTAGGTGCGGCCGTCACCCTGCACGCCGACGCTGCGGACGTCGGCCAGCAGCACCACCGGGCACTGCCAGATCTCCTGGTCCAGGCCCGCGGACGTGAGCTCCTCGCGCGCGATGGCGTCGGCCGCCCGCAGCGTCTCGAGCCGGTCGGCCGTGACCTCGCCGATGATGCGGATGCCCAGGCCGGGGCCGGGGAACGGCTGGCGCTGCACGATCGTCTCGGGCAGCCCCAGCTCGAGGCCCACGCGGCGCACTTCGTCCTTGAACAGCAGGCGCAGCGGCTCGACGAGCTCGAACTGCAGGTCGTCGGGCAGGCCGCCGACGTTGTGGTGGCTCTTGATGTTCGCCGTGCCCTCGCCGCCGCCGGACTCGACGACGTCGGGGTAGAGCGTGCCCTGCACGAGGAACTTGTAGTCGCCCTGCGCCTTGAGGTCGCGCTCGGCCTGCTCGAACACGCGGATGAACTCGCGCCCGATGATCTTGCGCTTCTGCTCCGGGTCGGTCACGCCGGCGAGCGCGCTGAGGAACCGCTCGCGCGCGTCGATGGTCACGAGCTTCACGCCCGTCGCCGCCACGAAGTCCTGCTCCACCTGCGTGCGCTCGCCCGCGCGCAGCAGGCCGTGGTCCACGAACACGCACGTGAGCCGCTCGCCGATCGCGCGCTGCACGAGCGCCGCCGCGACGGCCGAGTCGACGCCGCCGGACAGGCCGCAGATCGCCCGTCCGTCGCCGATCTGCTCGGCGATGCGCGTGACCTGTTCGTCCACAATGGACGACGTGGTCCACTGCGGCTTGATGCCCGCGATCTCGGACAGGAACCGGCGCAGCACCTCCTGCCCGTGGGGCGAGTGCGCCACCTCCGGGTGGTACTGCACGCCGGCGAAGCCGCGGTCGACGTCCTCGAAGCCGGCCACGGCCGCGCCGTCGGAGTTGGCGGTGACGACGGAGCCCTCGGGCGCCTTCGTGACGCTGTCGTTGTGGCTCATCCACGCCGTCTGGTGGCCGGGCAGACCGGCGTGCAGCCGTCCGCCTTCGCCGACCACGCGCACGTCGGTGCGGCCGAACTCACGGACGCCGGTGGGCTCGACGATGCCACCGAGCGCCCGCGCGAGCAGCTGGTGGCCGTAGCAGATGCCGAGGATCGGCACGCCGGCCTCGACCAGCTTCGGGTCCATGCCCGGGGCGCCCTCGGCGTAGACGCTCGACGGGCCGCCCGACAGGATGATCGCCGACGGGTTCTTGGCCAGCAGGTCCTCGGCGGTCGAGCTCGACGGCACGACCTCGGAGTACACCTGCGCCTCGCGCACGCGGCGGGCGATCAGCTGCGCGTACTGCGCCCCGAAGTCGACGACGAGTACCGGACCGGTGGGATTGGCCACCTACGACCTCCAGGCGAATGAGCGCTTTTGCCTCCATAGTCCCAGGTGGGCTGGGTCACGCCGCCCTCACCCCGTGACTGGCCTCCGAATGAGGACCGCACCTGTCCGCGAAGCGTCTTACCGTTCCCCCATGACTGTCGAATGGACCACCGAACTGCACGACCAACTCGACTGGCACTGGCAGCACCACGTGCGTTCGCGGCTCGACGGGCTCGGGGACGACGAGTACTTCTGGCAACCTGTGCCGAACTGCTGGACCGTGCGCCCGCGTGCGGAGAAGCCGGACGGGCCCGGGGCAGGGGACTTCACCGTCGACTTCGCGTACCCGGAGCCGGTACCGCCGCCCGTCACCACGATCGCGTGGCGGCTCTCGCACGTCATCGTCGGCGTGCTCGGCATGCGCGCCGCGTCGCACTTCGGCGGGCCGGCGATGAGCTACGAGACCTTCCCCTACGCCGGCACCGCGGCCGAGGCGCTCGACCAGCTCGACTCCGCGTACGACAGCTGGATCAAGGGCGTGCGGGGGCTCGACGCCGAAGCGCTCGCCCGTCCGGTGGGCGAGGCCGAGGGGCCGTTCGCCGAGTACCCGATGGCCGCGCTCGTGCTGCACATCAACCGCGAGACCATCCACCACTGCGCGGAAGTGTTGCTGCTGCGGGATCTCTACCGGAGCAAGTGACACAACGACGGCCCGGTCCCCCGACCGGGCCGTCGTACCCCCAGGGCCCCCGAGCTAGCCGCGCACCTTGGGCAGGAGCGCGAATCCGAGCGCCATGCCCAGCAACGCGGGCAGGCCGTGGTTGTCGTGCACGAGCGTGTCGACGACCGCGAGCGGCGCCACGAGGATCGGCACCACGAACGCCTGCGTCGGCAGCTGCACGCCGTGGCGTGCCGGCGCCCGCAGCAGCGCCACGGCCAGCGCGCCGATGAGCCCCGCGACGCACATCGAGTTGCCCGCACCCACCGGCTGCAGCCAGACGTAGCTCATGAACTGGCCGAACAGCCCGCACCCGAAGTACAGGACGAACATGCGCACGCGGCCGAAGTAGCTTTCCGCCAGCGTGCCGAAGATCGCCAGGATCACCAGATTGAAGACGCCGCCGAGCAGTCCGCCGTCCTGGAAGAACATGCCGGTGAGCAGGCGCCACCACTGTCCGGTGTCGATCGCCGCGCCGTCGCGCCGCACGTGCTCCAGCAGCCCCGGCACCGCGAGCTGAGCGACGAGCGCCGCTGCCGTGACGAGGAACACCGCGCCTGTGAGCACAGGTGCGCGGCGCGGGCCGATCCGGTCGAAGACGGCCACGAACGGGTTGCTGTGCCAGCGTTCCGAGGTCGGGTTGGTCATGCTCTGAACGTAAGTGGAGACGCGGCTGAGCACCCCGGCCATTTGTCATGACACGACCGGGGCATGCGTCATGAGGAATGAATCCCGGCCCGGATGACTCGGAACAGATGACGGCGAAAACCCGGAAAGGATCTTTATGCGAGCGACACTCATCTACGGCGCCGGCGACGTCCGCGTGCAGACGGTGGCCGACCCGAAGGTGGCCCAGGCGACGGACGCCGTGGTCCGCGTCGTGCGCTCCTGCATCTGCGGCAGCGACCTGTGGCCGTACGGCGGCATGCCCGCGCAGGAGAACGGCCGGCCGATCGGCCACGAGTTCCTCGGCGTCGTGGAGGAAACCGGTGCCGACGTGACGAGCGTGCGCAAGGGCGACCTGGTCGTGGCGCCGTTCGTGTACTCGGACAACACGTGCGAGTTCTGCCGCGAGGGGCTGCAGACCTCGTGCTTGCACGGCGGCAACTGGGGCGTCGACGGCGTGGACGGCGGTCAGGGCGAGGCCGTGCGCGTACCGCAGGCCGACGGCACTCTCGTGAAGCTCCCGCTGGCGCTTGAAGAAACCTCCGACGACATGCTCGCTTCACTGCTCACGCTGTCGGACGTGTTCTCCACCGGCCACCACGCGGCCGTGACCGCCGGCGTCGCGCCGGGCAAGGCGGTGACCGTGATCGGCGACGGCGCGGTGGGCCTGTCCGCCGTGCTGGCCGCGAAGCGCCTCGGCGCCGAGCACATCGTCCTCATGGGACGCCACCAGGCGCGCACCGACCTGGGCCGCGAGTTCGGCGCGACGGATGTCGTGGCCGAGCGTGGCGACGAGGGCATCGCGCGCGTGCGTGAGCTGACTGGTGGCCACGGCACGCACACCGTGCTGGAGTGCGTGGGCACCAAGGCGGCGTTCGAGATGGGCCTCGGCGTGGTGCGCGCGGGCGGTGCGCTGAGCCGCGTGGGCGTGCCGCAGTACCCGGAGGGCCCGATCGGGCGCCCGGTGTTCACGCGCAACATCACGATCACCGGCGGCGTGGCCCCCGCGCGCCACTACATCCCGCAGCTGCTGCCAGACGTGCTCGAGGGCCGCTACCAGCCGGGCCGCGTGTTCGACCGGACGATCGGGCTCGCCGACGTGCCCGCGGGCTACCAGGCGATGGCCGACCGCGAGGCGCTGAAGGTTCTCGTCAAGCCGTGACCGACGCGCCGTGTGAGCCCCGTAAGGGTGGGGGTTCACACGGCACGCACCGCGCCCCCATACCTTGGTATGCATGGACATGATCACCCCGGAGCCGCGGCCCGCGTGGGTCGCCGGCCGGGCGGAGCAGGGGGCCGGGACCCTCGTCGTGCGGCACCCGGTCGACGGCAGCGAAGTGGCGACCGTGGCGGTGCCCGGCGCGGAGCAGGTGGAGCGCGCCGTGGCGGCCGCCGCGGGCGTCGCGCGGGAGTTCCGCCGCTCCCCCGCGCACGAGCGCGCGGCGGCGCTGGAGCATGTGTCGCGCGGGTTGCGGATGCGGGCCGAGGAGATCGCCGAGGTGATCACCGCGGAGAACGGCAAGCCGCTCAAGTGGGCGGAAGCCGAGGTGAGCCGCGCGGTTTCGGTGTTCCGCATCGCTTCCGAGGAGGCGCGGCGGTTCAGCGGTGACGTGCAGCGGCTCGACGCCGACCCGTCGGGCGACGCGCGGCTGGCTCTCACGCGGCGAGTGCCGCGTGGGCCCGTGCTGGGGATCTCGCCGTTCAACTTCCCGCTGAACCTGGTGGCGCACAAGGTCGCGCCGGCGTTGGCGGTCGGCGCGCCGATCATCGTGAAGCCGGCGCCGCGCACACCGCTGTCGGCGCTGATCCTCGGCGAGATCCTGGCTGAGACGGACCTGCCGCCCGGCGCGTTTTCCGTGCTGCCGCTGGGAAACGCGGAGACCCAGGCGCTGGTGGCCGACCCTCGGCTGCCCGTGGTGTCGTTCACCGGCTCCGGCCCCGTCGGCTGGTCGATCGCCGACGCGGCGCCGCGCAAGCACGTGGTGCTGGAGCTCGGCGGCAACGCCGCGGCCGTGGTCCTGCGCGACTGGCCCGACCCCGAGGGCGCGGCGCAGCGCATCGCGACATTCGGCAACTACCAGGCCGGGCAGTCGTGCATCTCGGTGCAGCGCGTGATCGTCGACGCGGCGGTGGCCGAGGAGTTCGTGCCCGCGCTGGTGGAGGCCGTGGAGGCGCAGCAGACGGGTGATCCCTACGACCGCAACACCGACGTCGGCCCGGTCGTCGACGAGGCCGCGGCCGAGCGGATCATCGCGTGGGTCGAGGAAGCCGTGGCTGCGGGCGCGAAGCTGCTCACGGGCGGCACGCGCGAGGGCACCCAGGTCGCACCGACGCTGCTCACGGACGTGCCACCGGACGCGCGCGTGTGGTCGGAGGAGGTCTTCGGCCCGGTGCTGGCTGTGTCCGTTGTGGACGGTGTGGACGAGGCCTTCGCGGCGGTCAACGACTCCGCGTACGGGCTGCAAACCGGCGTGTTCACGTCCGACGTGCAGCTGGCGTTCCACGCGTCGGCCGAGCTGGAGGTGGGCGGCGTGATCATCGGTGACGTGCCGTCGTATCGCGCCGACCAGATGCCGTACGGCGGTGTGAAGGGCTCGGGCTCCGGGCGCGAGGGCGTGCTGGCGGCGATGAACGACCTCACCGAGGAGCGCGTGACGGTGTTCACCGGGGTGGATCTGTAGGACTCGTGGGTGCCGGTCTCGCGCCGGCATCCACGAGCTTTACGCGGACTGCGCGAACTTGAGCACGCCGTCCGGGTCGTAGGTCTTGGCGACCTGGTCGAGCCGGGCGGCGTTGTCGCCGTAGTAGGCGGTTTTCCAGTCGGGCATGGCCGGGTCGAGGTAGTTGACGTAGCCGCCGCCGGCGCCCGCGTCGGCGAGGCCGCTGACCACAGTGGACACGGACTTGGCGACGCTGGTGTGGTTGCTCGTGGTGGCGGGCGCGTAGACCTGGATGCTGGCCAGCGCCTTGCGGTGCGGGAACGCGGTGTCGGCGGGGGCGACGTCGGCGACCGCGCCGCCGAGGCCGTCGATGAGCAGGTCCATGCCCTTGTGTCCGGCGGCGAGGTCGCTGACCTTCGCGCCTTGGATGGGGTCGTTGATGATCCGCGACGAGGCCACGAACGTCTGGCGCGCTGAGCTGCCGGAGAAGTAGTTCATGGCGCCGCCGTAGCTGAGGCTCTTCATCGTGCGGCTGGACGGCGACGCGTTGAGCTTGCCCAGCAACGTGGTGAGCTCGCTCGTGCCGCCGACGAACGCGCCGCCGACGCGGCACGCCACCGGCGAGCCGCCCGACACGACGAGGTTCGACCAGAGTTCGGGCGGGGTCGTCGGCAGCCACTGCTGCCACGCGTCGAGCACGTCGCCCGCCGAGCCGCCCGGGAAGTGCAGCGAGAACACCGTGATCCCGGGCGCGGGGTCGGTGCTGAAGGTGAACGACGTGACGATGCCGAAGTTGCCGCCTCCTCCGCCGCGCAGGGCCCAGAACAGGTCGGGCTCGGAGTCGGCGCTGGCCGTGCGCAGTTTGCCGTCGGGCGTCACGACCTGGGCGGAAACGAGGTGGTCGCAGGTGAGGCCGTACTTGCGCGCCACCACACCGATGCCGCCGCCGAGCGTGAGCCCGGCGATGCCGACCGTCGGGCACGAGCCGGCGGGCAGGCATCGGCCGTCCTTGGCGAGCGCCGCGTAGACGTCACCCAGCCGCGCGCCGGCGCCGATCACGACCTGGTCGCCCTGGACCTGGACGCTCGACATGCTGCTGACGTCGACGATCAGGCCACCATCGGGCACCGAGTAGCCGGCGTAGCTGTGGCCCCCGCTGCGCGCGGCGATCGGCAGCCTTCCCGCCGCCGCGCCGAAGCAGGCCTGCACGTCTTCGGGCTTTTGCACTTTCGCCACGGCGGCCGGGGTGTGGCCGTCGAACAGCGGGTTGTAGCCGCGCTTGGCGGTGCCGAAGCCGCTGTCGGCAGGCAGCACGAGGTCGCCGCTGAGCTTGCTCCTCAACGCGTTCCAGTCGGGCGGCCCGGACGGCTTCGTCGACGGCGGCGGTGCTGTTGTCGTCGGCGTTGTCCTCACCGGCGGTTGCCCGGGCGGCGCGGAGTTCGGCGCACACGCGGCGGCCACCGCACCGAGGGTGGCGAGCCCGGCGGCCCGCAGCAACGTCCTTCTCCCGACAGTCATGTTTGATCAGACGTTCCGGACAGCGGAGTGGTTCATCGGGTCGCCCGAGTGAGTGCTACGAGCAGGGTGAGTAGCCCCGCAGGTAGTGCCCCACGACGGCGTCGGCGGCGACGAGTTTCCTGGCCCGCTCCATGGCGGCGTGCACGTCGTCGGTGATCGCCACGACGGCGTCGCCGAAGGTCGCCGCGTCGGAGGTCGGCAACTGGTCCGCGCGCCGGCGGAGCTGGCCAAGGTCGGCTTCGAGGCGCTGGTAGACGGCGTTGATCCGGTCGCGCGTGGCGCTCGGTGGGGTTTCCGCGACCTGGACCGCGTTGTCGTGCACGAGCCCGGCGAGGGTGGTGGTGTCCTGCACGGCTTCCTGCTGGAACTGCTTGCGGTGCGCCGGAGTGCTGGTTCCGGCGGTCTGGTCGTCCGCGGCGTGGGCGCCCAGGTTCCCGATCTCGGTCAGGACCTCCCTGGGTGTGCTGCAGAACGCGCCCGCCCAGTGCCAGGCCAGGGTGTCGGTCAGCGACATCGGGGCCGAAGACTTGGTCGGCGCGGGAGCGGGCGGCGGGCTCGCCGCGCAGCCGGAAAGTCCGCAGGCCGCCACGACAGCCACCACCGGAAACCACCGCATGAGCAGGGCCTTTCTACGAGCAGACGCGGAAGTCGCGCATGAACCGGGCCGTGGCCGGCTCGGCGGCGAAAACGTGGCGCGCGGCTTCGAAGGAGGTGTGGACCTGGCCGGCGTCGGCTGCGAGCTGGGGGCCGAAGGTGGCGGCTGCCGTCGGCACGAGGCCCGTGACGTGGTGCTCGATGCGGGTGAGGTCGGCCTTCAGCTGGGTGTAAACGGCGGTCAGGCGGTCACGCGCGGGGCTCGGCGAGGCACCGGCGACGTGGGCCGCGTTGGATTTCACGACGTCGTCGAGGAGCGCGAGGTTCAGCTCGGCGTCCTGCTGGGCCTTCTGGCGCTCGGCGACGGTGGCGTCGGCCATCGCGTCGTACGGGATGGCGCCGTAGCCGGTGTTCTTCAGCGACAGCAGCGCCGCCGAAGGGCCGCTACAGAACTCTCCCACCCAGTGGTAGGCCTCGGAGTCCGCCGGGGAGGACGAGGCCGGCGGAGGGACGGGCGCGGGCGGCGGACTCGCCGAGCACCCCGAAACCACCACCACGGCCAGCACAGCCGCAACCGAAGACCAGCGCACGAAGCCGTCCCTTCCCCAGTACCGAGGCAAAGCCAAGCACAACGGGAAAACCGCGTCACACCAGGGACTTGAACTCCGGCACGGGGCCCGCCAACGCGTCGCCGGGGCCGCGGCCCGAGAGCCACGCCAGGAGGTCGCCGGGGGTGCCCGTGACGAGGCCGGCCGAGCCGTCGGCCATGGTCCACGTGTGAGTGCCGTCGGTGAGGCGGATCGGGGGCAGGTCGCCGAGGTACATGCGGATCATGTTGGCCACGACGTCGTCGACGTAGCCGCCCAGCAGGGAACACGCGCTGGTGAAGTCGTGGCCGGCGTCGAGGTCGACGAGGTGGATGGTGGTCTCGGCGAGGCGCAGCGTCAGGGCGTCGGCGCCGGTCATGGGCTGGCCGCCGCGGCCGCGGACGGGCGCGGTCCACGCCTGGTCCGGCAGCGACGAAGCCAGGTCCACGAGCCGCTCCCCCGACGCGATGACGTCGGCGAGGATCTCGGCCGAGCCGCGGGCAGCGCCGGCGGCGATGTCGTCGTCGCGGGCGGTGCCGGGGCCGTACATGGGGCGCTCGACGCCGGTGGACGCCCACGTCAGGAGGTTGCCGACGGCATCGGCGTTGCGGGCGACGTGAGTGAGCAGGTGCGCGCGGGTCCAGCCGGGCAACGCGCTCGGCGCGCGCACTGCGGTCTCGTCGAGGGAGCCGATGACCAGGGCCCACTCGTCCTGCAGTTCCTGCACGCGGGTCAACGCCGTTGTCGTCACCCGGTGATCGTAGGAGCTATCGACGGAGTGCGGCAGGGGCGTCGGAGGGAACAGCGGGATTCTTCGGCGCCACCGCGTCCAGCCGCGCGTACGCCGCGTCCTGCCCCGGACGCTGATCCGCCTCACCCTTGTTGGGCCAGAACGCAAACGCTCGCTCCGCCTGCGCCGTGATCGTCAGCGACGGGTTCACGCCCAGGTTCGCCGTGATCGCCGAACCGTCCACAACGGACAGTCCCGGGTAGCCGTAGACCCGGTGGTACGGGTCGATCACACCGGATTCCGCGCTGTCCCCGATCGGCACGCCGCCGATGAAGTGGGCCGTGAGCGGGATGTCGAAGATCTCGCCCCACGTGCCGCCCGGCATCCCGCCGATGCGCTCGGCCGTGCGGACGTTGGCCTCGTGCCCGGCCGGGATGAAGCTCGGGTTGGGCTCGCCGTGACCCTGCTTCGACGTGTACTTGCGCCGCCCGAAGAGCCCGGGCCGCGTGTACGTGGTGATGGAGTTGTCGAGGCTCTGCATCACCAGCAGGATCACCGTGCGCTCGCTCCAGCGGTAGCCGTTGAGCAGCTTCGCGGACTGCAGCGGGTGCTTGACCAGGAACGTCAGCGCCTGGCGCCAGCGCGGCACCGGCGAAGCGCCGTCCGTGGAGACGGTCTGCAGCAGGCTCATCGCGTTGCTGCCCTTGCCGTAGCGCACGGGCTCGATGTGGGTGTTCTCGTCGGGGTGGATCGACGACGTGATCGCGACGCCGCGGCTGAAGTCGCGCGCGGAGTCCACCGCGGTGCGCGCGGCGCCGATGATCGCCTCGGAGTTCGTGCGCGTCAGCTCGCCGAGCCGCCGCGACAGCTTCGGCAGCGCGCCCGTGTCCTTCATGCGGTGCAACAGGTTCTGCGTCCCCCACGTGCCCGCGGCGAACACGACCTGGCCCGCGGTCACGGTGGTGCGGAAGCGCTTCGAGCGCGTGCCGGTCTTCTGCAGCGTCACGCGGTACCCGTCGCCCACCGGCTCGACCGACGCGACAGTGGTCAGCGGGATGACCTTCGCCCCGTCCTGCTCTGCTAGGTACAGGTAGTTCTTGACCAGCGTGTTCTTCGCCCCGACGCGGCAACCCGTCATGCAGGCGCCGCACTCGGTGCAGCCGACGCGGTCGGGCCCGGCGCCGCCGAAGAACGGGTCGCGCACGGTCTCGCCGGGCTTGCCGAAGTACACCCCCACCGGCGTCGGGTGGAACGAATCGCCCACGCCCATGTCCTTCGCGACGTCGCGCATCACCACGTCGGACGGTGTCAGCGTCGGGTTCGTGACCACCCCGAGCATCCGGCTCGCCTGGTCGTAGTGCGGCGCGAGCTCCGCCTCCCAGTCGGTGATGTGGGCCCACTGGCGGTCGGCGTAGAACGGCTTCAACGGGCGGTACAATGTGTTCGCGTACACCAGCGACCCACCGCCGACGCCCGCGCCGGCCAGCACCATCACGTCGTTGAGCATGTGGATGCGCTGGATCCCGTAACAGCCGAGCTGCGGCGCCCACAGGTACCGCTTGAGGTCCCACGACGTCTTCGCGAACTCGTCGTCCGCGAACCGCCGCCCCGCCTCCACCACGGCGACGCGGTAGCCCTTCTCGGTGAGCCGCAGCGCCGCCACGCTGCCCCCGAACCCGGACCCCACCACGACGACGTCGTAGTCGGGCCCGCCCTGCGCTGTGGTGGTGTTACTGGCAGTCACAGGTCCGAGCGTAACCCGGGGATGTCCTTCTGACCAGAGGTAAGTTACTCGCCGGTTACATCGCCGAACCGCGGAAGCTGAGCTCGGCCAACCGATACGATGCCCGCCGATGACGGTGAATTCGGTCCGAGCCCGGAGACGGGCCGGCGCGGCGAGCCAGGCCGGCGTGAAGGTGCGCCTGCGCGAGATCCGCCCCGCCGACCACCGCGTGCTCGCCGGGTTCGACCGCGACGCGGCGCGCGGTCACGACCTGCGCCTCGGCGGCTACCGGCACTGGGCCGCGCACCGCGGCCGCGCAGGCGATTCAGGCGACGACTTCCACTTCGCCATCGAGGCGCGGCATAGCCGGGCAGTGGTCGGGTCCATGTGGATCCAGGCCGATCCGGCGACGCGCCGCTTCAGCTACGGCATCGGGATCGGCCCGCAGCACCGCCGTTGCGGGTACGCCGCCGACGCAGTCACCGTGCTGCTCACGGTCATGTTCGAGCAGCGCGGCTACCGCGAGTGCGTGGTGAGCGTGAACGGCGCCAACTTCGCTTCCCTTGCGCTGCACGGAGAACTCGGCTTCCGAGAGGAAGGCCGGCCGCGCGACACCGAGCTGCGGCACGGGGAGGTGCGGTATCCCGTCCTGATGGGACTCACGGCGGCCCGGTTCGCCGCGCACCAGCCGGCCGGGCGCGGACCCCTGCGCCCCGAGCGCGGACGGCACTGGCGAACCCCGCGCCGAGGCCGGCACTGGGCGTCCCGCGCCGCGTCCTGAAACTCGTGAAAGAGGCCCCCACGTCCAGGACGCGGGGGCCTCACCAAGCGAACGATCAGCGGCGGACGGTCAGCCCGACCCGCTGGAACTCCTTCAGGTCCGAGTACCCCGTCTTCGCCATCGCGCGACGGAGGGCGCCGAAGAGGTTCACCACGCCCTCGGCGTCCGAGGACGGGCCGAAGAGCAGCGTCTTCAGGTCCACGGCGTAGTCGGAGTCCGGGCCGGCGACGACGCGCGAGCGCGGCAGCGACGGGTGCGCCGCGGCGGCGGTCCAGTAGAGGCCCTGGCCGGGCGCGTCGGTGGCGGTCGCCAGCGGCGCGCCGAGCATCACGGCGTCGGCGCCGCAGGCGATGGCCTTGGCGATGTCACCCGAGGTGGTCATGCCGCCGTCGGCGAGGACGTGGACGTAACGGCCGCCGGTCTCGTCGAGGTAGTCGCGGCGGGCGGCCGCGGCGTCGACGATGGCGGTGGCCATGGGGACGCCGATGCCGAGCACGCGGTCGGTGCTGGTGACACCCGGGGTGTAGCCGTGGCCGACGATCACGCCCGCCGCACCGGTGCGCATGAGGTGCATGGCCGTGCGGTAGTCGCTCACGCCGCCGGCGATCACCGGCACGTCGAGGCGGCCGATGAACTCCTTGAGGTTGAGCGGTTCCGCGTCGCGCTGCACATGTTCGGCGGAGATGATCGTGCCCTGCACCACGAGAATCTCGACGCCGGCGGCCAGCAGATCGGGCGTGAGCTCCGCGGCGTGCTGCGGGCTCACGCGCGCGGCCACTGTGACGCCCGACTCGCGGACGGTCTTGATGGCCTCGCTCAGCAGGTCGAGCCGGACCGGCGCGGCGTGCAGCTCCTGCAGCTCGCGGACGACGGCCGCGGGGTCCTCGGTGTCCTCCGCGGCGCGGACCAGCCGGAAGATGGCGTCCTCGACGTTGGCGTGGCGCGCCCACAGCCCCTCGGCGTTGAGCACGCCCAGGCCGCCCAGCTCGCCGATCGCGACGGCCGTGCCCGGCGACACGATGGCGTCGGTCGGGTGCGTGACCAGCGGCAGGTCGAAGCGGTAAGCGTCGATCTGCCACGAGGTCGACACCACCGACGACGACCGCGTGCGCCGCGAGGGCACGATCTCCACGTCATCGAGGTCATACGCCCGCCGCGCGGTGCGACCCATCCCGATCTCGACCAGATCCCGCACGTGATGTCCCTTCTCGCACCGACGACAACGCTGTCCATTGTCGCTAGTCCGCGTGGGTGACCAACGCACGGGGGCAGTTTCGAGGGCGAACAACCGCAGGTTGTGCACCGCGTCACGAGGTTGTTTGCCACCGCCGTTTCGCGCGCTGTTGGATGCGTCGGACGACGACAGGGGGACGAGAGTGGCGCTGGGGCAGGACTTCCGACGGCTGTGGCTGGCCTACGCCACGAGCACCGCGGGCACATGGCTCGCGCTCGACGCGTTCCCGTTCATCGCCGTGACGGTGCTCCACAGCAGCACCACGGAGGTCTCGGTGCTGGCCGCGGCTGGCCTGGCCGTCGGCGCGCTGATCGCCGTGCCGCTCGGGCCGTGGGTGGAGTTCCGGCGCAAACGGCCGGTGCTGGTGGCGATGGACGCTGTGCGCTTCGTCGCACTGTTGACCTTGCCACTCGGCTACGCGCTGGGCGGGCTCACGTTCGGGCAGCTCGTGGCCGTGTCGGTGGTCGTGGCGACCGCGAACATCGTGTTCACGGCGGCCAGCGGCGCCTACCTCAAGGGCATGGCGACGGGCGAGGACCTGCTCGTCGCCAACGGCCGGTTCGAGACCACGCAGTGGACCGCCACCGCCGTCGGCCCGCCTTCGGGCGGGGCACTGATCGGCGTGTTCGGACCACTCACGACAGTGGTGTTCGACAGCGCCAGCTACCTGCTCTCCGCGCTCGCGATCGGCGCCATCCGCACGCCCGAGCCGCCACCCACCGCGCGCCCGGCGACGGTCCGGACCAGGGACGTCCTCGACGGCTGGCACTACATCCTCGGCCACCCGCGGCTGCGCGCGTTGTTCCTCAACACGACGCTGGTGAACGGCCTGATCATGGCGACGTCACCGCTGCTCGCGATCCTGCTCCTGCGCGAACTCGGGTTCGCGGCGTGGCAGTACGGGCTGGCGTTCGGCGTGCCGTGCCTCGGCGGGCTGCTCGGCTCGAGGCTGTCGCGCCGGATCACCGCGCGCTTCGGCCCCGAGCGCGTGCTGCTGGTGACGGGGACGCTGCGCGTGATCTGGCCGGTCGCCCTCGCCTTCACGCCGCGCGGGCCGGCGGGGCTGGGGTTCGTGATGCTCGTCGAGTTCGGGCTGATCCTCACGATCGGCATCTTCAACCCCGTCTCGGCCACCTACCGGCTGCAGGAAACGGAGACCTCACGCGCCACCCGGGTGCTGTCCGCTTGGGGCATCACCGGCGGGGCGACACGGGCCGCGCTGACGCTGGTGTGGGGCGCGCTCGGCGCGTGGCTCGGCACGCGCGAGGCGATCGGCCTCGCGGGGCTGCTGATGCTGGCCACGCCCGTGCTGCTGTGGCGGGTCAGAACAACGTCACGCCCGCCACGGCCCCCGCGACCGCGGAAAGCAGGCCCACCGCCAGCGACACCGGCAGCGCCCGCTTCCCGCCCCGCACCATGAGGAACACCGCGTAGGCCAGCACGAGCACCCCGATCACGCCGCCCCAGACGGGGCCGACGAACAACGAGGTGCGCACGATCGTCGTCTCGCCGCCGCTGCGCACCGCCCGCACCGCGCCGGAGCGGTCGGCCCGGGTGAGCTCCACGGAGGCGCCGACGCCGGCGTCGAGGCCCGGGTCGTCGCCGGAGACCTCGACGTCTTCGCCGATCTGGGTGGTGAACCGCACCACGTACCGGATCGTGCGGTCGCCGGCGCCGGGCACTTCGCGGCAGCTCACGACCTGCGCGGCCTCGACGTGCGCCGGTCCTCCGTACTCCACCACGAGGCCCGCCGCGACGGTCGCCGGCACGGCGAAGCCGACGACGACCACGAACAACTCGGCGAGACGATCCGCTTTCACCGCACCACTCAGCCGCACCGCGGCCGTCGCCGTGAGGGGACAAATGCCGCTCAGTACTCAGGGCCCCGAAAACCGCGTCAGAAGGAGACACGCTCCACGGAATCCGTGCGCAGCACCGATTCCTGATGGAAGAGCTTCTTGTAGTCGGTGCGGATCTGCTCGAGGTCGGTGTCGGCGTCGCGCTCGTCGAACGGGTAGAGGATCACGAGCACGATCGAGTGCTCACGCGTGATCTCACCCGACACGATCCGGTACTGGCCGGTGCCGCCGCTCCCCCGCCGACTCCCAGGACCGCCGCCGTAGTGACAGCCAACACAACCCGTCGTGAAATCGACATCCCGCCCGCCCCCTTCGAGAAAGATCAACGTCTCGAAGTGTGCTGGGACGGGCGGGATGTCGGGAAGATCCGTTCGGGCGGAGTTACCGTGCGGAGTAGTTCGGGGCCTCGACGGTCATCGTGATGTCGTGCGGGTGGCTCTCCTTCAGCCCGGCCGCCGTGATGCGCACGAGCTGCGCCTCCTGCAGCTGCGCGATCGTCTCGGCGCCCGCGTAGCCCATGCCGGCGCGCAGGCCGCCGACGAGCTGGTGCACGACGTTGGCGAGCGGCCCGCGGAACGGGATGCGGCCTTCGATGCCCTCGGGGACGAGCTTGTCCTCGTTGAGCACGTCGTCCTGCGCGTAGCGGTCCTTCGAGTACGACTTGCCCTGGCCGCGCGACTGCATCGCACCCAGGGAACCCATGCCGCGGTAGACCTTGAACTGCTTGCCGCCGACGAGGATCAGGTCGCCGGGTGACTCGGCGGTGCCGGCGAGCAGGCTGCCCAGCATCACGCTGGACGCGCCGGACGCGATGGCCTTGGCGATGTCGCCGGAGTACTGGATGCCGCCGTCGCCGATCACCGGGATGCCGGCCGGGCGGCAGGCCTGGTCGGCCTCGTAGATCGCGGAGATCTGCGGCACACCGACGCCGGCGACGATCCGCGTGGTGCAGATCGAGCCCGGGCCGACGCCGACCTTCACGCCGTCCACGCCCGCGTCGACGAGCGCCTGCGCGCCCGCGCGCGTGGCGACGTTGCCGCCGACGATGTCGACGGTGTCGCCCAGCTCCTTCTTCAGCAGCTTGACGGTTTCGACCACGGCGCGGGAGTGGCCGTGGGCGGTGTCGACCATCAGCACGTCGACACCGGCCTCGGCCAGCGTCATCGCGCGCTTGTGCCCGTCGGCGCCGACGCCCACGGCCGCGCCGACGATCAGGCGGCCGTCGGTGTCCTTGGTGGCGTTGGGGTACTGCTCGGTCTTCACGAAGTCCTTGACCGTGATCAGGCCGCGGAGCTTGCCGGCGCCGTCCACGATCGGCAGCTTCTCGATCTTGTGCCGGCGCAGCAGGCCGAGCGCGGCGTCGGCCGTGACGCCGACCTGCGCGGTGATCAGCGGCGCCTTCGTCATGACTTCGCTGACCAGACGGGTGTAGTCGACCTCGAACCGCATGTCGCGGTTGGTGATGATGCCCACGAGCGAGCCGGACGCGTCGGTGACCGGGACGCCGGAGATGCGGAAGCGGGCGCAGAGGGCGTCGACCTCGGCGAGCGTGTCGTCGGGCGAACAGGTGACCGGGTCGGTGACCATGCCGGCCTCGGACCGCTTCACCACCTCGACGGCGGCCGCCTGCTCGTCGATCGGCAGGTTGCGCTGCAGCACGCCGATGCCGCCCTGGCGCGCCATGGCGATCGCCATGCGGGCTTCGGTGACGGTGTCCATGGCGGCGGAAACCAGCGGGACGTTGAGGGTGATGTTGCGCGTGAGACGAGTACTGGTGTCGACCCCGCTGGGCACCACGTCGGATTCGGCCGGCAGCAGCAGCACGTCGTCGAAGGTCAGACCCAGCATCGCGAACTTGCTGGGCACGGGGGCGGTGATGCTTTCGCTGGTCATAGCGGGCGAAGGGCCTTCCTGGCGGGGGTGAGCGATCTGGCCGAGGGGCTGGCTGAGCCTTCCCCTCATGATATCCGGGCTCCGCCCCTGACCCGGGTGGGTGGGGACGGGCGCCACACGGCGGGTACCGTGCAGGCCGTGCCGCACGACGTGTTGCCCCCCGACCCCTTCGCGGACGACCCGGACGATCCGGCCCGGGCGTTCCTCGATCCCGAAGACCAGCTGGACGAGCCCATCAGCCCGGACGAACGCACCGAGCTGCTGGCCGACCTCTCCGACCTGGCGGTGTACCAAGCCCTCCTGGAGCCTCGCGGCGTCCGCGGCATCGTCGTGGACTGCGGCGAATGCGACGAACCCCACTACCACGACTGGCACCTCCTGCGCGCCAGCCTCGAACAGCTCCTCGCGGACGGCCGCATGCGCCCCCACGAGCCGGCCTTCGACCCGAACCCCGGCGACTACGTGAGCTGGGACTACTGCCGCGGCTTCGCCGACGGTGTGACGGCGAACGAGAGCGCGTACTGAGTTTTTTGCTGTTGCGTTGACCGGCCCTGGTGAGCCTGCTCACCAGGGCCGTTCTCGTCTCCGGCCGGGCTGACCCGGCCGGCCCGGCTGATCCGGAGACGAAAAACGCCCCGGCCGGAGCCAGGGCGTTTTCGATGCGAGGTCTTACGGGTTCTCCGGCGAGCTGTTCTGGCCGCCGACGGTCCCGCTTTCCGAGGATTCGTTGGATTCGTTGCGGGGGCTGCCGCCGCCGCTGCCGGGGTCGTTGCCCGTCGCGTTGCCCGTGGCGTCGGTGGGTGTCGTCGGCGGCGTGGGCGTGTCGGTGGTGGTGTCCGGGGGCGGCGGAGGCGGGGGCGGCGGCGCCGTGACGCTGGTCGTGTCCGGCTGGCTCGTGGAGCCCGAGCCGGTGCCGGGCAGGGACGTCGGCTGGCCGCTCGACTGCTGCGACGCCGTGTTGGCCGGATTGTTGACCGGCGGCGGCGTGGACGGGTTGTTCGGCGGGTTCTGGCCCGTGGTGGGCACGGTGGGGGCACCGAGCTGGGCGGCGAGCTGGCGGTGCTGCTCGAGCAGCTGGTCGCGGTTCTCGTCGTCGGTGACCTGGTTCAGTGCGGCCTGCGCGTCGTCGAGGGCCTTGCGGGCGTCGGCGAGGCGGTTGTCGGCCAGAGCGAGGTTGGCCTTCTCGAGGTCGAGCTTCGCCGCGGCGGCGGCTTCGACCGAGTGGGCGTGGTCGGTGTAAAGGACCTTGGTCAGGCCCCACAGCGTGTCGCCGGGCTGGGCGTCGCGTGCGGCGAGGCCGGTGCCGGCGAACGCGATGGCCACCGCGGCGCACGCGGCGGCGACCGGCACCAGGATGCGGCGCCGTCGGCTGCGGTCGGCGCGTTTGCGCGCCAGCGAAGCCGTCTTCACGGTGGTGACGGCGGTGTCGACGTCGACCAGCTCGGCCAGCGGCTCGCTGTCGATGTCGCGGCGCCAGGCGAGCAGCAGCGCGTTGAGCTCCTGGTCGCCGAGCCCGTCGGCGATGGCCGGGTCCGTGCCGCCGAGTGCGTCGAGCAGTGCGTCGTCGGCCTGGATGGCCGTGAGGTCACCGTCGGCCTCCGGCTCGTAGGCCATCATGCCGCTCGTGAACGCGGACGGCGACAGGTCACGATCGTCGTCGTGATCGGTCACTCAGATCACCTCCTCGGCGGCGAGCACCTTACGCAGGCGAGCAAGCGCTCGGTGCTGGGCGACTCGAACGGCACCCGGGGTCGACCCGACGGCCTCCGCGGTCTCTTCCGCCGACAAGCCCACCACGACGCGCAGCACGACGATCTCGCGCTGTTTGTCGGGGAGCACCTGCAGCAGCTGTGCCATCCGTTCGTTCAGCTCGCCCTGCAACGCGCGCTGTTCCGGACCGACGCCGACCTCGACCTCGTCGGGGACCTCGGCCACCGGTTCAGCCCGGTTGCGGGCCGCCGCGCGGTGCGCGTCGGCCACCTTGTGCTGGGCGATCCCGTAGACGAAAGCCAGGAACGGGCGGCCCTGTTCACGGTACGAAGGCAATGCCGTGAGCACCGCGAGACACACCTCCTGCGCAACATCGTCTGCCGAAGCGAACGAACGCTCCTGCCTGCCAACTCGAGCGCGGCAATACCGCACTACCAGGGGGCGGATGGCCGCCAGCAGCCGATCGACTGCCTGGGGGTCTCCCTCCACGGCAGCGGCGACCGGCTCATCCAATCCGTCCCCCACATTGGCCATCGCAGACAACAGTCCCAGTGTTACGTGTAGGCGTGCAAAGAATCCGGCGCGTGGTCATCATGCCCCGCCCGCCGGTGACAGTTACCGTACCGTCGGCGACCTCTCCGACAACCGCCAGAGGTGGTCACCGGCGAGCCGCGTCCGTGGACCCGGCCGCACCGCACCTGTCGACCAGAAGACCAACGAGTGGCTGACCTGCGGGGTACGGCTTGCTGCCCGGCAGGGTGGCGCCGGCTGGGAGCCTGCCCGAGCGGTGGGGACGAAGGCGACGAACGTGACAGGTGACACATCTGTCACCGATGACACAGGTCAAGACCCGAGGACACAGGTACGGGCCAGGGCGGCAACCCTGGCCCGTCGTCACCGTGGCGTCAGAACGGACAACCTGTCACGCGGAGCGTGGTCTAGCAGTTACTCGATTTCAGGACGCAGTACTCAGGACACGAGGCCACGGCGGAAACCGTGGGCCACGGCCTGGGCGCGGTCGCGGACGCCGAGCTTGCGGAACAGCCGCCGCGCGTGCGTCTTCACCGTGTCCTCGGACAGGTACAGCTCACGGCCGATCTGGCCGTTGCTCTTGCCCTGGCTCATGCCGCGCAGCACCTGCAGCTCGCGCTCGGTGAGCTGCACGCCGGGGTCCGACGGCTGGCGCGGCGCCGGCACCGAGGTGCTGGCGAGCGTGTGGGCCAGTGCGGCGACCAGCTCGGGGCGCGAGGCGTCCCAGCGGAGGTAGCCGCGGGCACCGCCGGCGATGGCGGCGGCGATGCTGCCGGCGTCGTCAGGGGCACCGAAAACGATGACGTTCGCCTGGGGGTTCGCGGAGACGAGCCGCCGAGTGGCTTCGACGCCCGTCGGGACCGCGCGCTGCGTCCCGACCAGCACGACGTCGACCGGCTGACGGGTGTACCGGGCCAACAGCTCGTCACCGTGCGCTACGCAGTCGATGCGACTGACCCCTGGGACCGCGGACATCACACGGGTGAGCCCTTCGCGGACACTGCGTCGGTCGTCGCAGATCAAGACCGTCGTCACGGGGTTTCCTTCCTGCAGCCGGGTGACATTCCACTTCCCCTATCGGACGCTTTAGCCCGAACCTTGACACGATCCGGTGGCTTTTTTTGAAGTTTCTTAGCCCGGATGCCGGAACGGCGTTTCCAGAGGGCTCAACCCGGCCTCTCCGGCACCCACGGTGAATCCTCTGCGATCCGCATCACGCAAGGATCTGCGTGCCGTAACACTGCGTGCAACACCTCAAGGCTTCTGAATCGATACTTCTCGGCGTGTCCGGGGTCCAGATCGGCCGCCACGCGTGTCGCCACCCAAATAAGTGAATAGAGTTCGTATTTCTCGGCGGCCATGGCGGCATTTGTGACGACGTCGAGTGCAGTAGCGCGTTGCTCCGGTTCCCCGGCCGTCGCGAGTGCGACTCCGAGCACGATGTCGGATTTGACGACGTGCCGAGACGAACCGCGAACCCGCGCCGTTTCCGCAGCTCGCCGCGCGGGCGCGATCGCTTCACGCGGGCGGCCGGCGGCCAGCTCGATCTCGGCGCCGACCCAGCCGCCGCGGACGGTCGCGCGCCAGCGGTCGTCGGCCTCCGCCGCGCGGGCCGCCAGACGCCGGGCTGCGGCGAGGCGGCCCAGGGCGAGGTTGTCGGCGGCCAGGCCGAGCAGGGCGTCGGCTCGCGCACCGGCCGCGTCGAGGCCGTCCGGGTCCACGCGGGTCGCGCCGGCACCGTCCAGAGCCACCAGGGCCTCCCCGTCCAGCGCCCGCGCGGCGACGTGCCCCCCGAGCTGACGGCGGTGCGACGCCAGCGTGGTCGCGGCCAGAGAGGCCACCACCGGGTCGGCACCCCGGCGCAGGTCGGCCAGCGCCGTGGTCGCGGCGGCGTAGCGACCCTGGGCGCCGAGCACGACGGCGGCCAGCAGCCGCTGCCGGGGCGCGGCGGAGCGCGGCGCGGTGACGGGCACCGGCGGCGGCACGAGATCGCCGAACGCGAGCTCGACGAGGGAGGTTCGGGGCACGGGACCTTTCTAGCGCCCCGCCCCGACAAGAACGTGCTCGACGCGGCCCGCGGCGGCGGGCAGGTCGGCGAGCAGCTCGACCTTGTCGGGCAGCGTGGCGACGTCCCAGCCGGGCCCGCACGCGAACAACCGGCTGCGCTGGCGGCCGCGGGACACCCGCGCGAACAGCCGCGGGTCCGCCGCGTCGCGCCGGTGCGCCCACAACACCACCGCGGCGGGCGCGCTGCGGCGCACGGCCACCGCCAGGACCTCCGCGGGCAGCGGCACGCCGAACAGCTGCGCGCCGATCCGCCGCCCGGCCAGCGCGGCCGCGAGCGCGTAGACCGGCATGGTGTCGCGTTCCTCCGGCACACACGCGAGCAGCACCGGACGCAGGTTGAGCGGCGCGTCGAGCACGGGCGTCGCGCGCACGAGCGCCGCGTACACGCACTCGGCCAGCAGGTACTCGACCTCGGCGCCGGCACTGACCCCGCGCCAGCGCGCGCCGAGCGCCGCGAGCACCGGCTCGACCACACCCGACCATGCGGCGAGCACGCCCAGCTCGTCGAGGGCCTCGGCCAGCATGCGCTGCACGGCGCCGACGTCCATGGCCAGCGCGGCCGTGCTCAGGCGGCGGGCCAGGCGCGACGGAACCTCACCGTCGGCGGGCGCGGAGTGTGCCGGGGTCGCGGGTTCGTCGGCGGGCGGGACGATCTCCGCGCGCGGCATCTGCTGCAGCGCGTAGCGAGCGGCTTCGGCTGTCGAGGCACCGCGGAGGAGGGCGCGCTGCATGAGCTCGAGGCGATCGATGTCGGAGCTGCCGTAGCGGCGGTGCCTGCCGTCGGTGTGGCGGCTGGGGCCAAGGCCGTAGCGGCGGTCCCAGGTACGGAGAGTCGACGGGGCGACCCCGAGCCGGCGAGCGACCGAGGCCACCGGCAGGGTGGGTTCTCCTTCACGCGCTCCGGATCCCACCCGGCCAATATCCAGGCCCGCGAGAGTCACGGCAACCGGAGCCAAAACCCCTGCTCACCATTCCGGGGGATGCCTAACGGCTGAATCATCCCGAAGCCCTTGAACAACTATTGGCGCGCTTCTAACGTTACCGCCGTTGCACCGAATGGAGTATCGGCACCACAGCAGAGCAGCAAATGGCATCGACCGGATGACGGAGGCGGTCAGGATGGCAGACACGCGCAGGCTCCCCGGTCCCAACGCAGATATGTGGGACTGGCAGCTGGAGGGGTCGTGTCGGGGGATGGACAGCGCGGCGTTCTTTCACCCGGACGGCGAGCGTGGTCCGGCTAGGGCACGCCGTGAGGCCAGGGCGAAGGCGGTCTGCCTGGCCTGCCCGGTGCTGGACATGTGCCGGCGGCACGCACTGGCCGTGCACGAGCCCTACGGGATCTGGGGCGGACTGTCGGAGTCCGAGCGGGAGAACCTGATCAAGCAGGACAAACGAGCGCTGAGCATGTCCGGCGGCTGAGCGCGATCACGAACTCGCGACAGGGGCGGTGTCCACTTCGGACGCCGCCCCTGTCGCGTATCCGGCGTCGGTGCCCGGCCACGAGCGCATCGCCAGGTCGATGGCGGCGGTGAGCCCCGCGAGGTCGACGCCGTCGCGGGCCTGCATCGACAGCCCGAACAGCACCGTGGCGTAGTAGGCGCCGAGCGCGTCGGGGTCCCCGGTCAGCTCGCCGGCGTCGATGCCCCGCTGCAGCCGCTCGCGGATCAGCTGGCGCACGTCCGCGCGCGATTCGGCCAGCAGGTCGCACACGCCCCGGTTCGCGGGCGAGCAGTTCGTGCCGGACAGCACGACCATGCAGCCCGTGGGGTGGCCCGGCTCCACGTACGTGCGGGCGTTGTCCCGAAGCATCGCTTCGATGGCTTCGCGCGCCGTCGGCTCTTCGGCCAGCGTGCGGGGCGTGTGGCTGCCGTACGTGGTGCCGTAGCGGTCGACGGCCTCGCGGAACAGCGCCTCCTTGCTGCCGAAAGCCGCGTACAGGCTGGGCGGGTTGATGCCCATCGCGCCGGTGAGGTCGGCGAGCGACGTGCCCTCGTAACCGCGCTCCCAGAACACGAACATCGCCTGCGTGAGCGCGTGTTCTCGGTCGAACGCGCGGGGCCGGCCACGCGGTGACATGGACCACCTTCTTTAGCAAGCGATACAAAATACTTGACGCCGCCATGCTACAACGTCTTTTATGTAGTCATCGATACAGAAAGGAACCTCGATGGGAACGCTGGACGGCAAGGTCGCCCTGGTGACAGGCGGCAGCCGAGGCATCGGCGCGGCGATCGCGAAGCGGCTCGCCGCTGACGGCGCCGACGTCGCCATCACTTACGAACGCTCCGCGGACAAGGCGGCCAAGGTCGTCACCGAGGTCGAGGAACAAGGCCGGCGCGGCCTCGCGCTGCAGGCCGACTCCGCGGACGCCGCGGCGGTGGCCTCGGCCGTCGACCGCGTCGCCGAGGAGCTCGGCGGGCTCGACATCCTGGTCAACAACGCGGGTATCTCCATCGCGGCGCCGCTCGACGAGCTCTCGCTCGACGACATCGACCGCACGCTCTCGGTGAACGTGCGCGCCGTGCTGGTCGCCACGCAGGCGGCGCTGAAGCACCTCCCCCGCGGCGGCCGCGTGGTCTCCATCGGCAGTGACCTCGCCGAGCGCGTGCCGTTCCCCGGCATGAGCCTGTACTCGGCGAGCAAGGCGGCGCTGATCGGCTTCACGCGCGGCCTGGCGCGCGACCTCGGGCCGCGGGGCATCACCGCCACCGTGGTCCACCCGGGCTCGACGAACACCGACATGAACCCGGTCGACGGTCCCAGCGCTGCGGCACAGGTGCCGCACATCGCGCTCGGCCACTACGCGGACGCGGCGGACGTCGCCGCGACCGTGGCCCATCTGGCGGGCCCGGACGGCCGCTACGTGACGGGCACGGCGATCACGGTCGACGGCGGGTTCACCGCCTGAGCCGCGGGGCGCCGGTTCCGGCCGGCGCTCACCGGGGCCGCGCCGCCAGTCCGGTCCAGAACCGGAGGGCGGCGCGATCCAGCTCGAGGGCCAGCTGCGTGGCGTGGTCGGACGCGGCGGCGGTGCCGTGCCGGGCGATGCGGCCGCGGTGCTGCTCGACCTGTTCGGCCGCGAGCCGCGAAAGGCTCTCGGGGTCGGCGAGGTCGCTGAACGCGAGCTTGAGCCAGGCCACGCCGCGGATCTCGGCCGGCTCGGCATCGGGGCGGCTCAGCCACTCCCGCAGCGCCCGGTGGCCGGCTTCGGTGACGCAGTAGGTCTTGCGACGGCGGCCGGACGTCTCCTGATCACCTTCGAGCAGCCCTTGCTCCTGCAGCTGGCCGGAAATCGCGTACAGCTGCGCGTGCGGGATGGGCCAGTACCGCCCGATCGAGCGGCGCAACGCCTGCTTCACCGCGTACGGCGTGGTCACGCCGAGCTGGGCGACCATGCAGAGCACCACGTACGCCGTGGCGGAAAGCTCTCGCGTTCCCGAAGTCATCGGCGCCTCCAGTAGTCACACTGAGACTACTCGACGGCACCGGGAAAACCGGCGGCCAAGATCTTCCGCACGCGATCGGTCAGGCCGCGGCGTTCGTGCGCCGGACGCACCGGTGGCGGAAAGACGGCGGCCGAACCAGTCGGTGCCCCGGGAGGGAAACCCAGGTGCACCAAGCGATCCGGGTAGAGCGCGACGCTCGTGTGGACCTCGTAGGTCACGCGGTCGCCGTCGAGGTCCCGCGAGCAGCGGCTCCCCCGGGACCAAAAGAACCGGGGCGGCACCCCCTCGAAAGGGAGTACCGCCCCGGTTCGACGTGCTGGTGGAACTAGTGCGAGTGACCGTGGCCGTGGCCGGCGTCGGGTTCCTCGTCGACCGGCTTCTCGACCACGGCGCTTTCCGTGGTGAGCACGAGCCGGGCGATGGACGCGGCGTTGGCGACCGCGGAGCGGGTCACCTTGACCGGGTCGACGATGCCCGCCGCGATCAGGTCGGTGAGCTCGCCGGTGGCGGCGTTGAAGCCCTCGCCCCAGCTCTGCTCCTGGACCTTGTTCACGATGACCGCGCCCTCGTGGCCCGCGTTGGTCGCGATCCAGAACAGCGGGGCGGTGAGCGCGTCGCGGACGATGCGGACGCCCGTGGCCTCGTCACCGGTCAGGCCGAGGTCGCCCTCGAGCTCCTTGACCGCGTGGACCAGAGCCGAGCCACCGCCGGGGAGGATGCCCTCTTCGACAGCCGCCTTCGTGGACGCAACGGCGTCCTCGATGCGGTGCTTGCGCTCGTTGAGCTCGGTCTCGGTGGCCGCGCCGACCTTGATCACGGCCACGCCGCCGCCGAGCTTCGCGAGCCGCTCCTGGAGCTTCTCGCGGTCCCAGTCGGAGTCGGTGGTCTCGATCTCGTTGCGGATCTGCGCGATCCGGCCGGCGATGGCGTCCTTGGAGCCCGCGCCGTCGACGATCGTGGTGTCGTCCTTGGTGACGACGATCCGGCGCGCGCGACCCAGCGAGCTGAGGTCGATCTCGGACAGCTTCACGCCGATCTCGGCGGACACGACCTCGCCGCCGGTGATGAACGCGAGGTCGTCCAGGAACGCCTTGCGGCGGTCGCCGAAGAACGGCGCCTTGACCGCGACGGCGATGATCGTCTTGCGCAGCGAGTTCACCACGAGGGTGGACAGCGCCTCGCCGTCGACGTCCTCGGCGATGATCAGCAGCGGCTTCTTGGCCTCGACGACCTTCTCCAACACCGGGAGCAGGTCGGCCAGCGCCGAGATCTTCTCGCGGGACAGCAGGATGTAGGCGTCCTCGAGGATCGCCTTCTGGTCCTCGGGGTTGGTCGCGAAGTGCGCCGACAGGAAGCCCTTGTCGAACTGCACGCCCTCGGTGATCACGAGCTCGGTCGCCAGGGTCGACGACTCCTCGATGGTGATCACGCCGTCCTCGCCCACGCGCTCGACGGCCTCGCCGAGCAGCTGGCCGATCGTGGCGTCGCGGGAGGTGACGGTGCCGACCTGCGCGATGTTCTCGCGGCCCTTGACCGGGGTGGCCTTGGACTTGAGGACCTCGATGACCTTCTCGGCCGCGGCCTCGATGCCCTTGCCGACCGCGGTCGGGTTGGCGCCGGCGGCAACGTTGCGAAGGCCGTGCTTGACCAGCGACTGGGCGAGCACCGTGGCGGTGGTCGTGCCGTCACCGGCGACGTCGTTGGTCTTCGTGGCCACGTTCTTGGCCAGCTGCGCGCCGAGGTTCTCGAACGGGTCGTCGAGCTCGATCTCACGGGCGACGGTCACGCCGTCGAGGGTGATGGTCGGGCCGCCGAACTTCTTGTCCAGAACGACGTGGCGACCACGCGGGCCGAGGGTCACCTTGACGGCGTCGGCGAGCTTGTTCACCCCGCGCTCGAGCGCGCGACGAGCGTCCTCGTCGAAACTGATCTGCTTGGGCATAGCGTGTTCCGCTTACCTTTCAGGGGTTTTTGAACGCAAGAACGCCCCGTCCCCCGGCTTGTGCGGGGCCCGGGGCGTCATGCGCTTCGAGCGGACGTCAGTTGATGACGGCCAGCACGTCGCGGGCGGAGAGGATCAGGTAGTCCTCGCCGTTGTACTTGACCTCGGTGCCGCCGTACTTGGAGTAGATCACGACGTCGCCCACGGCCACGTCGAGCGGCACGCGGTTGCCCTTGTCGTCGATCCGGCCCGGGCCCACGGCCAGAACCTTGCCCTCCTGGGGCTTTTCCTTGGCGGTGTCGGGGATGACGAGGCCGGAAGCGGTCGTCTCCTCGGCCTCGCTCGTCTGGACAACGATCTTGTCCTCGAGCGGCTTGATGTTCACGCTCACCGGGTTGACCTCCACGGTCGTCGAAAGCGTCGGCAGGATGACTTACGGCTCCTACCACCCCCGCCGTCGCGGGTGCCGGGCGTGTTCGGGCCGTTCGATTAGCACTCTAGCCACGGGAGTGCCAGCATTGCAAGGAGGGTCCATCTGACGTGGGGGAATCCTCGGCGAAGCGGGCTGACCGGGGGTTTTGTTCCGCGATCGTTTCGAACCCCGTCATCAGGCGCCGTCGATCAGGATGAGCAGGCCGATGCCGATCAGCACGGCGGGCAGGACGACGTGGCCCCAGCGCGCGAGCACCCGTGCGACGGCGGGGCGCGTGGCGAGGTGGCGGCCGGCGGCGAGCCAGGCGGCGACCAGCACGAGGAACACGACCGCGTAGACGCTCGTGCCGCCCGGTCCGGCGGTGGCGAAGACGGGGACGTAGACGCCGATGTTGTCGCCGCCGTTGGCGAACGTGACGGCGGCTACTTCGAGGGTCCGCGGCCGGCCGGGCCGGGTGGTTTCCCCGTCGTCGCCGCGGTGGCGCCAGGCCTGGACGGCGGCGCGGATCCCCAGCGCGATCGGCAGCAGGCCGAGGTACGGGACGAAGCCGGCCGGCAGGAACGTCACCCCGAACGCGGCCGCCACGGCGACGGCGAGGATCGCCAGGAACCCGAGGTACTGGCCGATCGCGACGGCTCGGGTCGCGCCGGGAAGGCCCGCGCCGCGGGCGAAGAACAGGGCCAGCACGAGGAGGTCGTCGACGTTGGTCACGGTGAACAGGCCCACGGCCTGGCCGACGACGGTCAGGTTCACCCTCGCGAGAGTGCCAGGATCCGCTCGGTCAGGCGGGTTTGGTGGCGCGGACGATCGCGGAGTGCATGCCGTCGGCGACGGGGTGGGTCGGGGTGAGCCGGATGTCCGTGAAGCCCGCGGCCTCCAGGCCGGCGCGGTACTCCGCGAAGGACAGCGCGCCCGCGATGCAGCCGACGTAGTCGCCGCGTTCGGCGCGCTGGGCCGGGCTGAGGGTGTCGTCGGCGACGACGTCGGTGAGGGCGAGGCGGCCGCCGGGCGTGAGGACGCGGAAGGTTTCCGCGAAGACGGCGGGTTTGTCGGTGGACAGATTGATCACGCAGTTGGAGATGACGACGTCGATGGTGTTCGCGGGCAGCGGGATGGACTCGATCGCGCCGCGCAGGAACTCGACGTTCGTGGCGCCGGCTTTGGCGGCGTTGGCGGTGGCGAGGGTGAGCATCTCGTCGGTCAGGTCCAGGCCGTAGGCCTTGCCGGTGGGGCCGACGCGGCGGGCGGACAGCAGGACGTCGATGCCGCCGCCGGAGCCGAGGTCGAGGACGTGGTCGCCGGGTCGGAGCTCGGCCACGGCGGTCGGGTTGCCGCAGCCCAGGGAGGCGGCGACGGCTTCGGCGGGCAGCTCGGCGCGTTCGTCGGCGGCGTAGAGGGTGGAGCCGAAGTCCACCTCGACCGGTGCCGGGCCGCAACAGGCGGCCCCGCCCGAGGTGACTTCGAGAGCGGCCGCGGCGTAGCGCCGGCGCACGGTTTCACGCAGGTCGGTCATCGTGCTTCTCCTCGCTGGATCAGCTTGTATCGACGTTTGTGGAAACAACCTTGCGCCTTGGATCGGCAAACGTCAATATAGAAGCATGTCGATGCAAGAGCTGCCGGTGCTCGATCAGGGCGAGGCGTGCTGCGCGGGACTGACCTCCGCGCCGCTGGCCGAGGCCGAAGCCGCCGAACTCGCCCGCGTGTTCAAGGCACTGGGCGACCCGGTGCGACTGCGGCTGCTGTCGATGATCGCCTCCCGCGAGGGCGGCGAGATGTGCGTGTGCGAGCTGACGCCCGCGTTCGACCTGGCGCAGCCGACGATCTCGCACCACCTGAAACTGTTGCGCCAGGCCGGTTTGATCGACTGCGAGCGACGGGGGACGTGGGTCTACTACTGGGCTCTTCCATCCACAATGGAGAGTCTTGCGGCTGTTCTTCGTGCGCCCCAACGGTGACCATGTCGCTCTGGCGGCGGGCCGTCGCCGAGGCCGCGGGAACGGCGTCGCCGGCGGCCGTAGTCGTCGGCTCCGGCGCCCAGGCCGGCGTGTGCGGGCGCTCGTCCGAGAACGTTCGCTGCTGGACGAGTACCGCCTGACCACGGCCGAAGATCGCTAGGCTCGCTCCCGTGAGCAGCAGACTGGCCGACGACAGCGCAGGCGACGCGGACTACGGCGAGATCGGCAAGGTCTACACCGGGTTCCGCAACCCCGACCCCCGCATCGCCGCCACGGTCTTGGCGTCGCTCGGGGACGCGAAGACCGTGCTGAACGTCGGAGCCGGCGCGGGGTCGTACGAGCCGGCCGACCGCCGAGTGACGGCCGTGGAGCCGTCCGCGTCGATGCGGGCGCTGCGGCGCGCGGACAGGCCCGCGGTGGATGCGACGGCGGAGGATCTTCCGTTCGGGGACAACAGCTTCGACGCGGCAATGGCGACGTTCACCGTGCACCAGTGGCCGGATCTCGCGAAGGGGCTGGGCGAGGTCCGGCGCGTCACGAAGGGTCCCGTCGCGATCCTGACGTGCGATCCCGACCGAGTTCGGGACTTCTGGTTGTACGAGTACGCCCCCGAAGTGCTCGACACAGAGGCGCGCCGGTACCCGGCGATCAGCGAGATCGCGAAGTACCTGGGCGACACCGAGGTCGTGCCCGTGCCGGTGCCGCGCGACTGCGTCGACGGGTTCAACGAGGCGTACTACGCGCGGCCGGAGATGCTGCTGAAGCCGGCGGCGCGGCAGGCGTGTTCGGCGTGGAGCTTTGTCGACGCCGCGGCCGAGGAGCGCTTCACCCGCAAGCTGACCAGCGATCTCGCCGACGGGACCTGGGCCGCGAAGTATGACGCGCTCAAGGAGCAACCCGCGTTCGACGGCTCCCTCCTGCTCGTGATCGGCCGCTGACGACCGCTGGGCGAAACCGCCGTCGCGGAGGCTTACCAGGCGCCGACGTTTCTGGTTAAGTTTCGCCGGAAAAGCACCGACACCTGGGGGTCCCACCGATGTTCCACTCCGTTACGCGGCGGCTGGCCGTCGCGGGCGGGGCGGGGTTGCTGGCGGTCGCGTTGGCGACGTCGGCTCCCGCCCAAGCCCAACCAGCGAACCAACAGCGACAGCAGGACTTCGCAAGCGCGGCAAGCGAGTTCGGCGTCCCGCTGGACGTGCTGCTCGGCGTCTCCTACCTGGAGTCCCGCTGGGATTACAACGCCGGTACGCCCAGCACCGCCGCCGGCTACGGGCCGATGCACCTCACGGACCTGCGCACGGCCGGCGTCGTGACCAGTGAGTTCGACCAGAACGGCGAAGACCCGCGCGGCGACGACGCCCGGCCGGCGCTGCACCCCAAGCCCACGCAGCAGCCCGCGGCCGTCCCGCCCGGCCTGCAGACCGTGGGCCAGGCCGCGGCCCTGCTGCACACGGACGCGGCGACGCTGCGCACCGACCCGAAGCAGAACATCCGCGGCGGCGCGGCCCTGCTGGCCGAGTACCAGCGCAAGCTCGGCGTACGCAGCGAAAACGCGAAGGACTGGTACGGCGCCGTCGCCGCGTACAGCGGCTCCGAGGACGTGACGGCGGCCCAGACCTTCGCCGACGAGGTCTACGGCACCATCGCCACCGGCGAGACGCGCACGACGGACGACGGCCAGGCCGTCACGCTCGCCGCGACCCCCGGCGTCACACCCGACAAGGCGCAGGCCGAGCGGCTGGGCCTCAGGACAGACGCCCCGCCCGCCACCGAGTGCCCGAAGTCCGTGGCCTGCGAGTCCGTGCCGGCGCCGTACCAGGAGCTGCCCGGCGGCGACTACGGAAACCACGACATCGCGAACCGGCCGCAGAGCCAGAAGATCGACACGATCGTCATCCACGACACCGAGGGCTACTGGGACGACGCCCTCACGCTGGCGCAGGACCCGACCTACCTCGCGTGGCACTACACCGTGCGCTCGCAGGACGGCCTGATCGCGCAGCACGTGCCGACCAAGGACGTCGGCTGGCACGCGGGCAACTGGTACGTCAACGCGAAGTCCATCGGTGTCGAGCACGAGGGCTTCGCCGCGCAGGGCACCTGGTACACCGAAGCGATGTACCGGTCGTCGGCGAAGCTCGTCGGCTACCTGGCGAAGCGCTACGGCGTGCCGCTCGACCGCGCGCACATCATCGGCCACGACAACGTGCCGGGCACCACGCCCGCCACGATCGCCGGCATGCACTGGGACCCGGGCCCCTACTGGGACTGGTCGCACTACTTCGACCTGCTGGGCGCGCCGATCAAGGCCACCGCCCGGGCCGGCTCGTCGATGGTGACGATCGCGCCGAAGTTCGCCGCCAACCAGCCCGTGTTCACCGGCTGCGACAAGATCGGCTCCGGCACCCCGTGCGCCGCGCGCGGCTCGGAGGCAGTGGCGCTGCACACCGCGCCGGACGCCGCGTCTCCCCTGCTGTCCGACACCGGGCTGCACGGAACCGGACCGTCCACTATGGATGTTTCCGACGTCGGCAGCCGTGTGGCCACCGGCCAGCAGTACGCCGTGGCCGGACGCCAGGGCGGCTGGACCGCGATCTGGTACCTGGGCCAGAAGGGCTGGCTGCCCAGCAATACCGTGGTCCCGGCGAGCGGTCTCGTCGCCACGCCGAAGCCCGGCAAGGCGACGATCCCCGTCTACGGACGGGCGTTCCCGGAGGCGTCGGCCTACCCGGCGAACGTCGCCGTGCAGGCGCTGGCGCCCATGCCTTACACGTTCGCGGCGGGCCAGAGGTACTCCGTCGGCGGCGTCGTTCCGTCGGAGTACTACTCGGCGACGACGTTCGACGTGTCGGACCACGTGGTGGTGCGCGGCAAGATGAAGTACGTGGAAGTCCAATTCGGACACCGCGTCGAGTACGTGAACCTCGACGACGTGGTGCTGAAGCCAGCTTTCTGAGTCTTCACAACGAAGAAGGGCCCCTCCGCGGAGGGGCCCTTCTCGTGTCTCAGCTGTCCAGCGCCACCTTCACGCCGCTGGTGATCTCGGTGTTGCGCCGCGTCTTGGACCAGCCGTTGCGGCCGCGCACGAGGCGGATCACGGCGCGCCAGGACGTGATGTAGAAGGTGTAGATGTAGGCCGCGTACAGCAGGCCCATGCCGAGGCCGCGGAAGATGTTCTTGCTGCCCAAGCATTTCATCTGGTAGATCGGGCCCCACACCACGAACGGCAGCAGGCCGAACGAGCCGTAGATGGCGAAGAGGATCCAGGCGCCGCCGGTGAACCAGGTCCAGACCTGCGACGGGTCGCCGGCCGTGGTGGCCAGCAGGAGGATGAACGGCACCGGGTAGAGCAGCGAGCCGAGCAGCTGCATCCACGGCTGCGCCAGGTAGTACATCATCTCCGCGGCGCCCAAAGTGGACACGTGCGGCGAGTCCCAGATGCGGCGCAGGTACCGCGAGCACTGCATCGTGCCCTGGCCCCAGCGCGTTCGCTGCACGAGGAAACGCCGCAGGCTGTACAGGCCTTCCTGCGCCACATGGGAATCTGGGGTGAAGCCCGTGCGCCAGCCTGCCGTGAGCAGGTGGACGCCGAGCTCGAAGTCCTCCAGCAGAGAGCCGCGCCAGGGCTGGTGCTCGTCGCCGCCGATGGAGTCGAGGGCGGCGAGGCGGGTGAACTGGCCGTTGCCGCCCATGGAGATCGTGCCGGTGAAGCCGCGGGACGTTTGGATCGCGGCGATCGCCGTGCGGAACTCCAGGTCCTGCAACTGCGCCAGCTTGAGCCCGAACGCGCGCGCGAACCAGGTGCGCCCCGGCGGGCGGGTGCGGACGTTGCTCATGCGCACGTCGAGCTGCACGGCGCCGATCTTCTCGTCGCCGAAGAGGTGTTCGGCGACGCAGACTTCGAGGCAGTTGGCGGCGGGGCGGCCGTCGGCGTCGACGACCACCACGACCACGCGGTCTCGGTCGGTGTCGGGCTCGAGCCATTCGTTGAGGGCCTGGTAAGCGGCGTTGAGGGCGTCGCCCTTGCCCGTGCGGGCCTCGGGACGCTTGCGCGCCACCAGGTGCAGATTGGGGTCGTAGCCGCCGTTGCGCCGCCAGACCGAGCGGACGACGCGGGCGGTGCGGTCGTCGGAGTCGTCGTCGACCACCCACACGTGCGCACGGCGGAAGGTGGTGCGCAGGTAGCGCACGGTCTCGCGGATCACGGCTTCCTCGTCGCGGCACGGCACGAAGAAGTGCCAGGCGAACGCGCCGGGGTCGCCCACCGGGGCGGGTTTGCGGCGCAGGTAGGGCACCACGATCATCGCGACGTAGACGATGAACGCGACGCTCATCGTCAGCGCGAACGCCTGAGTGATCGAGAGCAGGACCTTGAAGCCGGTGTCGTTCACGCGGCCGTGCCCTGGTTCTTCTCCGCCTTCGTCTTGCGGGTCGCGAGCCAGACGAACAGCACGAGCGACACCGCGCCGCCGAGGACGCTGACCATCGAGCCGAGCAGCGTGTGGCCCCAGTAGTAGCCCTCGTCGGTGCCCAGTGCGTGGACCAGACCGACGATGGTGAGAATGCGCAACTGATTCACGAGAATGACGGCGATCGCGGCAATTACCAGCGAGAGAAACAGTCGGCGCGCATTCTGCGGACGGAAGTAGAGGAGCACCGCGGTCACGAGCAGAAGTGGCAGCAAGAGGAATACAGAAGAGCATTCCGGGGTCATTCTCAACCCGAACGGAGTAGCGCCGGTCAACCCGAAGTACACAGATTCGCGGCTACCGGCCACATAAACACCCGATGAGGTGATGACCCTCAGTATCGCCCCCGCGAGCTGCACTTCCAACTCGCGGTACGACCGCTCCACGAGCACCAGGACCACGCCGACCGCGACCACCCCGAGAACCGCCATACGCAGCGGAAACCGGGAGACGGGGGACACAGGTGTGTTCGCTACTGCCACGACGACCCTCTCAGCCGGAAACGTTCGGAAGAACGGCGGACCCCGGCGCCAGCGTAGGACACAGGTGCCGGAACTTTCGACAGGTATCTCCCTTCTCAGGGATCTCCCAGCGCCTTTCGGCACGAATGGCGAGAACCTTGCTAGGCCGTTCAGGTGATGCCCGCACCGACGTGGGGAACGGTCCGGTGAAACCACCCGATACGGTGGTCTCCCCGGAATTGTGTGCCATTTCCGGCAACGCCACCGATATTCGGTCAGCGTGCCGACTCTTGTTCAGCGGGATTCGTCCGTGCACCGGCTCGCCCTGACAAAAATCGGAGGACCAGTGAAGAAACACCTCTTGCGACGAGGCGGGATGCTCGCCGCTGTGGTGGCGAGCATCGCCCTCGCCGGAGCAGTTCCGGCCTCGGCGGCGCCCGGTGACGGCTCCGCCTACGGCGTGAACGTCGACGTGAAGCTGCTCGGCGCGTCCGCGGTCAAGCTCGGCCCGCTGGCGGCGGCGAACACCGACGGACCGACGAGCAACAGCACGGTCAGTGCCAACGCCGCCGGGATCCTCACCGCCGGGGTCATCAACACCTCGGCCGTCCGCGACGACAACTCGGGCGCGGTCACGGCGAAGGCGAGCACCGCCGACGTCGGGCTGCCGCTGCTGAAGGCGGCACTGGGCAACGTCGGGATCAAGGCCGTGGAGGCCGTCTGCACCGCGACCCAGGAAGGCGTCAAGGGCAGCTCCACGCTGGTCGGAGCCGATCTGGGCAGCGTCGGCGACATCGACTCGAACCCGGCGCCGAACACGCAGATCAAGGTCGGCCTCGGTCCGGTCAACGTGGCGACACTGATCCTCAACGAGCAGATCAAGAACAAGGACGGCAGCCTCACCGTCAACGCGCTGCACCTGAAGCTGCTGGGCGGCGTCGTCGGCGCCCTCGGCAGCGGCGACGTCATCGTGTCGTCGGCGACCTGCGGCCCGGCCGCTCCGCCGATGCCGCTCGCGTCGGGCGCCGGCCTGTGGGCGGGCCTCGGCGTGCTCGCGGCCATCGCCGTGCCGGTCGGCCTGCGGTTCACCCGTCGCCGCTCGGTCGCCTGACCGGTCCGGGGTGATCGACTGATGTACAAGATGCCAGGTGCGGGCGTCGGCGTCGCCGGTGGCGGCGTGGGCACCCTCGCCGCCACCGGCGCCGACGTCGGCTGGTGGATCACGGTCGGCGCGCTCCTCGTGGTCCTCGGGATCGTCGCGGTGATCGCCGCCTACCGCCGCAACCGGCGGCTCGCCCGCGGTTAGCAGCACCGTGGGCCACCGGATCCAGCCGGTGGCCCACGGTTGCGCGACACGTGCGCCGGGCTGCTCGCCTCCCGCGGGCAGCCCGGCGCCACTCCACAGACCGAACAACAAGGAGAGGGCGACCGGCGACAAGCGACAGCAACCGCGGCGCCACCGCCGGCTGCGTGCAGAACCGGCGCCGCGCGCGGAGCACCGGCGCAGGCGACCGGCACGCGCCGGTCGCCAGGCAACGGCACGAACCGCGGAGCCTCCGGGCGCGCGGAAGCAGGACACACAACCGAACAGCACAAGACCCCGTCAGCCGGCACCTCGCACGTGTCGCGCGGTGAAAGACCCGGCGGTTCGCTCGAACGTCGGTGGGCCGGGGTTTCCGGGACACTCGAAAGTGTGGAACACGTGGACGTGATGTTGCTGGCCGGCACGCGGCCGGAGGCGGTGAAGCTGGCGCCGCTGGTTGTGGCGCTCGAGGGGCGCGACGGGGTGCGGCCCGTGTTGGTGCACAGCGGCCAGCACCAGGGGATGGTGGAGCAGGCGCTGGTGCCGTTCGGGCTGGGCGTGGACGCGTGGCTGGACGTGCCGGTGCGGGTGAGCGGGACGCAGGCGGAGCTGGTGAGCGGGCTGCTGCCGGCGTTGGACGCGCAGTTGCGGAGCCTCATGCCGGCGGCGGTGGTCGTCCAGGGGGACACGACGACGGGGCTGGCGGGGGCGCTCGCGGCGTTCTGGCTGGGGATCCCGGTGGTGCACCTGGAGGCCGGGCTGCGGACGAACGATCTCGCCGCGCCGTTCCCCGAAGAAGGCACGCGGCAGATGGTGGCGCGCATCGCGGCGTTGCACCTGGCGCCGACCGAGGCCGCGGCGAAGGCGTTGCGCGTGGAGGGCGTCGCCGAGGAGAAGATCGTGCTGACCGGGAACACGGTCGTCGACGCGGTGCTGGCGATCACGGCGCGCGACCTGCCCGCGCACGATCCGGCGCTGGCGTTGCTGGAGATGGAGATCGCGGAGGCCGGGGAACGGCTGGTGCTGGTGACGTCGCATCGCCGGGAGTCCTGGGGTGAGCCGCTGAACCAGACGCTGAGCGCCGTGCGGCGGATCGTCGAAACCCATCCGGACGTGCAGGTGTTGTTCCCCGTCCACCCCAATCCGGCGGTGCGGGCGCAGGTCACCGCGACGCTCGGCGGCGTCGAGCGCGTGACGATCACCGAGCCGCTCGAGTACCCCGACCTCGTGCGCGCGCTGCGGCTGGCGTCGCTCGTGCTCACGGATTCAGGCGGCATCCAGGAGGAGGCGCCGACGTTCGGGACGCCCGTGCTGGTGCTGCGCGAGGTCACCGAACGCGCCGAGGCCGTCGACGCCGGGTGCGCGTGGCTGGTGGGCACGGATCCCGAGAAGATCACCGGCACCGCGACCCGGCTGCTGGCCGGGCACCTGTGCCCCGCGCAGACGTCGAACCCCTACGGCGACGGCCATGCCGCCGAAAAAGCCACGATCGCGATCGAGCGCCTGCTGGGCGTCAAGACCGCGCTGGAGCGGCCCCGCTCCTACTGTGCCGATCGTTGGTAATCCGACCACAGTCACGGCCGAATGGCTTCGCAGCAACAGTTACCTGCCGCGTGGGGGTCGGCCTGCTTTTGGCCGGATTACTAAAGTGACACGATCTCCACCGAAAGCCCGGGGTTGGCCGAGAACTCCCACGGCGCCGTCGGGCGCCCGGCTGCGACGACGTGGGCGCCCAGCGCCGCGATCATCGCGCCGTTGTCCGTGCACAACCGGGGCCGCGGCACGCGCAGCTCGATGCCCGCCGCGGCGCAGCGTTCGGCCGCCAGCTCCGACAGCCGCGAGTTCGCCGCGACGCCGCCGGAGATCACGATGGTCCCGATCCCCTGTTCCCTCGCCGCCTTCACGGCCTTCGCGGTCAACACGTCCGCCACGGCCTCCTGGAACGAAGCCGCAACGTCGTTCACCGGTACCTCGCCACCGTCGCGTTCGACGTTCTCCACCCACCGCGCCACCGCGGTTTTCAAGCCGGAGAACGAGAAGTCGAACTTCGCGTCGCGCGGACCGGTCATCCCGCGCGGGAACGCGATGGCGGAGCCGTTGCCGAGCCGAGCCGCCTTGTCGATCGGCGGCCCACCCGGATAAGGCAGGTCCAGCACGCGGGCGACCTTGTCGTAGGCCTCGCCGGCGGCGTCGTCCACAGTGGACCCGATCTCGGTGATCTTCGACGCGATGTCGTCCACGCGCAGCAGCTGCGTGTGCCCGCCGGACACCAGCAGCGCGAGCACCGGCGTGGGCAACGGACCGTGCTGCAGCGTGTCCACGGCGATGTGCCCGGCCAGGTGGTTCACGCCGTAGAGCGGCACGTCGAGCGCCGACGCGTAGGCCTTCGCCGCCGACACCCCGACCAGCAACGCACCGGCGAGCCCGGGTCCGGCAGTCACGGCGATGGCGTCCACATCGGACAGCTTCAGCCCGGCCGTCGCGAACGCCCGCTCGGCCGTGGGCACCATCGCTTCGAGGTGCGCTCGGCTGGCGACCTCGGGTACCACGCCGCCGAAGCGCGCGTGCTGCTCGACGCTGGAAGCGACCTCGTCGGCGAGCAGTTCCACCGCGCCGTCGTCGTGCAGGCGGACGAGGCCGACGCCGGTCTCGTCGCAGGAGCTCTCGATACCCATGATGACGCGCGACATCAGCCGGCCACCTCATCTCGTGCCGGGGTCCGCGCCGGGCGGGCCATGGTGAACGCGTCGGCGCCGGAGGGCTGGTAATAGCGCTTCCGGATGCCGAGCTTCTCGAAACCGTGCCGTTCGTAGAGGCCGACGGCCGTGTCGTTGTCGGTGCGCACCTCGAGGAACACGGGCGCCGACGCCTCGTCGGCGCGGTCCAGCAGGGCGCGCAGCAGGGCCTTGCCGATGCCCTGGCCCTGCGCCTCGGGCACCACACCGATGGTGTGGATCTCCGCCTCGTACTCGCCGCGGCGGCCGACCACGGCGAGGCCACCGTAGCCGAGCAGCTCGGTGCCGTCGTCGGTGCGCGCGGCCAAGTAGAAGTGGCCCTGGTCGAGCTCGGAGTGGAACGCGCGGGCGCTCCACGGGTCGTCGCCGGGGAAGAGCACCTGCTCGATCTCCGCGCAGCGCTTCAGGTCGCTGCGGCGCAGGCCGTCGAGCTTCACGGCGAGGTCACCCGCTTGCGGGCCGTCGGCTCGACAGCGTCGGGGCGGCGCAGGTACAGCGGCGTCAGCGGCTCGGGCGTCACGCCGGCGAGCAGGGCTTCGCGGGCGACGCGGACCAGCCCGGACGGCGACGGGAACCGCGGCTCGATGGGCACGACGCCGATCGCGTCGGCGTACTGCAGCGCACCGTCGCCCGCGGCGACGCGCGAAGTGGTCTCGACCTCGGCGGGCCGCTGCACGTGGGGACCGCTCACGCGCGTGCCGGCCGCGTCGTACTCGGCCCAGTACACCTCGCGCCGGCGGGCGTCGGTGAGCACGAGGAACGGCTTGTCCGTGCGCACCACCTCGGCGGCGATCGCGTCGAGGCTGCCGACCGGGTAGACGGGGATGCCGAGCGCGTGGCCGTACGCCGCGGCCGTGGCCATGCCGGCGCGCAGGCCCGTGAACGGGCCGGGGCCGACGCCGCACACGATCGCGTCGAGGTCGCGCAGGGTCACCCCCGCTGCCTCGGCCGCCGCGAGGGCGTGGGGCGTGATGAGCTCGCCGTGGGCTCGCGGGTCGACCGTGACGCGGTCGGCCCGGGTGGTCAGTTCCGACTCGTCCACGGCGACGATGCCCGCGGTCACGGCCGGGGTCGAGGTGTCGATCGCCAGTACCAGCACGGTTTCCCAGCTTACGTCCAGTCTCGAAGTGCCAGGCTGGCGGGCCGAAGGGGCAACCCCGCAACCGTGTGAATCGCGTCGCAGGTGGCCGAGGTCACGGCGCGGTACGGTGCCGGTGAGACGCCCGCCGACGCCGCGCCGCAGGAGGTCCTCACCGTGCCCGATCCGCTGTTCCCCGCGATCACCGACGGCTCTGGCAAGGAGGCGGTGCGCTTCGGTGACCAGGCGCTCACCTACGCCGAGCTGGGCGCGGTCGCCGGTTCCCTGGCGAACGAGCTGCCCACCGGCCGGGTCGCGGTGTGGGCGACGCCGACGCTGCACACCAGCGTCGCCGTGGTCGCCGCGCTGCTCGCGGGGGTGCCCGTGGTGCCGCTGAACCCGAAAATCGGTGAACGCGAGCTGACCCACATCTTGTCCGACAGCACGCCGGCGCTCGTGCTGGCCGAGGCCGGCGGCGAGCTGCCTGAGGGGTTGGCGGGGCTCGAGCGGCGCGACATCCCGCTCACCGGGTCGGGGTCCGTGCCCGCTGACGAGCCGGACGCCGAGGCGCCCGCGTTCATCGTCTACACCTCCGGCACCACCGGCCCGCCCAAGGGCGTGGTGCTCCCCCGCCGCGCGATCTCGGCCACACTGGACGCGCTGGAGGACGCGTGGGAATGGACCAGCGACGACGTGCTGGTGCACGGGCTGCCGCTGTTCCACGTGCACGGGTTGATCCTCGGCATCCTCGGCCCGCTGCGCCGGGGCGGCTCGGTGCGCCACCTCGGGCGGTTCTCGACCGAGGGCGTCGCCCGTGAGCTGACCAGCGGCGCGACGATGATGTTCGGCGTCCCGACGATGTACCACCGGATCGCGGAGACGGTGGCGAACGACGCCGAGCTGGCCTCGGCCCTGCGCGGCGCGCGGCTGCTGGTGTCGGGGTCGGCGGCGCTGCCCGTGCACGACCACCAGCGCATCACGGCGGCGACCGGGCAGCAGGTCGTGGAGCGCTACGGGATGACCGAGACGCTGATGAACACCAGCGTCCGCGCCGACGGCGAGCGCAAGCCGGGCACGGTCGGCGTGCCGCTGGCGGGCGTGGAGCTGCGGCTGGTCGACGAGGCGGGCAGGGAAATAGGCACAGCGATCACCGGTCTTGATCCGGCAGAGACCGTCGGCGAGATCCAGGTGCGCGGCTCGAACCTGTTCACCGAGTATCTCAACCGGCCGGACGCGACGGCTGCCGCTTTTGCGGACGGCTGGTTCCGCACCGGCGACATGGCGACGCGCGACGCCGACGGGTACGTGAAGATCGTCGGGCGCAAGGCCACCGACCTGATCAAGAGCGGTGGGTACAAGATCGGCGCCGGCGAGATCGAGAACGCGCTGCTGGAGCACCCGGGCGTCGCCGAGGCGGCCGTGACAGGTGAGCCGGACGACGATCTCGGTGAGCGCATCGTGGCGTGGGTGGTGCCCGCGGGTGAGCGGCCGTCGGCTTCGGAGCTGGCTGATCACGTGGCGAAACTGCTGGCGCCGCACAAGCGGCCACGGGTCGTGCGCTACCTGGACGCGTTGCCGCGCAACGACATGGGCAAGATCCTTAAGCGAGCTCTGGGGTGAGGCCCTCGGCCCGTGAGGTCATCGCGCAGGTGTCGACGGGGTTCACCGAGCTGTCCGATGTGGACAGTAGTGTGGACGACCCTCTCGGCTGGCCCGGCTACCGCGAGGCCTACGCGGCGGCCGCGGCGCGGACGGGCGAGACGGAGTCCGTGGTCGTCGGCGAGGCGCTGGTGGGTGCGACGCCCGCGGTGCTGGTGGTGTGGGAGTTCGGGTTCCTCGGCGGGTCGATCGGGCGACGGACCGGTGACCGCGTGGAGGCCGCGTTTTCCTGCGCGCGGTCGCGTCGTCTGCCAGTGGTGGCGTTGATCGCGACCGGTGGCTCGCGAATGCAGCACGGCATGCGCGCGTTGTCCCAGCTGCAGCGGATCGCGCGCGCTTCGGCGGCGGCGCGGGCGGACGGCGTCGCCCAGATCTCCGTGCTGCGCGACCCGACGACCGGCGGCGGCTGGGCGACGCTGGGTGCGAGCGCCGACGTGGTCTTGGGGCTGCCGCTGGCGCAGGTGGGGTTCGCGGGCTCGCGCGTGCGGCCGGCGACGTCGCCTTCGGAGGCTTACACGGTCGAGGCGAAGTACGAGTGGGGGCAGGTCGACCAGCTGGTGTCGCCGTCTTCGCTGGCGTCGGTGCTGGAGCGGTGGCTGGTGTTGCTGACTTCCCGTTCTTCCACGGCGGCTCCTCCCCCGGGCGCGTTGCGTTCGGTGCCGCTGCCCTCGACGGGGTGGGACGCTGTCCGCGCCGCCCGATCCTCGCGCCGCCCCCGTGCGGCTTCGTACGTGGACGCGTACTTCGACTGGCACGAAACCCTCCGCGGCGACCGCACCGGCGCGGTCGACGACGGCGTCCTCTGCGGCTTCGGCCTGCGCGAGGGCCGTGCGGTGGCCTTCGCCGCGCAATGCGGCACCGCCACTCGTCCGGCGGGCTTCCGCACGGCCGCCCGCCTCGTCCGGCTGGCTTCGCGGCTCGGCATTCCCGTGCTGACGCTCGTCGACACCCCGGGCGCCGCCAACGACGCCGACGCCGAAGAGGGCGGCGCCGGCCCCGCCATCGCGTCGCTGTTCGAGGCGATCGCCACCGCGGCCGTCCCGATCACCACCCTGGTCATCGGCGAGGGCGGCTCCGGCGGCGCGCTGGCCTTCGCCGCGCCGGACAACACGTGGATCGCGCCGGACGCCTACTTCTCTGTCACCTCGCCCGAGGCTGCCGCCGCGATCCTCAAACGCCCGATGACCGAGATTCCGGCCACGGCCGACCAGCTGCGGTTACGGCCTCAGGACCTCGTCGAACTCGGCTTGGCGCGGGGGATCGTGGAAGCCTGAAACGGTGTTGCGCCCCCGGCGAGAATGAAGGCGTGAAGATCATCGTGGTGGGGGCGAGCGGGACCGTCGGCAGCGCGGTCGCCGCGGCGCTGGAGGCGGCCGGGCACGTGGTCGTACGAGCGTCGCGGCGGGGGCCGGTGCGGGTGGATCTGGAGGACACCTCGTCGATCGAGGGCCTGTTCCGCGCCGTGCCGGAAGTAGACGCCGTGGTGTGTTGTGCGGCGAGTGGGCCGCTGCTGGACTTGGCTTCTGCCGGTGACGAGGAGTTCGAGCAGGGGTTGCGTGGCAAGCTGCTGGGACAGGTGGCGCTGGCCCGGCACGCGCTGCACCACTTGCGGGACAACGGGTCGATCACGCTCACCGGGGGAACGTTTGCCGCGCCGTTGGCCGGTGGTTCTCTCGGTGCGCTGGTCAACGCCGGTCTGGAGGGCTTCGCGCGCAACGCCGCCGCCGAGTTGCCGAGGGGGTTGCGGATCAACGTCGTCAGCCCGGGTTGGGTGGCGGAAACCCTGGCTGCGTTGGGTATCACCGACGCCGTCGGTACGTCCGCTGCCGAGGTCGCCCGCTGGTATGTGGGGTGCGTTTCCGGAACCGAGTCCGGGCAGACGATCACCGGGTGACGCGCGACGGGCGCGAGCTGGTTGCCAGCTCGCGCCGGCTTGCGATGGACGCGGCGGGATGCCATTCACTGGCGAAACTTGCCGATCACCGCTGGGGCTTGCCATTCGAGGCGAGGCCTTGCCGCACGGTTCGCGGCGTTGCCACAGAGCTGGGCATCTTGCCAACGGCGAAGGCACCCACCGCTGACCTGTCACCTTGCCGGGCGTGCGGCGGCGGGGCCGGGGCTGGGGCCGGGCCAGGTCTAAGCCGACGGCAACGCCGACATCCGTGCCACCCAAGATCCGTGTGGCTCAAGCGAAACCTCGCGCACGTCGTCGTCCCGACGGGACATCCGCACCACCAGGTAGTCGGACGACAGCCGTTCCGCCGAGCCCTCGCCCCACTCCACCACGACGGCGGAGCGTTCCAGGTCCGTGTCGAGGTCCAGGTCGTCGAGCTGGGCGAGGTCGCCGCCGAGGCGGTAGGCGTCGACGTGGATCAAGGGCACGCCGAGGGAACCCGCGGCGTGGACGCGGGCCAGGACGAATGTCGGGGAGCTCACGCGGCCGCCGACGCCGAGGCCGTCGGCGATGCCGCGCGTGAGCGTGGTCTTGCCGGCGCCCAGGGGGCCGGCGAGCAGCACAAGGTCGCCCGCGCGCAGGGACGCGCCCAGGGACCTGCCGAACGCCATCGTGTCGTCGGGGGTCGCGAGAAGGAACGTCACCGTGTCCACCACCAGTTCCGCCGGTCGGGTGCGGCGCTTCCGGAACAGCGCTGCAGAAGATCGATGAGCCGGCCCGTGACGAGGTCGGGCTGTTCGAGCTGCACCATGTGGCCCGCGCCGCGCACGCGCACGAGCTCCGCCTCGGGCAGCTCGGCCGCGATGCGCTCGGCATGCGAGAACGGCGTGAACCGGTCGGAGTCACCACCGATCACGACGACCTGGGTGTGCTTGAGGCCCGCCAGGGCGGCGTAACGGTTGTGGCTGCCGAGCGTGTCGACGAAGTTCACCAGGCCCCGCACGGGCGTCACGGCCAGCATCTCGATCATGAAGTCCACCAGCCGCGGCGAGACGTCGCGGCTGCCGAACGCGAGGCGCCGCACGGCTTGCCGTTCCAGCTGCCCACCGGCCGCCCGCACGAACTCCACCAGGCCGGGCTGCCAGCCCGCGAGGTTGCCGACGCCGCGCGTCAACGGGTTGTACTTCGACAGCAGCGAACGCGGCAGCCCGCGCGCGCCCACCTCGCCCGCGGCCGTCGCGATGAACGCGACGCCACACACGCGATCCTCGAACAGCGAAGGGTTCTCCGCGGCCAGCTCCATGATCACCATGCCGCCCATGGAATGTCCCACGAGGACGATCGGCCCTTCGGGCACCATCGCGCGCAGCACGCTGTCGAGGTCGTGCGCCAGCTGCTCGATGGTGCTGGTCTCGGCCGTCGCCGCGCCGGACAGGCCGTGGCTGCGGTGGTCGTAATACACCTGCCGCACGCGCGGCAGCCGCAGCGAAGCGATCGCGCGGCGCTGGAAGTGCCAAGACTTGCGTGACAACGCGAACCCGTGCACGCCGACCAGCGTCAGCTCGGGCTCGCCGCCGTCCTCGGGGTCGATCTCCTCCACCGAAAGCGGCGTGCCGTCCTCGGCCGCGACCGTGGACGTGCGGTCGGGCTTCAGCTCGCCCAGCTGCTCGTCCACGTACTGGTCCTCACTCTGCCTGCGCTGTTGCGCCGCGACGAGGGCCGCGGCGGCCGTACCCGTGGCCACCGCGCCGAGACCGCCGACGATCGCCCACAACCGAGCCGAAGGGCTCACGGCCTCTCCCCCAGGTACCGCCGCTGCACGCGCGGGCGGTACATCGACGTGACGATCTCGTAGTCGATCGTGCCCAGCTTGTCGGCCCATTCGCGCGCGGTCGGCTCACCTGAGCGACCGTCGGCGAACAGCACCACTTCTTCGCCGACAGCCGGGGTGTCGTCACCGCAGTCGACCACGAGCTGGTCCATGCACACGCGCCCGACGACCGCCCGGCGCCGCCCGCCCAGCCACACGTCCATGCGGCCCGACAGCGACCGCGGCACACCGTCCGCGTACCCGGCGGGCACCAGCGCCACGGTGGTGTCGCGCTCGGCCGTCCACGTGTGTCCATAGGAGACGGACTCGCCGGCGGGCAGGCGTTTCGTGAGCGCCACGGCTGCGCGGAACGTCATCGCCGGCCGCAGGTCTTCGTGCTGCGGCACGGGGTTCAGCCCGTACATCGCGATACCGGGCCGCACGAGGTCGAAGTGCAGGTCGGGCCGCGTGAGCACGGCCGCGGAGTTCGCCAGGTGCCGCAGCGGGTCCAGACCGGCCGCGCGCGCGGCGTCGTACGCGTCGGCGAAGCGCTTCGCCTGGATGTCGATCGACGGGTGGCCCGGCTCATCGGCGCACGCGAGGTGCGACCAGACGGCGACCACGTCCACGTCGGATGAAGCCGCGGCGGCCGCGACCAGCTCGGGCCAGTCGGCGGGCTGGCAACCGTTGCGCGACAAGCCCGTGTCGATCTTGAGGTGCACCCGAGCGCGGCGACCCACCTGCCGCGCCGCCAAAGCAATGCGCTGAAGTTCGTCGACCGAGCTCACACCCAGGTCGATGTCGGCGAGAATGCCGGGCCCGAAGTCGACCTCCGGCACGTCGAGCCAGCTGAACAGCCGCACCGACAGCCCGGCCCGGCGCAGGTCCAGCGCCTCACCGAGCGAGCAGGTGCCCAGCCAGGTGGCGCCGGCCTCCACCGCGGCCTGCGCGACGGGGACCGCGCCGTGGCCGTACGCGTCGGCCTTGACCACGGCCATCACGGCCGAACCGGCGGCGCGGCCGGTCAGCAGAGCGACGTTGTGGCGCACGGCGTCGAGGTCGATCACGACCTCCGCCCGCGGGAAACTGGCAGTCATACTGTGCTGATAGTTACCAATCCGACTTCAGTCACGGCGGGAACGGTTACCGAAGACGATAACGTCCAGTTGCGTACCCGCCTACTTCTGGTCGGATCGGTAACGCCCGCCAGTTTCCCACGCGGGTCCGAGAGTGCTGTGCGTCAGGGCAGGCGGAGCCCGCTGGTACCCGAGAACACGTGCAGCTCGTCGGGCCGGATCCGCAGGTGCAGCGTGTCGCCCATCGACGGGGTCGCGCGCGGGTCGACGCGGACCACGACGTTCTTCGACGCGCCCTCGGCGGTGATCTCGGGGTGCGCGCCGGAGAGCTTTCCGTAGACGTACGCGTCGGAGCCCAGCTCCTCCACCAGGTCGACCTTGATGGGCAGCGCGCCCGCGGCGTCGGTGGTGACCTCGAGCGACTCGGGGCGGAAGCCCAGCGTCACGGTGTCACCGTCGGCAGCCGAACGAACGGCGGGCGTGAGGGGGACGCTCGCGCCACCGATCTCGGCGCCGTCGGCCGTGAGCTTCGCCGAGACGAGGTTCATGGCGGGCGAGCCGATGAAGCCGGCGACGAACACGTTGGCCGGGTGGTCGTAGAGCGCGCGCGGGGTGTCGCACTGCTGCAGCAGACCGTCGGACAGCACGGCCACGCGGTCGCCCATCGTCATGGCCTCGACCTGGTCGTGCGTGACGTACACGGTGGTGACGCCCAGGCGGCGCTGCAGCGCGGCGATCTGCGTACGCGTAGAGACACGCAGCTTCGCGTCCAGGTTGGACAGCGGCTCGTCCATGAGGAACACCTGCGGCTCACGCACGATCGCGCGGCCCATGGCGACGCGCTGGCGCTGGCCACCGGAGAGGGCCTTCGGCTTGCGGTCGAGGTAATCCTCGATGTCGAGCAGCTTCGCGGCCTCGAGCACCTTCTGCTTGATCTCCGACGCCGGACGGCCCGCGATCTTCAGCGCGAAGCCCATGTTCTGCGCGACGGTCATGTGCGGGTACAGCGCGTAGTTCTGGAACACCATCGCGATGTCGCGCGAACGCGGCGGCAGCTGCGTCACGTCGCGGTCGCCGATCCAGATCGAGCCCTCGTCGACGTCCTCCAGGCCCGCGAGCATGCGCAGCGCGGTCGACTTGCCCGAACCCGACGGGCCGACCAGCACGAGGAACTCGCCGTCGGCGATCTCCAGCTCGAGTGCGTCGACGGCAGGCCGCTCGGTGCCGGCGTAGCGCCGGGAAGCCTTGTCGTAGGTGATGGTGGCCATCGGTCAGTCCTCTCCGAATTTCGCGGGAACCCCGTGCGCGGCTTCGCGCGCTTCGAGGTGGCGTCGCTGGATCTCCTTGCCCGCGGCGCGTTGCGCCTCGGCCGGCTCGTCCAGCACGAGCCGGTTTCCAGGTCCTTCGGCCACCCACGCGGGTGGTTCGGCGGTGCCGGCCAGCGCCCAGGCGGCCTGGCGCGCGGCACCGAGGGCGACGTACTCGCCCGTCTCGGGGATCACCACGGGCACGCCGAGCACGATTGGCGCCACGGCCCGCACGGCCGCCGACTGCGCGCCGCCGCCGATGAGCAGCACGCGGCGGACGTCCATGCCCTGCGCGCGCACGGCGTCGAGGCCCGCGGCCAGCCCGCACAGCATGCCCTCGACGGTGGCGCGGGCCAGGTTCTCCGGCGTCATGTTCGCCCTGGTCAGGCCGTGGAGCGAGCCCGTGGCATCCGGCAGGTTCGGGGTGCGCTCGCCGTCGAGGTACGGCAGGAGCGTGAGCCCGCCGGCGCCCGCTTCGGCGGCGAGCGCGAGGCGGTCGAACTCGGCGAGGTCGACGCCGAGCATGGTCGCGCCCGCGGTGAGCACGCGGGCGGCGTTGAGGGCGGCGGTGAGCGGCAGGAAGCGGCCGGTGGCGTCGGCGAACCCGGCGACCAGGCCGCTCGCGTCGGCCGAACCCGTCTCGGTCACCCCGAAGACGGTGCCGCTGGTGCCCAGGGAGATCACGGCGTCGCCCGGCGCGAGCTCCAGCGCCAGCGCGGCGGCCATGTTGTCGCCGGTGCCGGCTGAGACGAGCAGGCCGTTTTCGGTGTGACCGGCGGTATCGGCCGGGCCGAGCACGGTCGGCAGCTCGGGCGTGCGGCCGCCGAACGCGTGGGCCAGGACGTCCACACGGTAGGCGTTCTCCGTCGGCGAGAAGTAGCCGGTGCCGGACGCGTCGCCGCGGTCGGTCACGGCCTGCTCGGGCTTGCCGAGCAGGCGCCAGGTGAGCCAGTCGTGCGGCAGCAGCACGCGCGCGACGCGGTCGGCGTTGGCGGGCTCGTGCTCGGCGAGCCAGCGCAGCTTGGTGACGGTGAAGCTCGCGACCGGCACGGAGCCCACGGACTTGGCCCAGACACCGGCGCCGCCCAGTTCCTCGATGAGGTCCTGGGCGGCCTGCGCGGAGCGCGTGTCGTTCCAGAGCAAAGCGGGGCGAACCACCTCGCCGGCCTCGTCGACGGTGACCATGCCGTGCTGCTGCCCGCCGATGCCGAGGGCTTTCACGCCGTCGAGCACACCGTCGGTGGCCTCGCCGAAGGCCTGCCACCAGGCCGCCGGGTCGACCTCGGTGCCGTCGGGGTGCGGCGCGCGACCGGTGCGCACGACGGCGCCCGTGCGCGCGTCGCAGACCACGACCTTCGTCGACTGGGTCGACGAATCGATCCCGGCCACCAGCTCAGCTGTCATAGGGCTGCCCCTCCTCGACGTGCTCGACGGTCTCCACGGCCGTGCCGGCGTTGAGCGCGGCCTCGATCTCCTCGGTCGGGGTGATCTCACTGGTGATCAGGAGGTCGTAGTCGCCGACGTCGCCGTGAGCGAAGGTCGCGGTGCGGCCGAACTTCGAGTGGTCGAGCACGAGCACGTTGCGGTTCGCGGCGCGCAGCACGGCCTTCTTGAGCTCTGCGTAGTCCTGCACCGGGTGGAAAAGCCGGCCGACGGCGACGGCGCTCACGGACACGAACGCGATGTCGGCGCGGGTGCGCTCCAGCAGCGCCAGCACGTCGGGACCAGAGCAGGAGTCGTATTCCGGGTGGTAGCGGCCTCCGGCGACGACGACGTTCACGCCGTCGCCCAGCAGCTTGGCGGCGCGCAGGGAGTTGGTGATCACGGTGAGGCCGTCGATGTCGGCGAGGCGCTCGACCAGGGGAAACAGCGTGGTGGAGTCGTCGACGAACACGGTCTGGCCGGGTTCGACGTGTTTGACGGCCGCCTCGGCGAGTGCTTCCTTCTCGGCGGAGTGCAGCGTGAACCGGCTGGCGGTCTCCATCGTGAGCGCCGGGTAGGCCTCGACCTTGCCGCGCAGCTTGCGCAGGAGGCGGCGGTCGGCCAGGTCGTCGAGATCGCGGTGCATCGTCATGAGGCTCACGCCGAAGCGGGTGGTGAGGTCGTCGATGCGCGCCTCGCCGTGCTCGATGACGTGGTCGAGGATGTCCTGCCGGCGCTGCTCGACGGCCGCGTCGGACGGTCGGGTCCTAGGCACGGCGCACCTCACCGTCGACCCGGTTGAGGGTCACCTGAACGGGGGCGCCAGTGCTCACACCTCGTTCTTACCAGATTTTATCGCCTTAGTTAACGGGTAACTCGATAACTTCTACGTCGCTAGTACCTCGAACGAGCTTGACAGCCCCCGGGATGGCGTCGACCAGACCGGACGCGGAGGTCGGCACGCCGTCCGCGGCGAGGGCACCGGCGAGCGAGTGCACCTGCGCGCCCGCGGCGGCCGCCAGCCACGGGTCGAGGCCGGCGGCGAGCAGCGACCCGATGAGGCCGGTGAGGACGTCGCCGGAGCCGGCCGTCGCGAGCCAGGAGCCGCGCGGGGTGTTGACGGCGACGCGGCCGTCCGGCGCGGCGATCACGGTGCAGTGGCCCTTGAGGAGGACGACGGCGTTGTACTTCCTGGCGGCGTCGCGAGCGGCCTTGACCCGGTCGGCGCCGGGGCGGGTGCCCATGAGGCGTTCGTACTCGCCGGCGTGGGGCGTGAGCACGAGCGGGGTGTCGGGGTCGCGGGCGTCGAGGACGTCGGGGTGCCGGGCGATGATCGTGGTGGCGTCGGCGTCGGCGCAGACGGGCACGCCCTGGCCGAGGATGTGGCGCAGCACGTCGTGGCCTTCGGAGCCGGTGCCGATGCCCGGGCCGACGACCCAGGCCTGCACGCGGCCGGCGTCGGTGACGGAGCCCGTCGCGACGATCTCGGGCCAGCGGCTCCGGACTACGTCGGCCGCGGGGCCGGCGTAGCGGACCATGCCGGCGGTGGCGCGCACGGCGGAACCCGACGCGAGCACGGCCGCGCCTGGGTACGTCGCGGAGCCGGCGGCGATGCCGACGACGCCCTGGGTGTACTTGTCGTCGCCCGCGCCGGGGATGGGCCAGAGGTCGGCGAGGTCGGTGAGCTCGAGGCGCTGCAGGTCGGGGTCGCCGAGCTCGGGGCCCAGGCCGATGTCGACGAGCACGACGTCGCCGCACTGCTGGGGCGCGAGCGCGTGGACGGGTTTGGGGGCGCCGAAGGTGACGGTGAGGGTGGCGGTGACGTGGGGGCCGTCGACGGCGCCGGTGTCCGGGTCGACGCCGCTGGGGAGGTCGACGGCGACGATGGGCGCTTGGATTTTGTCGACGAGTTCGGCCGCGTCGGGGCGCAGCGGGCCTTTACCGGAGATGCCGACGATGCCGTCGACGACCACGTCGGCCTTGTCGATCCACTGTGGACTGTCCTCGACGGACACCACGCGGCCGCCGGCTTTGCGTAGCGCGGCCAATCCCTTGGCGTGCGCCTTCTCCGGCTTCAGCAGCACCGCCGTGACGGCCACGCTGCGGCGACGCAGGAACGCGCCGGCCCACAGGGCGTCACCGCCGTTGTCGCCGGAGCCGACGAGCAGCACGACCCGTCGTCCGGCGACGCCGCCGGTGCGTTCGGCCAGGAACCCCGCGAGGTGCGTGGCCAGGCCGAACGACGCCCGGCGCATCAGCTCGCCTTCGGGCGTGACGGCGAACAGCTTGCCCTCCGCCTCGCGAATCCGTTCCGTGGTCCAGATTCCCTGCACGGCGGGCCCTCCGCATTACTCGACGGTCACGGACTTCGCCAGGTTACGCGGCTTGTCGACGTCGTACCCGCGGGCGCGGGCGATCTCCGCGGCCAGCACCTGCAGCGGCACGGTGGACACCAGCGGCTGCAGCAGCGTCGGCACGGCGGGGATCTCGATCAGCTCGTCGGCGAACGGCCGCACCGCCTCGTCGCCCTCCTCGGCGATCACGATGGTGCGGGCGCCGCGGGCCTGGATCTCGCTGATGTTGGACACCAGCTTCGAGTGCAGCACCGCGCGGCCCTTGGGCGAGGGCATGACCACGACGATCGGCAGGCCTTCCTCGACCAGCGCGATCGGGCCGTGCTTGAGCTCGCCGGCGGCGAAGCCCTCGGCGTGCATGTAGGCCAGTTCCTTGAGCTTCAGCGCGCCTTCGAGGGCGACCGGGAACCCGACGTGGCGGCCGAGGAACAGCACCGCCTTGGAGTCGGAGATCCGGCGACCGAGGTCCCGGACCTGGTCCACAGTGGACAGCACCTTCTGCACGGCGGCCGGCATGGCCTCCAGTTCGGCGAACTCGCGGGCGACCTCGTCGGGGTACTTCGTGCCGCGCGCCTGCGCGAGCGCCAGGCCCACGAGGTAGTTGGCGGCGATCTGCGCGAGGAACGCCTTCGTCGACGCGACCCCGATCTCGGGGCCGGCGTGCGTGTAGAGCACGGCGTCGGACTCGCGGGGGATCTGGGCGCCGTTGGTGTTGCAGACGGCGAGCACGCGGGCCTTCTGCTCGCGGGCGTGGCGGACGGCTTCCAGCGTGTCGGCCGTCTCCCCGGACTGCGAGACCGCGACGACGAGCGTGTCGCGGTCGAGCACCGGGTCGCGGTAGCGGAACTCGCTGGCGAGCTCGACCTCGACCGGCAGGCGCGTCCAGTGCTCGATGGCGTACTTGGCGACCAGGCCCGAGTGGTAGGCGGAACCACAGGCGACGACGAAGACCTTGTCGACGTCACGCAGGTCCTGGTCGGAGATGCGCTGCTCGTCGAGGATGATCCGGCCGGCCTCGAAGTGGCCGCGCAGCGTGTTGGCGAGGGCTTCGGGCTGCTCTTCGATCTCCTTGAGCATGAAGTACTCGTGGCCGCCCTTCTCGGCGGCGCTGAGGTCCCAGTCGACGGTGAACGGCTTGGCCTGCGCGGCGTCGCCGTGGAAGTCGGTGACCTCGTAGCCGTCGCGGGTGATGACGACCAGCTGGTCCTGCCCCAGCTCCACGGCCTCGCGCGTGTGCTCGATGAACGCAGCGACGTCGGACGCGACGAAGTGCTCGCCCTCCCCGACCCCGACCACCAGCGGCGAGGATCGGCGCGCGGCCACGATGGTGTCCGGCTGGTCGGCGTGCGTCACGACCAGCGTGAACGCGCCCTCCAGCCGCCGGCACACGGCCGCGACGCTGGCGGCGAAGTTTTGTTTTGTTTCGCCGCTGTTGTACGCCCGGGCCACCAGGTGCGCGGCGGTTTCGGTGTCGGTGTCACTCGCCATCTCGACGCCCTCGGCCTCGAGCTCCGCACGCAGGGCGGCGAAGTTCTCGATGATGCCGTTGTGCACCACGGCGACCTTTTTCGAGGCGTCCTGGTGCGGGTGCGAGTTCCGATCCACGGGCGCGCCGTGCGTCGCCCAGCGGGTGTGGCCCATGCCGGCGGTGCCGGTGAAGCCGTCCCTGCCCACGGTGTCGAGCTGCGCCTCCAGGTTGGCGAGCCGCCCTGCCTTGCGCTCGACCCTCAGCGCGCCGGCGCCGTCGAGCACCGCCACCCCGGCCGAGTCGTAGCCGCGGTACTCCATCCGCCGCAGGCCACCGAGGACCACATCCAGCGCCGGCCGGTGTCCGACATATCCCACGATTCCACACACGCGAACAAGCCTAACGAGGGATGTCCAGTCCCCTACTCCGGTACCTTCCCGAGGCTTTTCAACCCACCTGACCAGGGGAGATCGAGTGGTGACGGTGAAGAGTGGGGTGGGTTGGTTTGGACCCCTGATCGGTGGGGTTCTGGGGCTTTTCGGGGCTGGGGTGGGGGTGAGTTGTGGGGCTTCAGGTGGGGGCTACAGGCGGGGGTGAAGGGTGGGCTGGCGGGTGAGTTGCGGGGCCTTCGAGCGGCTCGGACTGAGGTGCTCCGGCGGCGGTCGTCGTGGCGGCTTTCGCGATCAGCTGTCTTGGCGCGGGGATTGCTCAGACGTCGCGCCGGGGCCTCGGCGAGGGTCTCGGTGTGCTACTGGCCACCACCGACGAAACCGGCGCGCGAGCCGAGTTGTCCACAGGCGGGGCGAGTTGTGGACAACTCCGCGCCCGGCGGATGTCGAATCAGCCGATTCCCGCTCGTGTAGAGGGCAAACGAGAGGAGAAAACATGCGTTCCCTCAGCGTCACCATGAACGTCACCCTCGACGGGGTCGTGCAGGGCCTCGGGCGGCCCGACGAGGACACGCGCGGCGGGTTCCCGCACGGGGGCTGGGGCACGAAGTTCCAGGACGAGGTCCTCGGCCGCGAGATGGCCAGGGGTATGAGCCAACCCGGCGACATGCTGTTCGGGCGCCGGACGTGGGAGGACTTCATCGGCGCCTGGGCGGGGCGCGACGACGGCAACCCGTTCACCGCGCACCTCGACGCCGCCACCAAGTACGTGGCCTCGACCACCCTCGGCAGCGCCGGCGCGTGGCAGAACTCGATCCTCCTGCCCGGCGACGCGACGAAGACCGTCGCCGAACTGAAGGCCGCGCCGGGGAACGATCTGGCGATCGTCGGCAGCGCGGCGCTCGTGCGGAGCCTGCACGCGGCCGGGCTGGTCGACCGCTACACGCTGGTCATCCACCCGCTCACCCTCGGCGTCGGCGCGCGGCTGTTCGAGGGCCCGGCGCCGCTGACCGAGTTCACGCTCACTCGCAGCGTCGCGACCACGAAGGGCGTGCTCATCGCGTACTACGAGCGCGCGTGACCTGGCCCGGAGCGGCGGGCGGGCCGGGGCCGGGCGCGGGCAGTAAGGTCACGCGCATGGCCAGCAAGCCCAAGCAACTGCTCGCGGAGCTGTCACACCCGGGGCCCCACGAGGTCCTGCGCGGCAACCTGGCCCTGGTCGGGCTGCCGGGGGTCGTGTTCACGCCCCGCCAAGGGCTGGGGCTGCCGGCCATCGCGTTCGGGCACGGGTGGCTGCAGCCCGCGTCGCGGTACCGGCACCTGCTGCACCACCTCGCGAGCTGGGGCGTGGTCGCCGCTGCGCCCGCGACGCAGGGCGGGCCGCTGCCGTCGTACCGCCTGCTGGCCAGCGACCTGCTGACGACGCTCGACGTGGTGACCACCGTCCGCCTCGGCCCCGACGGAATCAGCGTCGACCCTGCCAAACTCGGCCTCGCCGGCCACTCCACCGGCGGCGGGTCCGCCGTCCTCGCCGCCGCCCAAGCCGCCGCGGCCGACGACTCGGTGCGCCCGCGCATCCGCGCCGTCGCGACGATCACCGCCGCCCAGACCCTCCCCTCCGCCTCGGCCGCCGCCCAGCTCATCACCGCCCCCGGCCTGCACCTCGCGGCGGAGGATGACCTGGTCGCGCCGGCCGTGGGCCATGCGGAAGCGATTGCCACAGCGTGGGCTGGGCCTGTTCAGCTGCGCACGTTGGGGAAGTCCTCGCACCTCGGCGTGACCGAAGGGCGGCACTGGAGCCAGCTCCTGCTCCACGGCAAGCCGCACCGGCGTACGCAGCAGCTGACTCGGGCGTTGTTCACGGCGTTTTTCCTGACACACCTGACGGGTACGGAGCGGTACCTGCCGCTGCTGGACGCGGACGTGAAGCGGGCGCCGATCGAGCTGACGGAAGAGCCGGCTGCCTGACGGTCGGTGACCGGGGTTGGGTGAAGGGGACCTTCACCGCTTCTGCCGGGCTGCCCCTGGGCTGGGTCGCCGATGTTGGCCGCGCGCGAAGGGACCGCTCGGCGCCCCGCCGCTGGGCGAAGGGACCCGCCGCGCACTTGCCGCGGTATTGAGTGGACCGGCGCCGGGTCGAGGGTTGGCTGTCGTTGAGCGGGCCGGTGCGGGCCAAGCTGGATCGCGCTGCCTCTCTCCCGTCGCGAAGGGGCCGGTCGCGAACCTGTGGCCGCGTGAAGGGGACATTCATCACGCCAACCAGGAGCGCCGGGGTCTCGCGGAGGCGGCGGGCTGCGGCGCGTTGCTCTGAGAAGGTCTGAAGGGACCCGTCACGCCTTCACGCGGCGACCGAATGGGGTCAGTCGACCATCCAGGTGTTGTTCGAGAAGTCGTGGTCGTCGAAGCGGCCGGGACGGGTGAGTTGGCCCGGGGTTGGCGGGGTGGGCTCGTCGGGCTGCGGGTCGGCGGGTGGGGTGAGGTCGATGGTGTGCGTCCGGTCGGTCATGGTCTTTTCGGTGAGCCAGCCGCCGGCTTCGCGGTGGCGGCGCTGGAGGTCCTGGGCGCGGGTGAGGTAGCGGCCGTGGGTGGCGGCGTCGCGGTGGAGGGACTCGGTGGCGGCGGACGTGGCCGAGGTGACGTGGCGGTCACGGAGGGCGCGTTGTTCCTGGTGTTCGCGGGTGGCGGCGTCCTGGGCCGCGCGGGCGGCAGTGAGTCGGTCGGCGGTGGTCAAGCTGCGTGGGGCGGGCGGGTCAGCGGCGGGCAACGCCGGGCCCCTCGTCGAGGGAGCCGCTGATGCGGCCGGCCGAGGCGCGAGTGTCGAAGACGTCCGTGCCGAGGCGGGCGGCCGTGCGTGTTTGGTCGCTGGGGGCGGTGCCGAGGCCGCTCGGGCCGAGGAGGGGCAGGGCGCCGAAGCCGTTCATGCCGTCGGGGAGGGAGTCGGGGCTGGGGCCGAGGGGGTCGAAGGTGACGTCGCCGCCGGGGGCCGTGCCGAGTTCCGCGGAGGGGTGCTGGTCCTGGGGCGGGTCGACGATGTGGGCGCCGAGGTCGGACAGGGAGGCCGAGGCTGTGGTGCTGTCGTCCGGGACGTTCAGGTCGCCCGAGGTCGAGCCTGACGACGGGTCGAAGTGGGCCGGGATCACGGGGAGGCCAAGGGCGGGGGTTGGCGAGTCCACGGAATGGCCAAGTTCGGGAGTCAGTGAGCCTACGGGGAGGCCATGGGCCGGGGTTGGCGAGTCCACTGGAATGCCATGGGCGGGGGTTGACGAGTCCACGGAAGGGCCGAGGACAGGAGTCGGTGAGCCCGCGGGGAGGCCGAGGGCGGGAGTCGGTGAGTCAGCGGGGAGACCCAGGGTCGGAGTGGGGGAATCCACCCAAGAGTCCACTGTGGACGTCTCAACCGGAACAGCCAGGAATCCCGCCAGGATGCGGAAATGGCCGTCGATGGTGGAGGTGGCCGTCGCGCACAGACCCTGGAACGCGGCGTAGCGGCTGCTGAACTCGGTCGCGAAAGGACCGTTGAGCCATTGGCGGGCGGCGCGGGTGGCGTAGTCGTTGTCGCCAGGCTCGCAGTCACGTAGGCGGTTGTGGAGGTCGTGGCCGGGGCTGGCGGAGTCGAGCCACTGGGCGAGGTCGAGCAGCTCGTCCTTCGAGACGGCGCCGCCTCGGGCCACCGCGGCAACCCGTTGCGCCACCGACAAAGGAGCGCCCGCGATCGAGTCGGTGCGGAGTTTCAGCGCTTCGTCCACTTTGGTCTTCAGGGCGGTGAAGACGTGGGTCATCGTCTCGGGGATGAGCTGGGCGGCTCCGGCGAGGTGGTCGAGCAAAGCGTCGGGGTGGAGGCGACGATAGGCACTCTGAGCGGCCGTCGCGGCGGGGCTTTGCCAGTCGCGGAAGAGGGTGGTGGCGGCGGTGGTCGCGTCGGTGTGGGTGGAGTCGAGGGTCTCGCGCGTGTGGGCCAGCGCGTCGGCGTCAGCGAGGAACTTGCGGAAGTCGAGGCCGGCGCTGTCCTGGAACTTGTCCCGGATGTCCTTGTCCACGTCGATCTTCGTGGCCGCGAACGCGTTCCAGACCGAGGCCCACTGCCCGAAGAAATCCAGCGCCGGCGTGGCGAGCGCGAGCACCTCGTCGGAGGTCGCCACCCCGACGCCGCCGGGCTCGGGGCCACGCAGCGCGCCGGTCATCGCTTCGCCGTGTTCCGCGCGGTGTCGACGTGCTCGCCCTCGATGGACGCGTACCGCCCCGCCGCCACGTCGACGCTGCTGCCGAACGACGCGAGCTCACCGGCGTAAGCCCGGACGGCATCGCCCAGCGCGGCGAACCCGTTGCGGTACGCGGCAAACGCCCCGCCGTGCCCGCGCCCGAAATCCGCCTCGACGACCTGCGACGCCACCCCGGACACCCGCCCGGCCGCGGCCTCGAGCGCGCCCTTCGCGGCGCGCATCGCCTCCGCGTCCGCCCGGTGGCTGCCCTCCGGCATGGCCACCCCCTCACTCCGCCGACCCGCACCCACTCCGACGCACGCCGCCGGCGCCCGGTGCCACTTTGCGTGCACCGGAAATCTAGCGAGTCAGAAGGCCCGAGTCGACAAAGAGCTCAGTCCTCGTCGTCTAGCAGCGAGCCACTGATCCGGCGGCCGCTCGGCGTCGACTCGAACAGGCCGGACCGGTACGGGTTCGCCCCGCGCTCCTGGTCACCGCCGGTGTTGCCGAGCCCACCGCCGCCCATCATGCCGCCGCCCATCATGGCCATGGGCTGTCCTTGCTGGTCGGTCGTGGTCGGGGCCGTGCCGAGGTCGCCGGAGGCCGGAGCAGTGGCGCCACCGCCGCCCTGCCAGTCGGCCGGTTCGGAGGTCTGGCCGAGACCGTCGTCGAACCCGGGGCCGAGGCCGCTGTGGCTGTCGGTGGGATCGGTGAGCGACTGGGCGGTCGTCGAGTCGTCCACGCTCGGCTGATCGGCCGACGCCGCCGTCGCATCCATCGTATCGGCCGGCATCCCGACGTCCGGCGACGCGTGGTGACGACCGGTCGGCGCCCCGGCGTCCGTCGGGTCGTGGGCGGCGGATTGATCGACGGCACCGGAGTGATCGACGGGGCCGGTCTGGTCCGATGCACCGTGACCGACCGGGGTGGCGTGGTCGATCGGACTGGTCTGGTCCGGCACGTCGGCGTGCTGAGCCGCCGCGGGCTGCGCGAGGTTTCCGACAGGCTGCCCGTCCGCAGCAGCGGGGTGGAGGTCGCCGTCGTCGTCGAGGGTGTACTTCGTCGGCTGACCGGACCCGTCGTCGACGGTCACCACCGTGGGACCGTCCGCACCGTCCGGCCGTTCGGCGGTGATCTTGAGGTTGCCGTCGTCGATGTGGATCTTGCCGTCGGGACCCGGCTGGTAGACCTGGCCGGACGTCGCGGTGCCGTCGGCCGCGGTGGGCGCGCCGTCGGGCTGCGGAGCCTGGTGACGACCAGCGTCAGACTGGCCCGACGCGTCCTGCGCACCGTCGTGCCCCTGCGGGCCGAAGTCGGGGTCGCTGGCCTGGCTTGGCGCGGGGTCGTCGCCGAAGTCGAGCTGGTACTGCTTCTCCTGCCCGGTCCCCTCGTCGACGGTGATGCCCATCTTCCCGTTGTCGTCCGGCTCGGACATGGAGATCTTGTTGCCGCCCTGCTCGACGGTCACCGTCTCGGGTTCCGTCGCGTCGGACTTGATCGCTTCGCCGGTCTTCGGGTCGATCGGGTACGGCTGCCCCGTCGCCGGATCCACCTCGAGCGACTGGTGGGTGACGGGGTTGAGGTTCGGATCCGTCGCCGCCGGCGGTGTGACGGCCGGGGTCGGCTGCGGCGCCGCGGCGGACGGTGCGGTCATCCCGCCCCCACCGCCCGAAGACGGCCCACCCGAGCCGCTCCTGGGCCCACCCGAGCTGCTGGTCTTGGTACCGCCGCCGGTGTCCGGCGATGCACCGAGGTGGAGCGAGCCGAATGGGTCGGTCGGCACGTTCAGACCATCCGAAAACGCCCGCAGTGCGTTAGTCGCGGCGGTGTGTGCATTGCGGATCGCCTGGCGGAAGGTGGTCATGGCATCGGAGTACTGCGCGCTGTACTCGTCCATCTGCCTGATGAGGTCGTTCGACCACTTCGAGTCGAAATGAACATCCAGGTCGACGGACATGTTGCGCAGGTCTTGGGGCGCGATCGGCCCGGTGCCGTCCTCTTGACTCTTCGCAACCTCGGAGGTGCTGCGGTTATCGCCCCAGACCGTCGCGATGTCCCACTGCACATTGGTGTTCTGTCGGCCCCATTTGATGGCGTCGTCGAGCCGGTCGATGAACATCGACAAGCCATCGCAGTCATCGGGGTTGTGCGCATCCACAAAGATCTTCGGCGCCTGGCCGGGCGCATCCGGCAGCTTCGCCAAGTCGGCGATCGGCGGCCGGACCGTGTGCCACAGGTTTTGCAGCAACTGACTGAACCCGTTGACCGTGCCGCTGTAGTCGCCCAGCACCTTGTTCAGGTCGTCCGTCTTCTCGCCGGCGGAGTCCGCGGCCTTGCCTTGCCAGGCCGCGGACAGATCCTGCTTGACCTGGCCGCTCGCGTCCTGCGCCGACTTCGCCGCCTTGCCGAGGTTTGCCGCTCGGCCCTGCGCTCCCCAGAAATAGCCGAAGCCGAAGCCGCCCAGCTCGCCGAGCAGCCGGTTCTCCTCGTCGCCCTGGCCATACGGCGCCGCGAACTGGATCGCGAGATTCCGCGACGGGTGCCCGATCCACCGCGCGTAGAGACCGCCGAGCTTGCCGGTCATCTTGTCGTGGAAGCCGGTGAGCGACTTCAGCATGTTGTCGGACGTGTCGTCCAGGTGGACGTCAGCCGGGGGCTGCAGCGGGGCGATGATGGTGTCGCCGAGACGGCCAGTGGCAGGAGGCGGAGTCACGGTCAGGCCTCCCTGCCCGCGTCGGTGATGCCCCAGGTGCTCTCCTGCTCGTTCTCCGAGTGCAGGGTGGCCGATTGGTTGAGTCGCGTCGCGTAATCCTTGAGGAACGCGCCGCCCTTCGTGGCGGAGTCGCCGAGTGCCTGGGCCTTGGCGACGTACGCGCCGGCCGCTTCGGAGAGGCCGGGGATCTTGCCGAAGTGCGCGGGTGTCAGCTGCGACTGCGCGGTGTAGGTCTTCATCTCGTCGAACGACGTCGCCATCGAGGACACCTCGTTCGCGACGTTCTTAACCTGATCCGGTTCGATGTTGAATCCGGCCAACGCACTTCTCCCCTCGTGCGGAACAGCTGCCTCAGTGGTCGTCGACCCAGTTCGTGGCCGAGAAGTCGTCGTCGACCTCCGACGCGCGGTGCCGTGCGGCCGGGCGGGCCGGAGCCTCTGGAGCCACCGGAGCCGCGGGTGGCCGGAACGCGGGTACCACGGGCTGCGGCGGCGCTTCCACCACGGCCTCGTCCTCGAACTGGAAGATCGCGCCGTCTTCGGCCGCCTCCGCCGCCCGTTTGGCGGCCAGTTCCGCTTCCTTCGACGCGACGGGATCGCTCTCGGTTCCAGCGGCCTCACGCTCCGCGCGCAGCTGCTCGCTGCGGGCGCGGTTCTCCTCGACGAGCTTGGCGAACTCCGCCTGACGCGTCTCGTCGTCGGCCAGTGCGCGCTCGTGATCGGCCCGGTACTGGGCCCTGGCCTCCTCCATCGCCACCAGGCTCCTGGTGAACTGAGGACTCAGCCCCTCCTGCCCGTCCATCCCACTCCCCCGTCGGTCCGCACTGCATGCGGAATGTACCTCCGGGGTCACCGAGGGCGCAGGGCGTTCACCAAATCCGGGACGATCAGGAGACCGCGGACACCACGCCGGCCAGCCGGTCCGCCGCAGCCTGGGCCGTGGAGTGGGCCGGGGCCTCGACCATGACGCGGACGAGCTGTTCGGTGCCCGAGGGGCGCAGGAGGACGCGGCCCTCTTCGCCGAGTTCGGCTTCGACCTCGCCGACGGCGTCGCGGACTTCGGAGGAGCCCGCGACGGCCGCCTTGTCCGCGACGGGGACGTTGACGAGGACCTGGGGCAGGCGGTTCATCACGGACGCCAGCTCGGCGAGCTTCTTGCCGGTGGAGGCCATGCGGGACATGAGGCGCAGGGCGGTCAGCAGGCCGTCGCCGGTGGTGGCGTGGGCGGGGAGGACCACGTGGCCCGACTGTTCGCCGCCGAGGGCGAGGCCGGAGGCGCGCAGCTCTTCGAGCACGTAGCGGTCGCCGACGGACGTGGTGACGACCGTGATGCCGTGGGCCTTCATCGCGAGGTGCAGGCCCAGGTTGCTCATCACGGTGGCGACGAGCGTGTCCTTCACCAGCTCGCCGTCCTCGGCCAGCGCGAGGGCCAGCACGGCCATGATCTGGTCGCCGTCCACGAGCTCGCCCGAGGCGTCGACGGCGACGCAGCGGTCGGCGTCGCCGTCGTGGGCGATGCCCAGGTCGGCGCCGTGCTCGACGACGGCGGCGCGGAGCAGGTCGGGGTGGTTCGAACCGCAGTGCTCGTTGATGTTGATGCCGTCGGGCTCCGCGTGGAGGGCGACGACCTCGGCGCCGGCGCGGCGGTAGGCCTCGGGGGCGGCGACGGCGGACGCGCCGTTGGCGCAGTCCACCACGACCTTCAGGCCGTCGAGGCGGTGCGGCGTGGCCGAGACCAGGTGGGCAAGGTACAGGTCGAGCGCGTCGGAGGCGTCGGACACGCGGCCGACGCCCGAGCCCGTCGGGCGGACGACGTCGGCGCCGCCGAGGCCGGCTTCGATCTCGTCCTCGATGCTGTCGGGGAGCTTGTGCCCGCCCGCGGCGAAGAGCTTGATGCCGTTGTCCGGCATGGGGTTGTGCGAAGCCGAGATCATCACGCCCAGATCGGCCTCCAGCGCACCCACGAGGTACGCGACGGCGGGCGTCGGCAGCACGCCCAGGCGCAGCACGTCGGCGCCGGCGGACGCGAGGCCCGCCACCACGGCGGCCTCCAGCATCTCGCCACTGGCGCGCGGGTCGCGGCCGACCACGGCCACCGGGCGGTGCGAACGGTCGTGCGCGGCGAGCACACGCGCGGCGCTGGCCGCGAGCGAAAGCGCCAGCTCGGGGGTCAGCTCGGCGTTGGCCAGGCCTCGTACCCCGTCGGTGCCGAACAGTCGGGCCATCTCCACGACCTCCTAGGTCCAATAGACCACGACAACCTAGCGGCGGCTGCGACCCGGCCGGGCCCCTGCCCCCACCCCAGGAATGTCGCGGACCGCGCGCGAAATGCATCACTGTGGGGCGGATGGGACGCATGAGGTCCCTGAGAACACGTTCAGACAGCACTCGGAAAGCACGAGAGCGCCCATCCGATGGACGGATGGGCGCTCCCGAGGTTGCCTCTCACGAGGCCAAGCACTTCAACCCCCGCACGACCGCGAGGTAAGCCCGCGAAGCACCAGGGCCCACCCCACGAATGACGTACGTCGCCCGTTCCAGCCCACGACTGCGTGAGCCGCGGGGGTCCAGGGGCTCGCCCCTGGCGGGGGTTTGGGGGTTCGACCCCCAAAATGGTCCGCGAAGTGAGCCCAGCGAAGCGCCGTCAGGCGCGAGCAGGACCACCCACGAACGCAGTGATCGTGGAGGGAGTCCGGCGAAGCGCCTCAAGGCGCCGAGCAGGACTCGCCCCACGACCGCAACATCAGCGCTTGCTGTACTGCGGAGCCTTACGGGCCTTCTTGAGGCCGTACTTCTTCCGCTCCGTGGCGCGCGCGTCACGGGTCAGGAAGCCGGCCTTCTTGAGGGCCGGGCGGTCGTCGGCGTCGACCTCGACCAGGGCGCGGGCGATGGCGAGGCGCAGAGCGCCGGCCTGGCCCGAGATGCCGCCGCCGTGGAGGTTGGCGAAGATGTCGAACGAGTCCGGCTTGTCGACCGTGACCAGGGGCTCACGGATGAGCTGCTGGTGCACCTTGTTCGGGAAGTACTCCGCGAGGGTGCGGCCGTTGAGCTTGAACTCACCGGTACCGGGGACGACGCGGACGCGGACCACGGCTTCCTTGCGACGGCCGACGGTCTGGGCGTTGCCACCCGCGGCGCGCGACGGACGCGGGGCGGCCGGCGACTCGCTCGTGGCGACAGCGCCGTCGACCGCGGGGGTCTCGGGAGCGGGGGTCTCGACCGCGGGGGTCTCCGACGTGGCGACAACGGCCTCGTCGGCCACAGGAGCCTCGGTCTCGGTGCTGGTCACAGACTGTTCCTCACTCACTGCGCGACCTGCGCGATCTTGGTGATCTCGCGCGCCTGCGGCTGCTGCGCGGCGTGCGGGTGCTGCGGGCCGGCGTACACCTTCAGCTTCTTGGCCATGGCGCGGCCGAGCTTGTTCTTCGGCAGCATGCCCTTCACGACCTTTTCGACAAGGTGCTCGGGCTTGGTGTCGAGCAGCTCGCCGAAGGAACGCTTGCGCAGACCGCCGGGGTAGCCACTGTGGCGGTACGCGAACTTCTGGTCGCGCTTGTTACCGGTGAGCGCGACCTTCTCGGCGTTGACGATGACGACGAAGTCGCCGGTGTCCACGTGCGGGGCATAAGTCGGCTTGTGCTTGCCGCGCAGCAGCGTGGCGACCTCGGTCGCGAGCCGGCCGAGCACGACATCCTCGGCGTCGATCACGTGCCAGGCACGAGTGACGTCGCCGGGCTTGGGGCTGTACGTGGGCAAGGGTCTACCTCGTCGTCAACATTGCGTGTGGGTTCTGTGCGGGCCTAGCGCTGACGCGCCGCAACGCACAACGACATATAAAGATACGCCTCTGCTTACGTGACCCGTGCAGCGGGGGGTGCCCGCCGGTCGAGACCCCCGAAACCGGGCACCTCGGACCGCATCGATGATTGTACTGGCCGACGTCACCGAACCACCCACGCGGGTCCGCGCGACCCGTCAAGATGAGACGATCCGCGCGGACAGCCGAACACCCGGGGGAAAGCGATGACGAAACGGGCAAGCCGGGCGGCGCTCGCCCTGGGCGCCGTGCTGGTGCTCGCGACCGCGTGCGGGCAGGCCCGCGCCGGCACCGCGCTGCCCAACGGCGACCAGGCCTCGGCCTACGTCGGCGCCAAGTTCGAGAAGGCGATGTCGAAGCTGGAGAACTCCATCCTCGACGCGCGCGACGTCACCAACTCCGCCGACGCGTACTTCAAGTTCGACGACAAGTGGATCCACAGCGTGATCACCTCGGCCCGCACCGGCAGCCCCGAGAGCCGCGTGGTCCACAACCGGTCGCAGAAGAACCCCGACGAGATCATCGACACGTTCACCCCCGCCGACGGGACGCTCGAGTACGTCTACCTCGGCCCCACGTACAAGTCGCTCGAGCCGACGGCGTGGGTGTCGATGCCGAAGCCCGAGGCCGGGCTGATCCAGCCGTGCGCATGGGGCGGTGTGCTCACGGCCTGCAAGATGGCCAACGCCGTGGACGACTCGTACAACGCCGACAAGAAGGCCGTGCGCGGCGCGAAGAGCTCGGCCGACGGCTCGGCGGAGCTGACCGTGAACGTCCCCTTCTCGCAGTTCCTCGACAAGCGCGTGGAACTGCTGCCCGACTCGCTGCTCAACGAGGTGGGGCCGCAGCTGAACAAGTCCGTGATCCCCACCACGATCAAGCTCAAGCCGGACGGTTCGCTCGCCGAGTTCGTGATGGCCGCCAAGTTCTCCGGCAACGGCCACGACATCGAGCTCAACTACGACTTCCGCTTCACCGGCAAGGCGACCGCGCAGGACCTGCCGAAGCTGCCGGACGCGAGCCAGATCACCGCACTGCCCGACGACGCCGCGAAGCAGGACTTCTACAACCGGCTCGCCCAGCTGCAGGGCAACTGATGAGCACCCGAGGTGACCTCCGATGACCCAGCCGCCCGAGCAGCACCGGCAACCACAGCGGTGGTGGCAGCCGCCCACGGCGCCCGCGTCCGGCGGTCTTGGTGGGCAGGAAGCCCAGTACCCCGGCCAGTGGCAGCAGGGCCCGATGCAGCAGGGTGCAGCGCAGCAGGGTGCGTGGCAGCAGCCGCAAAACCCGCAGCAGCAAAACCCGTGGTCGCAGGGAACACCGGCGCAGTACCCGAACACCGGCGGACAGCCGTACGCCAACCCCCAGCAGTACGCGAACCCCGGAGCGCAGCCGCAGCCCGGCGTCGCCCCGCAGCAGTATCCGGCGAGTGGTCCGCAGCAGTACGCGAACCCGGCGAGCGCGCCGCAACAGCAGCCCTACGCCACCGGACAGCAGGCGCAGCAGGTGCCGGGCGTGCCGCCGCAACAGCAGGGCGCGGCGTTCGGCGGCGGGTTCCAGCCGACGACGTACGGCGGGCTCGGCGCGTTCTCCGCCGAAGCCGTGAAGAAGGCCCCGCGTTCGAAGCGGCCGTGGGTGATCACCGGCGCGGCCGTGGCCGTGGTGATCATCGGCGGCGGCGCGGCGTGGCTGCTCGGCGCGTTCCAAGGGGACACGCTCGACCAGAAGTCGTTGCAGGACGGCGTTTCCCGCGTGCTCGCCGAGAACTACGGCGAGCCCGACGTGAAGAACGTGACCTGCCCTTCGGGTGAGTCCACGCAGAACGGCACCACCTTCGACTGCACGCTGCAGCTCGGCGGGCAGCCGCGAAAGGTCACGGTGCGGGTGCTCAACGACAAGCCCGAGTACGAGGTCGGCGCGCCGCACTGAGCGGCAGGGACGCGCCAGTCCACAACGGACGCGGCGAAGCCCCTTGCCCCGCACACGACTGCGTCACAACGAAAACGGCGGGCCCGCACCGAAGTGCGGAGCCCGCCGTGGTTTCGTCAGAACCCGAGAATCAGAAGAGGTTCTCGACGTCCTTGTCGGTCTTGGTGTAACCGTCGGCGATCTCCGGCAGCGCGATGGCGATCTGCGCCAGCAGCTGGGTGAGGTCGTTGAAGCTGTTGTCCCAGTCGGCCTGGGCCTTCAGGTAGTTGTCCTTGGCCGCACCGGTCCAGGTGTTCGTGAGCTTGCTCAGGTCTTCCTTGAGCCGGTCGAACGAGGACTTCAGGTCCTTGGTGGTCGCGTTGCAGTCGTCAGCCGCCCGGTGGATCGTGGCCGGGTCAACGAGGATGCGTGCCATGTCGTACTCCTGTCAAAGTCGGGGTGTGGAATGGATGAACTGAACGTTGCCGCTCGGCTCAGCCGAGGACGCCGAAGCCCTTGTTGAAGCTGCTCACGATTTCGTTCTGCTCGGCTTCAGTGCGCTGGTACTTGGAGCCGGCTTCCTGCAGCAGGTCCGCAATGCGCTGGAGGGACTGGTTCAGCTTCTTGCCCGACTCGTCGAAGCGCTGCATGACGTTGTTGAACGCCTGAGCCGCTTCGCCGTCCCAGCCCGCGCGAGTGGCTTCGATCTCGCCCTGCAGCGTGGAGAGCCGCTGGTCCATCGCGACGCGAACGTCGGTGACCTGGTTCTCAGCGTTGGTGAACTCTTCCGGAGTTCCTTCAAAGCCGCCAGCCGCCATGGGAACTACCCCCTTCATCTGATTGTCGTGCGTACCGGCGTCCTGTTTCCGCCGTACACCCCTACGACGAAGACAGTGCCAGGTTCGGTTCACCCTTGGTGCGAGATTTCCCAAGTAGTTGCTTGCGTGAACGCCACCCGAGGGAACCGGCGCCGCCGAGCCGAGCGCGACGCCGCCGGGAGAAGTCACAAAACCCTTGGCCTACTGGGCAATTAGCACACGCACAGCCGGAATGAACCAGTTTCACGGTTCCCGGCTCATGATTCGCAACTGCGAAAAGTCCTCTTCGTCATCACTCGTTCGTGCGGCCGGCGAGGGAACTTCGGGCTCGGACCGGACCAATTCGGCCTCCGTCGGCAGGTGCGGCATCGGCAGCCCGCACGCCGCGCGGAACCGGGCGGCGGCACCGCGCAGCACCCGCGGAGTCGGTTCGACCGCGCCGCCGCCCGCGAGCCGGTGGCGGGCGTAGGCCTTCATCAGTTCCCGGTTGTCCTCGCGGTGGCGGACGTTGCGGGCGAGCGCGGTGCCGGCGACCCGGCGCGCGTGCGTGACCGCGTCCTGCCCCGCTCGCGTGAAAGCCGCCGCGGCGGACTCGGGTTCCGACGGCACGGGCACTCCTTCAGCTGGTGATCTTCAGCGTCCGCACGATCTGCTCGCAGGCCGTGTCGACGCGTTGCCGCAACGCGGGGGCTTCGTACTGGCACCCCACGTGCACCCGGATCTTCCCTTGCACCACCACGTACCAGTTCACGGTGAGCTGGTCGCTCTTGCGCTGGTGGTACCCGATCACGGTGCGGCCACCGTACGTCAGGTCCGGATCGAAGGCGCTGTAGTTCGGGTCCCTGGCCGCCTGCGCTTGCAAAGATTTCACGAGTTGCGCGCGGTCGACGGTCGCGTCGTAGTCCATCACGAACTCCTGGGCGACCACGAGGTCGTTGCCGGCCGACGCGTCCTGCGGGTGCAGGATCACCTGGCGCTCGGCGACCTGGTCGGAGGTCTGGACCCAGTCCTGGGGCGCGCTGACGCTGAAGTCGTATTGGACGAACGTCTTGCCCGGCAGCCCCGCCGGGTCGTCGCCGCCCCGGTTGACCACGAACAGCACCACCGCGGCGACGACCACGACCACCGCCACGACCGCGCCGATCCCCCACAGCCGCTTCCGGCCGGCGCTCTTGCCGGTGGCGCTGGTCTCCGACGGCCACGGCTGTCCCGGCGGGCGGCCTGGACCACCCGGCTGAGGGGGACGCGCCGAGCTCGGAGCAGGTCCCGCGAAGCCTCGGCCCGGCGTCGGCCGCACCGCTGGAATCGGCCCTGACAATGGCTGGGGCGCCGCCTGGGGCGCTGATTGCGGCCTCGGCTGAACCCGTGGTGCAGCGGGCCGCGACAACAGCTCGGTACGGCCGTCGCCCTCGGGCAGCTCGCCGGGCCGCACGACGTCGGTGCGCTGCTCGACCGGCGGAACGCCACCGAGAGCACCGGCCCGGCGCCCCACCGAGGCGCCGGGCAGCGCGCCCGTGCGGTCGGGGTCCACGAGCACCGCCCGCAGCGCACCGCGCGCCACCACCGTCTCCGGCTGGTCGAGGCTCGTGGGCACCACGCCGGTGCGCTCGTGGACCAGGCGGGAGATCATCGGGATCCGGCTCGAGCCGCCGACGAGGAAGATCGCGGTGAGCTGCTTGGGCCGCAGCCCGGCGTCGGCGATCGCCGCGCTGGTCAGCTCCACCGTGCGCCCGAGCGGCGCCGCGATGAGCTTCTCGAGGTCCTCGCGGGTCACGTGCGCGTCGGCGAACGGCGGCGGCATCGGCACGTCGGTGTACGTGTGGCGCGACAGCGTCTCCTTCGCGCCGCGCACGTCCTGGCGCAGCACGCGGCGGCGGCGCCGGTCGGCGAGCTCGCGACCCGTGACCAGCTGCTGCCACGCGTCCGGATCGGCCCCTGACACCAGCGAGCCGATGTGCTCCAGCAGGGCCTGGTCGATGTCCGCCCCGCCGAAGCTCGGGTCGCCGCGGGTGGCGAGCACCTGGAAGCCACCACGAGCACTCGGTCCACGCCCGGCCTCGGGCAGCCGCCGCACGACGCTGACGTCGACCGTGCCGCCCCCGAGATCGAGCACCGCGAGCGCGTCTCCGGGCCGGCCGCTGAACTCCACGGTCCGCCCGTCCGGCTGCGCGACGGGTGTGAAGGTGGCCGCGTGGTACACGGCCGCGGCCACCGGTTCGGGCACCAGCGCGACCTCGCGCGCCAGCCGGCCCGCGGCCTGCCGCAGCAGACGGGTGCGGATCGCACCCCAGTCGGCGGGGTGCGTGAGCACGAGCAGGTCGACCTCGGCGTCGCCCGCGATGCGGCGCGCCTCGGCCACCGCCCGGCCCAGCACGGCGTGGACGACGTCGGTGACCCGCAGCACGGAGTCGCCGAGCAGCAGGTCACCCTCGTCGATGCGCCGCTTCGGGTTCGGTTCGTAGCGCGATGGGTCGACGGCCGCCTGCCGCTCGGCCTCCTGGCCGACGAACAGCGTGCCGTCGGCGGCCGCGAAGACCGCCGACGACATCAACGGCTGGCCGTCGATCACCACGACCTGCGGCTCGCGGCCGTTGACGGAGGCGACGACGCAGGTGCTGGTGGTCCCGAAGTCCACCGCGACCCGCACCGTCACCCGTCACTCCTGCCGTCGCCCGGGCATCGGCCACGCACGCCGCGGCCGGCCACCGAAATCAGTCGGGCTGGATCCATGACACCTGCACGAGCTGCCTGCCGTTCTTGCGGCTGAGCATCACGCCCCGGCCCGGTGGCATCGCGGCGGGCCGGATGTTGCCGATCAGCACGCCCTCGTCCTTCGAGCCGTTCATGACCATGCCCGGCGCCGCGATCTCCTTGAGCTTGCCGATGACCGGGTCGTAGGAGGCCCTCGACGCACCACCGGTGCGGCGCACGATGATCAGGTGCAGGCCGACGTCCTTCGCCTGGGCGAGGAAGTCCGCCAGCGGCTTGAGCGGGTTGGACGTCTGCGTGGCCACCAGGTCGTAGTCGTCGACCAGGATGAACAGCTCCGGCCCGGTCCACCACGACCGGTTCCTCAGCTGGTCCTGCGTGACGTCCGGGCCCGGCAGCCGCCGGGTCATCGACCCGTGCACGTCCTTGACCATGCTGTCGAGCTGGTTCGACGACACGGCGTACCCGAGCAGCGAGTCGCCCTCGAGGAAACCGAGCATCGTGCGCCGGTAGTCGACCAGGAGGACCACGCCCTCCTGCGGCGAGTACCGCTCGGCGATCCCGCGGCCGATCTGGCGCAGCAGGTTCGTCTTGCCCGACTCGCCGTCGGCGAACGCGAAGAAGTGCGGCTCGGCGTCGAAGTCGAGGTAGACCGGCGAGAGGTCGTCCTCGTTGACGCCGAAGGGCACCAGCTTCGTGTTGCGCTTGGAGTCGATCTTGAGGACTTCGTCGTAGGTGATCATCTCCGGCAGCAGGCGGACCTGCGGTGCGGTGCGACCACGCCAGGCGCCGCGGATCTTCGCGACGGCGTCGGCCACACCCGCGGCCAGCGACTCGGCGTCGCTGGAGCCGTCGATGCGCGGCAGGCCCGTGAGCATCTGCAGCTTTTCGCGGGTCAGACCGCGGCCGGGGCGGCCGGCGGGCACGTTCACCGCCACGCGGCGATCGATGTCCGACTCGGTAGGGTCACCGAGGCGCAGCTCGAACCGGGTGCCCAGCATGTCCTTGATCGCCGGGCGCAGGTCGGCCCACCGGTTGGCCGAGATGACCACGTGGATGCCATACGACAGACCCTGTGTGGCCAGCCGCGTGATCGACGCCTCGAGCTCGTCGAAGTCGTCGCGGATGGCGCGCCAGTTGTCCACGATCAGGAACGCGTCGCCGAACGGGTCCTGCTCGGCGGGGATCTCGCCGCGGCGCTTGCGGTTGCGGAACTCGGTCATCGAGTCGATGCCCAGCGCGCCGAACCGGCCTTCGCGCTCGGTCATGAGCGTCGTCAGCTCGGCCACGATCCGGCGGGCCTTGTCCGGCTCGCGCCGGGCCACGGCCACGCCACCCACGTGCGGCAGGTCGGCGAGACCCGCGAGCGTGCCACCACCGAGGTCGAGGCAGTAGAACTGGACTTCGTCGGGCGTGTGCGTGAGCGACATCGACATGATCAACGTGCGGAGCATGGTCGACTTGCCGGCCTGCGGGCCACCGGCGATGACCGCGTGACCGGCGGCACCGGAGAAGTCGGCCCACAGCAGGTCGCGCCGCTGCTCGAACGGCCGGTCGACGATGCCCAGCGGCACCTGCAGCCGGCCGTTGCCGAAGAACCCGACCGGGGACAGGCCGCGGTCGTCGGTGGGGTTGAGGTTCGGCAGCATCGTGTCGAGCGAGTTGGACTCGTCCAACGGCGGCAGCCACACCTCGTGCGCGGGCGGACCCTGGCCGATGAACCGGTCGACCATCACCTCGAGCTCGCTCGGTTCGGTGGCCTCCTCCGACTCCTTCGGCTTCGCCACCTCTTCGACCGGCTCGAACTCCGGCTCCGGCTCGGGCGGCAGCTCGACGAAGTCGGGCACGAACAGCTGCGGGCGCTTGTCCGCACGCACGACCGTGGCCACCGGCCCGGCGGCCTTGATGCCGGCGGGCCGGTACGGGCCCGACACGTACGACGCCTTGAACCGCACCATCGTGGAGGTGTCGTACTTGAGGTAGCCCGAACCCGGGATCGACGGCAGCTCGAACGCGTCCGGCACGCCGATCGCGGCGCGCGACTCCGCGGCCGAGAAGGTCTTCAGACCGATCCGGTAGGACAGGTAGGTGTCCAGACCGCGCAGCTTGCCCTCCTCCAGCCGCTGCGACGCGAGCAGCATGTGCATCTGCAGCGACCGGCCGACGCGGCCGATCTGGAGGAAGATGTCGATGAAGTCCGGCTTCGCCGTGAGCATCTCGGAGAACTCGTCGATGCAGATGAACAGCGCGGGCAGCGGGTCGAGGTCGGCGCCGTTCTCACGCGCCTTCTCGTAGTCCCACACGTTCTTGTAGTTGCCCTTCGCCAGCACTTCCTGGCGCCGGGACACCTCGCCCGCGATGGCGTCCTTCATGCGGTCGACCAGGGTCAGGTCGCCCGCGAGGTTGGTGATCGTGGCGGCGACATGCGGGGCCTTGTCCAGGCCGAGGAACGTCGCACCACCCTTGAAGTCGACCAGGATCATGTTCAGCGACGTGCTCGAGTGCGTGGCCAGCAGGCCCAGCACCAGCGTGCGCAGGAACTCCGACTTACCCGAACCGGTCGCCCCGATGCACAGGCCGTGCGGGCCCATGCCCTCCATCGCCGCTTCCTTGATGTCCAACTCGACCGCCTGGCCGTACTCGCCGACCCCGAACGGCACGCGGTAGCGGTCGCGCACCGGCCGCGGACGCCAGGCGCCCTGCACGTCAAAAGTCATCGGGTCACCCGGGATGCCGAGCAGCTCCAGCAGCGTGGGGTTGGACAGCAACGGCTCGTCGTCCGACGCCTCCGTGCCGCCACCGCCCCCGACCCGGTACGGCGCGATCAGCCGGGCGAGCGCCTCGGCCTCGACCACCGAGAGCGTGTCCGGCCGGCCGAACCACTCGACACCGCCCGCGCTGCGCGCGCCGAGGCGGTCGGGCTCGGCCACCAGCCGCAGCCCGCGGCGGGCCGAGAGGTTCCCGAGCGTGTCGGACAAATCGATCAGCGTGACGCCGACCAGACCCTCTTCGAGGATGATCTGCTCTTCGCGCGTGACCTCGGCGTCGTCGATGATGATCACGACGTGCGGCTGGTCGGGCGCCGGCGTGGCATTGCGGGAGAACCGCTGCCGGTCACGCAGCTCCTCGTCGAGCCACTGCTCGATCTGCGAGAGCGAGCCGGCCATCAAACGCAGCTGGCCGATGCCGTCGGACATCGTGGGGTGCTGCACGTGCGGGAGCCACTTCGCCCACTCCCACTCCTCCTTCGCGCGGCCCGCGGTGGCGATCGCGATCATCACGTCGTCGGGGCTGTGGAAGGCGACCAGCTGCGCGAGCATCGCGCGGGTCAGACCACGCGTGAGCGAGCGCTCGCCCTGCATGCTCACCGCGGCGAACCCGCGCAGGGTGATCTGCGTGGGCAGGTCGGGCACGATCGAGTGCGCGCGCACGAACCGGCGCAGCGCGAGGGTGGCGATCGGCTCCAGCTCGTCGACCGGGCCGGTCTGCGGCGGCACGAGCCGCGTGGCGAGGCGGTGGGAGCTGCGGCCGACGCGCAAGTGCAGGAAGTCCTGGTCGTTCTGCCGGCGTTCCCACATGCGGCGGCTGGCCGCGAGCGACCACAGCGACTGCGGGTCGGGGTGCACCCACTCGAGCGCGGCGCGCTGGTCGACCATCGCCTCGCGGGCGCGGTCGCGCATCTGGCCCAGGTACCGCAGGTAGTCCTTGCGGTCCTCGTCCATCTCGGCCTTCTTGGCCCCGCCGCCCTTACCGCCACCGCCGGCGAGCATGCCGACGGTGCCCATGAGCATCATGCCGCTCATCATGATCGTGGTCGGGTTCTTGCCACCCGCCGTGAACATGAAGACCATCATCCCGAGCGAGGCGAAGATCATCACGCCCGGAATCGCCTTCGCGACGATGTTGCCCGGGATCGTGCGGGGTACTTCGGGTGGGGGTTCGAGGTGCACCTCGCCGCCCGGCGGGCGCGGCGCCGCCAACCTCGGCGACTTCTTGAACTGAAGCGTGCTCATCGAAGGACCCCTCTATTCCAACTCGACGATTGCCGGCCGGCTCCTGCGCTCGGGCGCGCGTGACAACCTATCGAACGTCGCCGGGGATTTCCGGCCAACGCCCGGAAGTGCACCGAGCTTGCCCCCTCGTCGGATACTTACGGACACCGGCACGTCCGGCACCTCGCCCGCGAACCCGTTTCCTCTGATCCCCGGAGTGTACGGCCCACCACCGACAGCGAGGACCCGAATCGGCCGATCCCACCTGGTCGCGCCGCCCGTCCGTCGTCCGGCGGGTGTACTTTCGCCAAGGATTTTCGGACAGTCGATGATCCCGGCTCCAGGGTTCGGTATAAGTTGCCCCGGGAGTTGACTCTTCAGAGCGGGGGCATCTAGTGGCAACGGGCACGACGGTATTCAGCAGGGTGACGGTGGTCGCACCGAACACCCGGATCGACGTCGCGCTACCGGCCGACGTCGCGGTGGCCGACCTGCTGCCGATGCTGCTGGAGATGGCCAAGGAGACCTCGCCCGACGGTGGCGCGCGCCACGGCGGCTGGGCACTGGCCAAGCTCGGCGACGCCCCGCTCGACCCGAGCCGCACGCTGGCGTCGCTCGGCGTCGTGGACGGCGAGCTGCTGCAGCTGCGCAAGCGCAACGAGAACCCGCCGCCGCCGCTGTACGACGACGTGGTCGACGCCATCGCCGAGTCGACTCCCGACAGCTTCCGCCCGTGGACCAAGGAGACGGCCCGCCGCTTCGGGCACGTGGCGGGCGGCCTCGCGCTGTTCATCTCGGCGCTGGCGCTGTTCATGAGCGGCTCGCTCTACGGCGGCAGCGCGCTCGCCGCGGCCATCGCCGGCGGCCTCGGCGCGATCGCCTGCGTGGCAATCGGCGCGACGCTCGCGAAGGGCTACCAGGCCGAAGGCACCGGCGTGCTGATCGCCGCCGCGGGCGGCCTGCCGCTGGCCTTCGTGAGCGGCTTCTACATCGTGCCCGGCCTTTCGGTCCGGGCGAACCTGCTGCTGGGCGCGGTGCTCGTGCTCATCGTCTCGGCGGTGTGCATCCTCATCATCGGCGCCGGCATCCGCATCTTCATCGCCGCGGCCACGGCCGGCACGTTCGGCGCGATCGCGTTCCTGGTCGCGACGCTCGTGCCCGGCGCGACCCCCGCGGGCGTGGGCGCCGGTGCGGTCGCCGTGTCACTCGCCTGCATCTCGATCCTGCCGCGCGCCACGATTTGGCTCGCGAAGCTCCCGCTGCCGCACGTGCCCAGCACTGCGGAGGAGCTGAAGGAAGACTCCGGTTTCCCGGACTACGAGGCCATCGAGCAGCGCACCGCGATCGCCCACGACTACATGACCGGCCTGATGATCGGCTGCGGCGCCACCACGGCGATCTCCGCCGTGTTCGCCGCGACCGCGCCGGGCTACTTCGGGGTCATCCTCGGGGTGATCGCCACGCTCGTGCTGCTGCTGCGCGCCCGCGCGTACGCCAACGGCGCGCAGGCCATCGCGCTGCTCACCACCGGCATGGTGTCCGCCGCCGGCATCCTCGTCGGCTGGCTCTTCGCCACCACGGCGGAGTTCCGGCTGCTGTACGTGTTCGGCGCCCTGATCGTGGTCGCCGCGGGCTCGCTCGTGGTCGGCGTGATCTTCCCGAACCAGCGCTTCTCGCCGCCGCTGCGGCGCACCGTGGAGATCCTCGAGGCGATCTGCATCGCGGTCGTGCTGCCGCTCGCGCTCGGCGTGATGGACCTCTACACGACGCTGCGCCACCTGAACCTCAAGTGAGGCAGCAGATGCGCGCGCGACGTCCGCTCGTCCGGCGGCTCGGGATCGGTGGCCGCACGGGTGTCGTCCTGCTCGCGGCCGGGCTGGGGGTGCTGTCGCCGTTCGCGCTCGTCTCGCCCGCGTCGGCGCAGCAGGACACCGGTGCCGCTGGCACGTGGGCCATTCCGCCGCAGGTGGACCTGACGGCGCTGCCGGCGGACACGGGGAAGCCGGACAAGAACTACCAGAAGAAAACCCAGTGCGTGCAGCGCAGCCTCGGCGACAACGTCCAGATCAACACGATCCCGTGGGGTCAGAGCTACCTGCAGCTGGACAAGGCGCAGCAGATCGTGCGCGCGGCCAAGGGCAATGTCGGCAAGGGCATCAAGGTCGCGGTGGTCGACACGGGCGTCACGCCGCACCCGTGGTTTGAGGGCCGGGTCGAACCCGGCGGTGAGTACGTCGCGACGCCGGACAACAACCAGCCCGGCGGTCTGCAGGACTGCGACGGCCACGGCACCGAGGTCGCCGGCATCATCGCGGGCAACCCGGACGACCCGAAGGTCGGCTTCATCGGCGTCGCCCCCGACGCCACGATCGTGTCCTACCGGCAGCTGAGCTCGAACTACGCCGAGGACACGAACAACACCGGCGGCGACACCGGCCAGCCCGGTGGTGGAACCGGCACCCCGCCCGGCGGGCAGAACGGCAGTCAGAACGGTGGCCAGAACGGCAACCAGCTGCCCGGCAACGGCGGCGGTGGCGGCCAGGTCAGCGGCAGCGGCGCCGGTACGAGCCCCCAGCAGAAGAGCGACGGTGACACCCGTCAGCTGCAGAAGGAAGGCACCGCGGGCACGCTGGACACGCTGGCCCAGATCCTCCGAGGCATCGCCGACCGGGGTGACATCAAGGTCGTCAACATGTCGGTGGACCACTGCCGTGCGGCCACTGGCCCCGACAGCATCCAGAAGGGCGAGCAGGAGGTACAGGCCGCGGTGAAGTACGCGGCCGACCACGACGTCGTGGTCGTGGCCGCCGCGGGCAACGTCTCCGACGACTGCCCGCAGAACGACCAGGCCGACCCGAACAAGCCGCGCTCGATCGTCACGCCGCCGTGGTTCGCCGACGACGTGCTGTCGGTCGGCGCGATCGACGAAACCGGCGGCGTCGCGTCGTTCAGCGTGCACGGGCCGTGGGTCGGCGTGGCCGCGCCGGGCACCGACATCGTGTCGCTCGACCCGGCCGAGGGCTCGACGGGTCTGGCCAACCTGACCATCGATGGCACCCAGCAGTCGCCGATCCAGGGCACGAGCTTCGCCTCGCCGTACGTGGCCGGGGTGGCCGCGCTCGTGCGCCAGATGTACCCGCAGCTCAAAGCGCGCCAGGTGATCCAGCGCATCGAGGCCACCGCGCAGCACCCGGCCGCACCGGGCGGGCGAGACGACTTCGTGGGCTACGGCGTGATCGACCCCGTGGCCGCGCTCACCGCGAACCTGCCGAACGACGTCGGCGAGCTCGCGAAGCCGAAACCCGTGGTGCAGACGGCGGTGCTGCCGCCGGCCGACTCGATGAGCTCGACGCCGATGATCGTGGCGCTGGCCGGCACCGGCGGTGGCATCGTGGCGCTGCTGATCACGCTGTTCGTGATGCACACGATCCGGCGCAACCGCCCGACCGGCCCGCCGAGCTGAGCAGTACCCGACCGAAGACGCTGAAGGGGCCGTACACCGCGAAAATGCGGTGGACGGCCCCTTCGGTCAGTTCTGGGGTTTCTTGGCCGTGGCGGGCTTCTGAGGGTCCTCGCCGATCACGGGTGGCGTGACCGGCGCGGGATCACCGAGGAGCTCGGAAGGCTTGGCGGGCGTGCGGTTCTTGGCCTGGCGCGTGCCGCCACCGCCACCGCCCATTCCGCCGCCGCCCATGCCGCCCATCGGCATCATGGGCATCATCGACATGCCGCCGGACTCGTTCTGGGCGACCGGCGCGGGCGCCGGGGCGAGCCCTTCGGGCCCGATCGGCGGCACGCCCGCCTGGCCCTGGGTGAGGCGAGGGTCGGCGCCGGTTTCCTTGCCCTGGTGGAGTTCCTCGGCCGCGGACGCCGAAACGGAGTCGTCGGCCGACGGTGTCGTGGCGTCGGTATGGGTCGCTGCGGTCGCGGCTTCCGCGTGGACCGTGCCGGGGTGAGTTGCGGCCTGCTGAGCCGCGCCGTCGTGCGTCGGCTGCTCCGATGTGGACGGCCCCGCGGTGACCGCTGAGGGCTGCTGCGCCGGCGCGGAATCGCCTTCGTGCAGCCGGAACTGCTCCTGCGGGTAGTGCTGCCGCACGGCGATGCTCGACTGCTCCCCCGCCGGTGCGTCCACGCCGTTGCACAGCTGCGCGAAGTGCTGCAGCACGTCCTCCGCCGCGTCGTAGAGCGACTTCACCGACTGCCCGGTCTCACGCAGCTGCGTGCGCGAGCGGCTGACGCCACCGACCGGCAGCATCGCCGACTCCGACAGCAGGTCGGCCGAGTCCACGAGCACGTCGGCGGCGTCGCCGACGATCTTGCGCAGCGATCCGGCCAGTTCCTCCAGCGCGCCCGCCAGCTCGTCCAGCGCGTCTTCGACGCCTTCGCTCGCGGACCGGATTTCACCCAGGTAGGTGACAAACGCGTCGGCGTCCTCCCCGGACCACGACGCGTCGAGCCGGCCCAGCTCGTCGGCCAGGTCGGCGGAAACGCCGCCCGCCGTCTTCGCCGCGGTGCGCAGGCGCTGCGCTTCTTCGTCGAGCTCGGCCCAGCGGCCGACCAGCGGCCGGTAGTACGTCTCGACGGGGTCGGTCACGCCGAGCTCACCCGCGAGCTCCGACACGAACGTCAGCGACGGCTCGGTCACGACAGCCCCCCGGCGCGCTTGATCTGCTCGGCCGCGTCGGCGTCACGCTGCGCGTGGCCGGCGGTGAGCTGGTCCAGCGCTTCCGCGGCCGAACGCAGCGCGGCCGCGCCTGCCTGCAGCTGCTGCCGCAACGCCCCGGACGCCCGCGCGTACGACTGGTCCAGACCGAGCCGGCCACCGAGCTCGCCGTATGCCTCGACCGTGATCGCTCCCGCACCGACGCCGGCCGCGGCCGTGTCCAGCTCGTCGGCGGCCACCGCGACCTTGGCCGCGTAGCCGCCGACGATTTCGCCGTCGATGTTCAGCGCGTTGTTCCCCGCTGCCACGACATCCCTCCGCTCACCCGACTGTCTTCGAGTGTGACGGACGCGAACCCGCTTCAGTTCCCGGCCGGCTGACCGGCTTGCTGGTTGGCCGGCGTCTGGAACGAACCCGCGTTCGGGTCGATCGGCACCGAGTCGAACTGCTTCATCACGTCCTGCGTGTTCAGCGACGAACCCGTGGGCAGCAGACCGATGATCGACTCCGGCGCGGGCTGCGCTTCGGTCAGGCCGAGCGCGGCGGCCGTCGCCTGGTCCGGCACGCCGTACCGGAGGCCGCGGTCGCTGATCAGCTGGATCGGGCCCTTGAAGAACGTCGCGGGCGACTCGGTGGCCGACTGCACCACGGCGCCGAAGCCCGGCGGCATGTAGAAGCCGGTGATCGGCAGGCCGTTCGGCCCGGTGTTGCTGATGCTCTGGACCTTGCTCGAGCCGTCGGCGTTCGTCGTCTCGGCCGGCAGGCCCTTGCTCACGTACACCGAGGTGTGGGCCGTCTTCTTGTTGGCGTCGAGCGACCAGCCGAGGCACGCCACCGGCGAGCCCTGCGTGGCGTCGAGCACGGTCGGGGTCTGCTCGGGGTAGTTGTCGACCTTCACGAACCCGCCGTCGGTGGGCTGCAGCCGTGGGACGTTGTTGATCTTCTCCAGGCCGAGGTCGGTGATCTTGGTCCCGCCGCCGTTCTTCGCCGTGCGGACGATGTCGGCGACCGCGGACGACACCTTCTGGATGCCGTTGCGGGTGATCAGCCAGAAGTCCGGCTGCGCGCCCGACGGGGTCGTGGAGAACACGTCGCCGACGGTGAGGCCGTCGAAGTCCTGCTGCGGCGCTTCACCGGCGCCATCGACGACCGGCGGCACCAGCTTGCCGACGTCGGGGATCGCGTTGAGGAACGCCTGGGAAGCCTTGCGCGCCTTGGCCGGCAGCTGTAGCGCCGCGCGCACCGGGTCGTTGTCGCCGAGGTCGACCTCGGCACGCACGGTGTTGGCGTCGGGCCGCGCCTGCGTGGCCTGCAGGCGGTAGATCAGGTAGGTCTTGCCGTCGTCCGCGCGGGCGAGCAGCGCCTGGCCCTTCGCGAGTTCGGTGCCGACGTTCGCGACGCCGCCGATCACGGTGGTGTCGGTGCGGTTCACGCTGTCGGGTTGCGGCAGCCGCGTGTCGAGCGCCACTTGGTCACAGACCGCCCAGTTGGGGGAAATGCGCTGGGTCTCACCGGGCAGAAGTTGTGGCCCATCGGGAATGCCGGTCAGCTTCTCGCGCGGAATATTCTTGAGCTGTTCATCGGAGACGACGGTCGGATTCACCGCCGCGGCCGGCGCGGCATTCGACGCGGGCTGCGCTCCGCCTTGTGCGCCTTGCGTCTGCTGCTGCGACTGCGCGAGCAAGATCAGGCGCGCGGAAGCGAGGTTGAACGTCGGAATCAGCTTTTGCGGATTGCCCGTGACCACGTAGACGGTGCCGGACTGCTCACCGATCACGATGCCGCCCGACGCCGGCACGGCGGGAGCCGGGCTGAGCAGGGCGATCAACACGAAAACGACCGCGCCGAGCACACCGAGGATCACCCCGACGACGGTCGCCCGCGAGTGCGTGCGCATCGGGTCGTGGAGCATCACCGCGTCGCGGCGGACGAGCGCCGACTGCATCCGGCGCATGACGAACTTGTAGGCCTGAACCTGACTCTTAGTCGTGGGTGTTGATGGCATTCTCGACCTACAGTCCTCCCCGTCGCGGTACGGTTCCGCAGGATAGCCGTACGGGGACCGTCTGGTGTGGGGTTTCTACCAACTCAAGCTAGGGTCGGACACCTCGGGACCGGCTTTCCGGGAACGTAGCACTCACGAGGGGAAGAGAACGCGCGGATGTCCGTCACCACGCCTCCACGTCCGCCAGGGCCCCCCGGGCCACCGCCACCCGGAGGACGTCCTCCGGGCCCGCCGCAGCGGCCGGGCAGAGCAGGCGGACCGGGCGGACCCGGTGGCGTGCCGGGCGGTCCTGGCGGCCCCGGCGGAGTCCCGCGTGGACCCGGTGGCCCGGGCGGTCCCGGTGGTCCCGGTGGTCCCGGTGGTCCCGGAGGACCCGGCGGGCCCGGCCCCCGCGGCGGCGGCCCGGGTGGTCCAGGAGGACCTGGCGGACCCGGTGGCCCTGGAGGTCCGGGGGGACCTGGCGGGCCTGGCGGCGGTTCCGGCGGACCCGGTCCTGACGGCCCCGGTTCCGGTGGCTCGCCGCAGGGTGGTGGCACTGCGACCGCGACCCGCATGGCCCCGCCTTCGCGTCAGCGGTCCGGCGGCATCAACCTAGGCCCGCTGCCTGTGGCGAACCTCGTGCTCCTCGAGGTGGGTGTCGCGATCGGACTCGTGCTGCTCGCGATCAACATGGAGCAGCTGAAGTTCATCGCCATCGGCGTCGCCGCCGTTTTCCTCATCTTCGCGTTCCTGCGCTGGGGCGGGCGCTGGTTCACCCAGTGGCTCGGTCTCACGCTGCGCTACCGCTTCCGTTCGCACGACCGCGTCGCGACCCCGCCGCCGCCCAGCAGCCTCGAAGAGCTGGCCGCGGAGAACACCACGGTGACGGGCCCGGACGACGCGCGCGTGAACCTGCTGCGCCTGGCCGTGCCGGACCTCGTGGTGGCGCACGGCGTCGACCACGAGCGCCAGCAGGTCGGCCTCGCCTGGAACGACGGCACGTGGACGGCGGTGCTCCTCGTGGAGCCGACGCCCGCGCTGATCACCCAGGCCGGCGGTGCGCCGAGCCTGCCGCTGTCGGCGCTGGCGCCGTGCCTCGAGGACCGCGGTGTGGTGCTCGACTCGATCCAGATGATCTGGCACAGCTACCCGGGTTCCGCGGCGCTGCCGTCGGACTCGCCGGCGCTCAGTTCGTACATGGAGGTGCTCGGCCCGCTGCCCGCGGCGGCCCGGCGCACCACGTGGATCGCGATCCGCCTCGACCCGCGCCGCTGCGCGGAGGCGATCCGGGAACGCGGTGGCGGCGTTGTCGGCGCCCACCGCGCGCTGATCGGTGCGCTGTCGCGCGTGCGCAACGCGCTGGAGTCGCAGGGCGTGCCGACGCGGCCCCTGGACCCGGACGAGCTGCTGCGTGCCAGCATCTCCGCCGCGGAGCTCACGGCCGTGGCGGGTTCGTCGACGAAGGTCACGCTGCAGGAGAGCTGGACGGGCGTCACGGCGGCCGGCATCGGGCACTCCAGCTACGCGATCACGAGCTGGCCGAAGGGCAAGATCACCGGCAGCCTCGACGCGCTCACGAGTGTGCGCGCGCTGTCGGCCACGGTCGCCATGTCGATTTCCCCTGCCGCGGACGAGGGCCGTATCGGCCTGCGCGGCGTGGTGCGCGTGAGCGCCCGCAACCCGCGTGAGCTCGAGGCCGCCGACCAGCGGCTCAAGTCCATTTCGGAGCGGCTCGACGTCGACCTGACGCCGTTGCGGGGCCTGCAGATCTCCGCGTTCGCCGCGACCCTGCCGATCGGAGGTACGGCATGAGCACCCGCCTTCGCGACGCCGGGCAGAACCCTGGCGTGGCCCCGGAGTTCACCGTCGACCCCGCGATGCTCGACGCGATCAGCCCCTCGGGCGACCGCGGCGGCATCGTCCTAGGCTCGGGCCTGAAGGGCGAACCGCTCACCATCTCCGCCCTGCGCTCCACGCCGACGCGCATCGTGCTCGTGGGCGGGCTGTACCTGGCCCGTCAGGTGGCGCTGCGCGCGATGGCGGTCGGTGCGTGGGTGGTTGTGGCCACCGGGCGTCCCGCGGCCTGGCAGGTGCTCTCCCAGGCCGCCGGCAACCGCGACGGCCGGCCCTCGCCCCTGGTGCAGATCCGGCGCCTGTCGCCGGTCGAGCTGCCGCGCCCGTCGGAGGACGCGCCGCTGCTCGTGGTCACCGACGGCGGCCCGACCCCGCAGGACCTCTTCCCGCCGCGTTCGCCGTGGCAGACGACCGTCTACGTCCTGCCGTACCTGCACCCGCAGGCCGGCGCGACGGCCAATGCTGCGGACCTCGTGCTGATGCAGCGCCTGCCCGCCGGCCAGGCCGAGCTGGCGGCCCGCATCTGGCGCCTGCCGCCGCAGATGATGCGCCAGCTGACCACGCTGAAGGACGACCAGGTCGTGGCGCTGGGCCGCAACCTGTGGCGTCCGCTGCGCCTGGTGACGACGCAGAAGGAACAGCAGCTGCTCGGCCCGGTGCGCCGGGGCGACTGAGCCGGTTTCGCTTGTGGTGAAGGCCTCCTCGACACGTTCGAGGAGGCCTTCGCTGTGTTCAGATCAGCAGTTCGGCGACGACACCCGGGGCCTCCCGCATCGCGTTGTGGGCGGTCGGGAGGTCACGGACGCGCCAGCCCGGATCGGCTTGGAGCCGGGCGCGGAGTCCGGCGAAGGGGGTGCCGTCTTCCCAGCCGGAGCAGTAGACGAAGTCGCGCCGGGGCACGCGATCGACGACGCCGGTGAGCCGGATCGTTTGCACGAGGGAGGCCAGCGGGTGGGGCCGGCGGCGGGGATCGCCGCCGTGCGGGGCGCGGAAGGGCGGGCGGACGGTGTGGCCCGTGTCGGCCGCACCGGCCACGAAGGACTGCCGGTAGGCCTCGGTGGTCAACGACCAGCACGACTCGCCGTCACGCGGAACGTAGGCGTCGAGGTGAACCAGACGCGAGACCCGGCCACCCGCGCGGTCGGCAGCGGCGGAGATCACCATCCCGCCGTAGCTGTGCCCGACCAGGGTCGCGTCGGTGATCCGGGCGCGATCCAGGAGGCTCACGACGTCGTCGGCGTGGGTGTCGAGGTTGGCGCTCGCGACCGTCGTGTCGTCATCGTCGGGCCGCAATCCCGTCAGGGTCAGCGCGTGGACGGTGTGACCGGCACGCTCCAGCAGCGGGGTGACCGACTCGAACGTCCAGGAACCGTGCCACGCACCGGGCACGAGGACGAACGTCGCCATGGCAAATCTCCTTCTTGGCTCGCGAGGGAGGACCACCCCAGGTCATCACCCCCAGGGCGTGGCGCACCACCGATAGGCCGCCCCTTGATGCCCGTACGCCGCCACGGGTCCGCTAGCGGCGGGCCAGCAGGTGCGCGTCGAGGAAACCCCGCTCGGACCGCGGGTCGTGGACGAGGCGGGCGGACTCGGCGAGGCCGGCGTCTGCGAGCAGCTCGGCGAAGCGGTCGACCGGCCAGCTGTAGGCGGGTGCGACCTTGTGGTCGAAGCGGACCGGCTCCGGTGCGTCGGTCGCGAAGAACGAGACCAGCGACAGACCGCCCGGGGCCAGGACGCGCGTCAGCTCGGCGAGCAGCGCGGGCACTTCCGCCGGCGGGGTGTGGATCAGCGAGTAGTGGGCCACCACGCCGCCGAGGGAGCCGTCCTCGAGCGGCAGGGCTTCCGTCCGGGCCTCGTCGAAGCGCAGCACCGGGAACGACTTCCGGGCGTGCTCGACCATGCCAGGAGACAGGTCGAGGCCCCGGGCGGCCAGCCCCTGGTCGGCCAGAAACGCGGTGATGTGCCCAGGACCGCAGCCGATGTCGGCCACGCGCGAGTTGCCCGTCGCGGCGACCAGCTCGGCGAAGGTGCGGACCATGGTCCGCGTGAACGGCATCGTCTCCAGCTGCCGGTCGGCGAAGAGCGACGCGTACAGCTCGACGACGCCGTCGTAGGCCGCCCTGGTCTCGTCCTGGTGCTCCCCCATGCGGAGAGAAGCTACAGGTCGTCGGCGGAGCGGACGTTGCGCGTCTGCTCGGCGCGCGCGGCGAGTTCTGCGTCCGGCGGGTAGTCCACGGCGGTGAGCGTGAGGCCGTGGGCCGGCGCGACGGCGCTGTCCCGCTTGCCGCTGGAGAGGACCTCGGCGGGCCAGGAGCGGGCGCGGCGGCCGTCGCCGACCATCAGCAGCACACCGACGAGGCTGCGGACCATCGAGTGACAGAAGGCGTCGGCGGAGACGCGGACTTCCAGCAGGTGCTCGTCGAGCCGGGTCCACTCCAGCTGCTGCAGCTCACGGATCGTGGTGCCGCCCTCGCGCTGCTTGCAGTAGGCGGCGAAGTCCTGCAGGCCGAGCAGGTCCGCGGCGGCCTCGTTCATCGCGTCCGTCGACAGTGGACGGCCCCAGGCGAGGGTATCGTTGCGACGCAGCGGATCGACGCCCCACGGCGCGTCTGAGACGCGATAGCGGTAGTGGCGGCGGATGGCCGAGAAGCGGGCGTCGAAGCCCGCAGGGGCGACGCGGGCGCGGAGCACGCGCACGTCTGCGGGCATCAGCTTGTTCCAGCGGCCCGTCATGCGCGTGAGGTCCGGGATGCCGTGCGCGTCAACCGGCACGCGGCCGGGAGCACCGGGCTCCAGCGGGACGACGTCCACGTGCACGACCTGACCCGTCGCGTGCACCCCGGCGTCCGTGCGGCCCGCGACGACCACGGACTTGGGCACGGACGCGCCCGGAGGCTGGCGCTGCAGGGCCGCTTCCAACTCGGCCTGCACGGTGCGCCGGCCGGGCTGGCGGGCCCAGCCGGAAAAGTCCGTGCCGTCGTAGGACACGTCCAAGCGCAGACGAACGAGCCCGCCCTCCCCGGAGGGAGTGGCGGGCTCGTCCGGTGTCGACTGTGCCGTCAGGACTTCAGTCCTTCTTGGCGTCCGCGTCGTCAGCGGCCTCGTCCGAGTCCGACTCGGCCGAAGCCTCTTCCGAAGCCGCGGCCTCGGTGGTCTCCTCGGCCGGAGCCTCGGCGACGGCTTCTTCCGACGTGGTCTCTTCGACCACGGCAGCCTCGGCCGGCTTCTCGTCCTTCGCGAACTTCGTGTTGCGAGCCCGCTCGGCTTCCGACGTCACGGTCTTCTCCGCGACCAGTTCGATGACGGCCATGGCGGCGTTGTCGCCCTTGCGCGGCATCGTCTTGGTGATGCGGGTGTAACCGCCGGCGCGCTCCGCGAAGTGCGGACCGATCTCGGCGAAGAGCTTGTGCACGACGTCCTTGTCACGCACGACCTTCTGCACCTGGCGACGGTTGTGCAGGTCGCCCCGCTTCGCCTTGGTGATCAGCTTCTCGGCCAGCGGGCGCACCCGGCGGGCCTTCGCCTCGGTCGTGGTGATCTTGCCGTGCTCGAACAGCTGCGAGGCCAGGTTGGCCAGGATCAGCCGCTCGTGCGCGGACGAGCCGCCGAGCCGGGCTCCCTTGGTAGGGGTGGGCATTGGTTCTCCTAGTTCAGCTGCACAGCTCCAGGCCTACGCGGCCTTACAGCTGCTCCGTCTCTGCGTAGTCCTGGCCATCGTCGTGGCCCTCGTCCGAAATCCCGCCGCCGATGCCGGCGACGCTTCCCGACCAGCCCTCACCGTCGTAGCTGGCGGCAGCCGCGGTCGGGTCGAACCCGGGCGGGCTGTCCTTGAGCGCCAGGCCGAGACCGACCAGCTTCAGCTTGACCTCGTCGATCGACTTCGCACCGAAGTTGCGGATGTCGAGCAGGTCCGCCTCGCTGCGCGAGACGAGCTCGCCCACCGTGTGGATGCCTTCGCGCTTGAGGCAGTTGTACGACCGGACGGTGAGGTCCAGGTCCTCGATCGGCATCGCGTAGGCGGCGATGGTGTCCGCTTCCTGCGGCGACGGGCCGATCTCGATGCCTTCGGCGTCGACGTTCAGCTCGCGAGCGAGACCGAACAGCTCCACCAGCGTCTTGCCCGCCGACGCGACCGCGTCGCGCGGCGTGATCGACGGCTTGGTCTCGACGTCCAGGATCAGCTTGTCGAAGTCGGTGCGCTGCTCGACACGAGTGGCCTCGACCTTGTACGTCACCTTCAGCACCGGCGAGTAGATCGAGTCGACCGGGATACGGCCGATCTCGGCGCCGGCCTGCTTGTTCTGCAGGGCCGGAACGTAACCGCGGCCGCGCTCGACGACGAGCTCGATCTCGAGCTTGCCCTTGCCGTTCAGCGCCGCGATGTGAAGGTCCGGGTTGTGCACGGTGACGCCGGCCGGGGGCACGATGTCGGCAGCCGTGACCTCACCGGGGCCCTGCTTGCGCAGGTACATGGTGACCGGCTCGTCCTCTTCCGAGGACACCACGAGCTCCTTGAGGTTCAGGATGATGTCGGTGACGTCTTCCTTCACCCCGGGAACGGTGGTGAATTCGTGCAGCACGCCGTCGATGCGGATGCTCGTCACGGCCGCGCCCGGAATGGACGACAGCAGCGTGCGCCGCAGCGAGTTGCCGAGCGTGTAGCCGAAGCCGGGCTCCAGCGGTTCGATGGTGAACCGGGAGCGGGTCTCGTTGACCGTCTCTTCGCCGAGAGCCGGCCGCTGGGAAATCAGCATTTTTCCTAATTCCTTTCCAGACGACGCCCGCCATATGACGTCGAAGGGATGGCGCGGCGGCGGCGCACTTCGGGCGCCGCCGCCCGTAACTCGGCCCGGAAGCCGGGTTACTTGGAGTAGAGCTCGACGATCAGCTGTTCCTGAACCGGAACGTCGATCTGCGCACGCTCCGGCAGCTGGTGGACCAGCACGCGGAGGTTGGACTGGACGACCTGCAGCCACGCCGGAATGGGGCGCTCGCCGAAGGACTCCTTCGCCACCACGAGGGGCAGCATCGTGAACGACTTCGGCCGCACGTCGATGATGTCCCACTTGGAGACCTGGAAGGACGGGACGTTGACCTTCACGCCGTTGACCAGGAAGTGGCCGTGGCTCACCAGCTGGCGCGCCTGGCGGCGCGTGCGGGCGATGCCGGCGCGGTAGATCACGTTGTCCAGCCGGGACTCGAGGATCTGCAGCAGGTTCTCACCGGTCTTACCGGGACGCCGGACGGCTTCCTTGTAGTACCGGACGAACTGGCGCTCGAGAACGCCGTAGGTGTAGCGAGCCTTCTGCTTCTCCTGCGACTGCAGGAGGTACTCGGACTCCTTGATGCGCCCGCGGCCGTGCTGGCCCGGCGGGTAGGGGCGACGCTCGAAAGCCTGGTCGCCGCCGATGAGGTCAACCTTGAGGCGACGCGAAATACGCGTCGCGGGGCCGGTGTAACGAGCCATTTCTTCTTACTCCTCCCCGTTCCTCAGACCCGGCGCCGCTTGGGCGGGCGGCAGCCGTTGTGAGGCTGCGGGGTCACGTCCTGGATGGTGCCGACCTCGAGACCGGCGGCCTGCAGCGAGCGGATCGCCGTCTCGCGGCCCGAACCCGGGCCCTTCACGAAGACGTCGACCTTCTTCATGCCGTGCTCGGCAGCCTTGCGGGCGGCGTTCTCGGCGGCCATCTGCGCGGCGAACGGGGTGGACTTGCGCGAGCCCTTGAAGCCCACGTGACCACTCGACGCCCACGCGATCACAGCGCCCGTGGGGTCCGTGATCGAGACGATGGTGTTGTTGAACGTGCTCTTGATGTGCGCGTGACCGTGCGCAACGTTCTTCTTTTCCTTGCGGCGGACCTTCTTGGCCCCCGCCGCAGTACGAGACTTCGGTGGCATGTTCTGAGGGTTCTCCTGTTAGCGCGCGTTCTCTTGGTGAGCGGCGGCCGCTTCGGCCTGTCCGCGCCGGATGATCGACCCGGCGTCGGTGTACAGGTTGCGCAGCGCCATCGGGCGGGCGTAGAGCGCCTTGGGCGAGACACAAGCCGTGCCGCGACGGTTCCCGCCGCCCATCTGCACGACCTTCTTGCCCTTGACGCTCACTTCTTGCCAGCCTTCTTCTTGCCGGCGACCGTCTTCTTCGGACCCTTGCGGGTGCGGGCGTTGGTCTTGGTCCGCTGACCGCGGACGGGCAGACCACGACGCCAGCGCAGGCCCTGGTAGGTGCCGATCTCGATCTTGCGACGGATGTCGGCGTTCACCTCACGGCGAAGGTCACCCTCGACCTTGAAGTTCTCGTCGATGTACTCGCGCAGCTTGATGAGGTCGTCGTCGCTGAGGTCCTTCACGCGGGTGTCCGCGTTCAGCTCGGCGGCGGCGATCATCTGCTTCGAGCGTGTACGGCCGATGCCGTAGATGTAGGTCAGCGCGATCTCCAACCGCTTTTCGCGGGGGAGGTCTACGCCAGCGAGTCGTGCCATGGGCGCTATAGCTCCTTCTTCGATTTCGTCTTCAGGTCTTCTCCCCGTCCGGTTCCGGAACCGACTCGCCTGTCGTGCCCGCCGCTTGCGCTGCGGGTGTCCCGGCCCCGGCCTGAAGTCCGGGGGTGAACCGGACCGCTCACGCGGCCCGGCAGGTGCGGGGAGGGTGTGTAGCCGTCAATCCGCTCTGCTGAAGTGCAGTGCTCAGCCCTGACGCTGCTTGTGACGCAGGTTCTCGCAGATCACCATGATCCGTCCGTGGCGGCGGATCACCTTGCACTTGTCGCAGATCTTCTTGACGCTCGGCTGGACCTTCACGTCTCCGACTCTCCTGCTTCTTCTCAGCTCTTCGTGATCACTTGTAGCGGTAGACGATGCGACCACGAGACAAGTCGTAGGGCGAAAGCTCCACGACGACCCTGTCCTCGGGCAGGATGCGGATGTAGTGCTGCCGCATCTTGCCGCTGATGTGGGCAAGAACTTTGTGGCCGTTCTCCAACTCGACGCGGAACATCGCGTTGGGGAGCGGCTCGACCACGCGGCCTTCGACCTCGATGGCCCCGTCTTTCTTAGCCATGTCCTCCGCAATCCCTGAATGCACGCTTGATGCACACAGCGTGATCGGTTTGAGCTCGAGTCCCTTGCTTACTGGGGTGCTGCTCCGGCACACTCCACCCCGACTCCGAGTGTTCGCGAGAGTTCACGAGCGCGCAGGAACCGGCGCGATGAGTACGCCGACTTGACAGAGTACGCGACTCGTGTCGCGACCCCCAAACGGGGGGTAACTGTGCTACAAGCCGGCGGTCGGGCGCCAGGGTTCCAGTATGCCTGAAAACGAGCCGACCTGCGAGAATCGCCTGGTCAGGTGAACTTTTCCAGCCGGGTGAGCGGCAGTGCCAGCCCTCGTCAGTCCTCTTCGGGCGCGGTGAGCACCCAGGGACCGTCCTCGGTGATGGCGACGGTGTGCTCCCAGTGCGACGCGCGGGAGCCGTCGGCCGTGACCACGGTCCAGCCGTCCTCGAGCTCCACGGTCTCGCCGCCGCCCCCGGTGAGCATGGGCTCGATCGCGAGCGCCATGCCGACCTTGAGCCGCGGGCCCTTGCCGGGCTTGCCGACGTTGGGCAGGAACGGGTCCATGTGCATCTGGCGGCCAATGCCGTGGCCGCCGTACTCGAGGATCATCCCGTACTCGACGCCGTTGTCGCGGCCGGCCTTCTCGGCCGCGGTCTGCACGGCGAACGAGATGTCGGTGAGCCGCCCGCCCGCGCGCACGGCCTCGATGCCGGCCCACATGGACTTCTCCGTGGCGGCGGACAGCGCGAGGTCCTTCTCGCTGACGGCGCCGATCGCGAGCGTCACGGCGGAGTCGCCGTGCCAGCCGTCGAGGATGGCGCCGCAGTCGACCGAGATCAGGTCACCGTCGCCCAGCACCTGCCGGCTCGACGGGATGCCGTGGACGATCTGCTCGTTCACCGACGCGCAGATCGACGCGGGGAAACCGTGGTAACCCTTGAAGGACGGCACGGCCCCCGCGTCGCGGATCGTCTGCTCGGCCAGCTCGTCGAGCTCGGCAGTGCTGACACCGACCTGCGCACGCTCGCGCACGGCGGACAGCGTCCTCGCGACGACCAGCCCGGCCGCCCGCATCGCCTGCAGCTCGCCCGGCGTCTTGACCTCGATCATGCGCCCACGGCGGAGCACTTGCAGAACACGCAACCCTCCGAGATTCACGTGCGGTCGCGCAGCGCTTTCAGCACGCGGTCCGAGATCTCCTGCACGTCGCCCACGCCGTCGACAGCCACCAGGATGTCGGCGTAGTACTCCAGCAGCGGAGCGGTCTCTGACCAGTAGATCTGCTGACGGCGGCGGATGACCTCTTCGGTGTCGTCGGCGCGGCCGCGGGCCATCAGCCGGGACACGACGACGTCTTCAGGCACCTGCAGCTGGATCACGGACTCGAGCGCGCAGTCGGATTCCTTCAGCATCTCGCCGAGGACCTCGGCCTGCTTCGTGTTGCGGGGGAAACCGTCGAGCAGGAAGCCGGCCTTCGCGTCGGGCTCGGCGAGCCGCTCGCGGACCATCTCGTTGGTCACCGAGTCGGGGACGAGCTCACCCGAGTCGAGGTAGCGCTTGGCCTCCTGGCCGAGCGGCGTCTCCTGACCGACGTGTGCGCGGAACAGGTCACCCGTCGAGATGTGCGGAACCCGCAGCTGCTCCGACAGGGCCACCGCCTGCGTACCTTTACCCGCGCCGGGCGGGCCGACGAGAACCACACGCGTCACTTCAAGAACCCTTCGTAGTTGCGCTGCATCAGCTGGCTTTCGATCTGCTTCACGGTGTCGAGACCGACACCCACCATGATCAGCACAGCCGTGCCACCGAACGGGAAGTTCTGGTTGTTCCCGCTGCCGGTGAGGGACAGGAAGAAGTTCGGGAGGATCGCGATGATGCCCAGGTACAGCGAGCCCGGCAGCGTGATGCGGCCGAGGACGTAGCTCAGGTATTCGGCAGTGGGGCGGCCCGGGCGGATACCCGGGATGAACCCACCGAACTTCTTCATCTCGTCCGCACGCTCGTCGACGTTGAACGTGATCGTGATGTAGAAGTAAGTGAAGAAGATGATCAACGCGAAGTACGCGAGGATGTGCACCCAGCTGCTCTGGTTGACCAGGTAGTTCTGGATGAAGGACTGCCAGCCGGAGTTGCTGTTCGGGTCGCCGATGAGCTGGCTGAGCAGCTGCGGCAGGTACAGCAGCGACGACGCGAAGATGACCGGGATGACACCGGCCTGGTTCACCTTGATCGGCAGGTAGGTCGACGTGCCGCCGTACATCCGGCGGCCGATCATGCGCTTGGCGTACTGCACCGGGATCCGGCGCTGCCCCTGCTCCACGAAGATGACGCTCGCGATGATCACCAAACCGAACACGCAGATCATGACCAGGGCGACCGCGCCGCCGTTGCTCATGATGTTGGCGCCCTCGGTGGGGATGCGGGCCGCGATGTTCAGGAAGATCAGGACCGACATGCCGTTGCCGACGCCGCGCTCGGTGATGAGCTCGCCCAGCCACATCATGACGGCGGTGCCCGCGGTCATGGTGCAGACGATCAGCGCCAGCGAGTAGACGCTGTTGTCCGGGATGATCTGCTGCTGGCAGCCCTGGAAGAGGGTGCCGCGGTCGGCCAGCGCGACAACGCCGGTGGCCTGCAGGATCGCCAGGGCGATCGTGAGGTACCGGGTGTACTGCGTGAGCTTGTTCTGGCCGGCCTGGCCTTCCTTCTTCAGCTCCTCGAACCGCGGGATCACCACGGTCAGCAGCTGGATGATGATGCTCGCCGTGATGTACGGCATGATGCCGGTCGAGAACAGCGACAGCTGGAGCAGCGCACCACCGCTGAACAGGTTCAGCAGCTGGTAGACGCCCTGCTGGTCGGCCTGAGAGCTACAGGCCTGCACGGCGGAGAACGAGATCCCCGGGGCCGGGATGGCGGCACCGATCCGGTAGACCGCGACGATGGCTAGCGTGAACAGGATCTTCTTGCGTAGATCCGGCGTCGCGAGAGCCGAGCGGAAGGCGCTGAGCACGCGGGGGACCTCCTCGGCGTCGTCGGCTGTCCTACCGACGATCGGCTTGGCCGGCACGAGGCCGGCGGGAACACAGCTCACTGGCAGGCAAGCCAGGAACGCCTCAGGGCACAGTGGTCCCGAAGCGTGTCGCCGACTCTAACAGCTTCACAGGGCGCGTCCGCAGCGCGTGTGCGTTTTCCGTCTCAGCCGATCCCGAGACGCCTGGGGCGATGTCGCAGGTTGGACCGTTCGCACCCGAAATGATCACCTGTTCGGCCCCGGTCTTCGGTAGGTGTCCCGGTGGCCGCTACACCCTGGACGCACGGGTGCGGCCAGGGTTGCTTCGTTGCGGGGCAACGGGATCGGGCCGCGGGCGCGAGTCCCGCGCGGCCGGCTGCAACGTCCTCAGTGGCCCTCAGCGGACGCGTCCGGCCCACTCCGCGCGACGGCGCCTACCGCGGCCGCGAACGCGCGTACAGCGCTTGTGGACGAGCCCACACAACGAATCGGGCCCACCCAGCTGTGCGCTGGATGGGCCCGAGTCGTGTGTCAGGTGCTTCAGTTGCCTCAGTTGGCGGTGGCGGAACCACCGGCAGCTTCGAGCTTCTCCTTGGCAGAGCCGGAGAAACCGTCCGCGGTGACGTCCAGCTTCACGCCGTCGACGTCGCCGTTGCCGAGGACCTTCACGAGGCTGCCCTTGCGGACGAGACCGCCCGCGACGAGCTCCTCGACGCCGATCTTGCCGCCGTCCGGGAAGACGCGGGCGATGTCGCCCACGTTCACCGGCTGGTACTCGGTGCGGAAGCGGTTCTTGAAGCCACGCAGCTTCGGCAGCCGCATGTGGATGGGCATCTGCCCACCCTCGAAGCCGGCGGGCACGTTCTTACGGGCCTTGGTGCCCTTCGTGCCGCGACCGGCCGTCTTGCCCTTCGAGCCTTCACCACGGCCGACGCGCATCTTCTCGCGCTTCGAGCCCGGAGCCGGACGCAGGTGGTGGATCTTGATGGCCGTCATGCCTGGACCTCCTCGACCTCCACCAGGTGGCGGACGGTGTGGATCAGGCCGCGCACCTGGGGGGTGTCTTCACGCACGACGCTCTGGCGGATCTTGCGCAGCCCGAGGGTGCGCAGCGACTCGCGGTGAGCGTGCTTCGTGCCGATCTTGCTCTTGACCTGGGTGACCTTGAGCTGAGTCATGTCACGCCCCCTGGCCCGCGCGCTGGCGCAGCATCCGGGCCGGAGCGACGTCCTCGAGCGGGAGACCGCGGCGGGCCGCGACCTCTTCGGGACGCTGCAGACCCTTCAGGGCCGCCACGGTCGCGTGCACGATGTTGATCGCGTTGTCGGAGCCGAGCGACTTCGACAGCACGTCGTGAACACCCGCGCACTCCAGCACCGCGCGCACCGGGCCACCGGCGATGACACCGGTACCGGCCGAAGCCGGACGCAGCAGCACGACACCGGCGGCTTCCTCACCCTGGATCGGGTGGGGAATGGTGCCGCCGACGCGAGGCACGCGGAAGAAGTTCTTCTTCGCTTCCTCGACGCCCTTGGCGATGGCCGCGGGAACTTCCTTGGCCTTGCCGTAGCCGACGCCGACCTGGCCGTCACCGTCACCGACGACGACGAGGGCGGTGAAGCTGAAGCGACGACCACCCTTGACGACCTTGGCGACGCGGTTGATCGTCACGACCTTCTCGAGGTGCGGGGTCTTGTCCTGACCGGCCCCGCCACGGCCGCTGTCGCGCCGGTCCCGGCCGCCACCGCGGCGGTCATTGCGGTCGTTGCCGCCCTGACCGCCCGGTCCGCCCTGGCCGCCGCCGAATTGCCGCGTACGTCCCGGCATCAGGCTTTCCTTCCATTGACGAGCATCTGCATCAGAACTCCAACCCCGCCTCACGGGCGGCGTCGGCGAGCGCGGCGATGCGGCCGTGGTAGGCGTTGCCACCACGGTCGAACACCACAGCCGAGATCCCGGCCGCCTTGGCGCGCGCGGCGACGAGCTCGCCGACCTTCGCGGCCTTGGCCTTCTTGTCGCCGTCGGTCGCCCGGACGTCCGCCTCGAGGGTGGACGCCGACGCCAGGGTGTGGCCGGCGAGGTCGTCGATCAGCTGCACGGCGATGTGCCGCGAGGACCGCTTGACGACCAGGCGCGGACGAACCGGCGTGCCGTTGACCTTCTTGCGCAGGCGGAAGTGCCGACGGGTCTTCGCGACGCGGCGGCGGGTCGAGACATCCTTGCCGACCGGCTTGCGCTTCGTGGTAGTCGTGTCGCTCATGATCACTTACCCGTCTTTCCGACCTTGCGGCGGATCTTCTCACCCTCGTAGCGCAGGCCCTTGCCCTTGTACGGGTCGGGACGGCGCAACTTGCGGATGACCGCGGCGATCTGGCCGACCTTCTGCTTGTCGATGCCGGACACCGAGAACCGGGTGGGCGTCTCCACCTTGAAGGTGATGCCCTCCGGCGCCTCGATCTTCACCGGGTGGCTGTAGCCGAGGGCGAACTCGAGGTCCGAGCCCTTGGCCTGCACGCGGTAACCAACGCCGTGGATTTCCATCTTCTTCTCGTAGCCGGCGGTGACGCCGACGACGAGGTTGTTCACCAGCGTACGCGTGAGACCGTGCAGCGCCTTGGAGGTGCGCTCGTCGTCCGGGCGCTTCACCTGCAGGGTGCCGTCTTCACCGCGCTCGACGGTGATGGGCTCCGCGAGGGTGTGCTCGAGGGTGCCCTTGGGCCCCTTGACCTGAATGTGCTGACCGTTGATGGTCACGTCGACCCCGGAGGGGACGGCGACCGGCAGCTTTCCGATGCGTGACATGTCTGTGCCCCCTTCCTTACCAGACGTAGGCGAGGACTTCGCCGCCCACGTTGTTGCGCTTGGCCTGACGGTCGGTCTGCAGGCCACCGGACGTCGAGATGATCGCGACGCCGAGGCCACCCAGCACGGACGGCAGTTCGGTCGATTTTGCGTACACCCGCAGACCCGGCTTGGACACGCGCCGGAGGCCGGCGATGCTGCGCTCGCGGTTGGGGCCGTACTTCAGCTCCACGATGAGGTTCTTGTGCTTCTCGCCCGGCTCGTCGCGGTAGCCCGCGATGTAGCCCTCGCGCTTGAGGATCTCGGCGATGTTCGCCTTGATCTTCGAGTGGGGAAGCACGACCTCGTCGTGGTACGCCGAGTTCGCGTTACGCAGACGAGTCAAGAAGTCTGCGATGGGGTCGGTCATCGTCATGGTGACCTGTCAACCTTTCTCGCCTGGTTCCCCGCCCTCTCGGGCGGGGCCTGTGGCGAACTGGGAAATAGTTTCGAGCCTCTTACCAGCTGGACTTGCGGACGCCGGGCAGCTCGCCCGCGTGCGCCATCTCCCGGAGACAGATCCGGCAGAGCCCGAACTTGCGGTACACCGAGTGCGGCCGACCACAACGGTTGCAACGGGTGTAACCCCGCACGGCGAACTTCGGCTTCTTGGCGGCCTTGTGGACCAGAGCTTTCTTGGCCATCGGCTCAGTTCTCCTTGAACGGGAAGCCGAGCTTGCGCAGCAGCGCCCGGCCCTCGTCGTCGGTGGTGGCGGTGGTGACGACCGTGACATCCATGCCGCGCGGACGGTCGATGGCGTCGGGGTCGATCTCGTGGAACATCGACTGCTCGTTGAGACCGAACGTGTAGTTGCCGTTGCCGTCGAACTGCTTGCCGGACAGACCGCGGAAGTCGCGGATACGGGGCAGCGCGATGGTGAGCAGCCGGTCGAGGAACTCCCACATCCGGTCGCCGCGCAGCGTCACGCGCGCACCGATCGGCTGGCCCTCACGCAGCTTGAACTGCGCGATGGACTTGCGAGCCTTCCGGACTTCCGGCTTCTGGCCGGTGATCAGCGACAGGTCGCGGACAGCACCCTCGATGAGCTTGCTGTCGCGGGCCGCGTCACCCACACCCATGTTCACGACGACCTTCACGACGCCGGGAATCTGGTGCACGTTGGGGATGGAGAACTCCTTCTGGAGTTCGCCCTTGATCTCTTCGCGGTACCGGGTCTTCAGACGCGGCACCATCTTCTCTGCGGTGGTCATGTCAGATGTCCTTGCCGTTCCGGCGCGAGACCCGGACCTTCTTGCCGTCCTCGCCGATGCGGTAGCCCACGCGGGTCGGCTTACCGTCCGAGTCCACGACCATCACGTTCGACACGTGGATGGGCGCTTCCTGGGTCACGATGCCGCCGGACTGCGCACCACGCTGGGTCTGAGTGATCCGGGTGTGCTTCTTGATCCGGTTCACGCCCTCGACCAGCACGCGGTCGCGCTCCGGGTAGGCCTGGATGACCTTGCCCTTGGCGCCCTTGTCCTTGCCGGCGATGACGACGACCGTGTCGCCCTTCTTCACCTTCATGGCTTACAACACCTCCGGCGCGAGCGAAATGATCTTCATGAACTTTCGGTCGCGCAGCTCGCGGCCCACCGGGCCGAAGATGCGGGTGCCACGAGGCTCGTTGTCGTTCTTGATGAGCACGGCGGCGTTCTCGTCGAAGCGGATGTAGGAACCGTCCGGACGACGACGCTCCTTCACCGTGCGGACGATGACCGCCTTGACGACGTCGCCCTTCTTCACCCCGGCAGCCGGGATGGCGTCCTTCACGGTGGCGACGATGATGTCACCGATGCCCGCGTAGCGCCGCCCGGAGCCACCGAGAACACGGATGCAAAGGATTTCCTTAGCACCGGTGTTGTCGGCAACCCGAAGCCGCGACTCCTGCTGGATCACGTCAACTCCTGTATGTCGCGCTGGTTCTCGCTCGCGCGAGCCTTGCGGAACCAAGGACTCCGAAGAGCCCTGCTTACTTGGCCTTCTCCACGACCTGCACGAGGCGCCAGCGCTTCGTCGCCGACAGCGGCCGGGTCTCCATCAGGGTGACCCGGTCGCCCACGCCCGCCTCGTTGTTCTCGTCGTGCACCTTGACCTTGGTGGTGCTGCGCAGAACCTTCGAGTAGCGCGGGTGCTTCTTGCGGTCCTCGAGCTCGACCACGATCGTCTTGTCCATCTTGTCCGAGACGACGTAGCCCTCGCGCACCTTGCGGTAGTTACGCGCGAGCTTCTCGGTGGTGGGCTCGCTCATGCGGCACCTTCACTCTCGCTGTCGGGGGCCACGGACAGGCCGAGCTCACGCTCACGCATGACCGTGTAGATCCGCGCGATGTCCGTACGGACGGTGCGCAGCCGACGGTTGTTGTCCAGCTGCCCGGTCGCCATCTGGAAGCGGAGGTTGAAGAGCTCCTCCTTGTATTCCTTCAGACGCAGCACGAGCTCTTCCGCGGTGAGCTCACGAAGCTCCGAAGCCTGGGCGGCGCCGTTGGCCATCAGAACTCACCACCTTCACGGGTCACGATGCGGCACTTCATGGGCAGCTTGTGGATCGCGCGACGGAGCGCCTCACGGGCGGTCTCCTCGTTCGGGAACGAGATCTCGAACATCACGCGACCCGGCTTCACGTTGGCGATCCACCACTCGGGCGAACCCTTACCGGAACCCATGCGGGTTTCCGCCGGCTTCTTGGTCAGCGGGCGGTCCGGGTAGATGGTCGTCCACACCTTGCCGCCACGCTTGATGTGACGGGTCATGGCGATACGAGCGGACTCGATCTGCCGGTTCGTCACGTAGCTGTGCTCAAGCGCCTGGATGCCGTACTCGCCGAAGCTGACCTTCGTACCGCCCTTGGCGGCGCCGTGGCGCTTCGGGGAGTGCTGCTTCCGGTGCTTGACCCTGCGTGGGATGAGCACGTCTCAGCCCTCCGTCTTTTCTGCGGTCTCGGCAGCCGGGGCCGCCTCGGTCGCCACGGGTGCCGCGTCTTCGTTCTTCGCGGCGGCAGCAGCGCGACCGGCTTCGGTCGAGGTCGCCGTCGTGCCCGAGGCGCCGGAGCGGCGCGGGCGAGACGGACGGTCACCGCGGTCGCGGCGCGGGGCCCGCTCGGCAGCCGCGGCGGCGTCGCGCGCCTCGCGGGCCTTGAGGCCACCCACCAGCTCGCCCTTGTAGATCCACACCTTCACGCCGATGCGACCGAACGTCGTCTTGGCCTCGAAGAAGCCGTAGTCGATGTCGGCACGCAGCGTGTGCAGCGGAACCCGGCCGTCGCGGTAGTGCTCGGAGCGGGACATCTCGGCACCGCCGAGACGACCGCCGCACTGCACGCGAATGCCCTTGACCTGCGGCGAACGCATGGAGGTCTGGATCGCCTTGCGCATCGCGCGGCGGAACGCCACGCGGTTGCTCAGCTGCTCCGCGACACCCTGCGCAACGAGCTGGGCGTCGGACTCGGGGTTCTTGACCTCGAGGATGTTCAGCTGGACCTGCTTGGCGGTCAGCTTCTCCAGCGCGCCACGGATCCGGTCGGCCTCCGCACCACGACGGCCGATGACGATGCCCGGCCGGGCGGTGTGGATGTCGACGCGAACGCGGTCACGGGTGCGCTCGATCTCGACCTTGGAGATGCCGGCGCGCTCCATGCCCGTGGACAGCAGCTTGCGGATCTTCACGTCCTCGGCCACGTACTCCGAGTACTGCTTGTCGGCGTACCAGCGCGACTTCCAGTCCGTGGTGATACCCAGGCGGAAGCCGTGCGGGTTGATCTTCTGGCCCACTACCGGCCACCTGCCTTCTTCTTGCTCTGCGCCTTCTTCACGTCGGCCTTCGGACGCGACTCCACCTCGACGGTGATGTGGCTGGTCCGCTTGCGGATCCGGTACGCGCGGCCCTGGGCCCGCGGGCGGATGCGCTTGAGGGTCGGGCCCTCGTCGGCGTACGCGTTCTTGACCCAGAGCGTCTCCGGGTCGAGCTGAAGGTTGTTCTCGGCGTTGGCCACGGCACTGGCGAGCACCTTCGCGACCGGCTCGCTGGCCGCCTGGGGGGCGAACCGGAGCACGGCCAAGGCGTCGGCGGCGCTACGTCCCTTGATGAGCTCGATCACCCGGCGCACCTTGGTCGGCGAGTCCCGGACGAAGCGAGCCCGCGCGTAAGCCGTAGGCAGAGCCTCGACCGTCGCGTCGTTCTGGGCGTTCATCGCTACTTCCCTTGTCTTGTTTCGTGCCCGCTCAGCGGCGGCGCGACTTGCGGTCGTCCTTGATGTGACCCTTGAAGGTCCGCGTCGGGGCGAACTCGCCCAGCTTGTGACCCACCATGGCCTCGGTGACGAACACCGGGACGTGCTTGCGGCCGTCGTGCACGGCGATCGTGTGACCCAAGAAATCCGGGATGATCGTCGAGCGACGCGACCAGGTCTTGATCACGGTCTTCTTGTTGGCCTCGTTGAGCGCGTCCACCTTCTTGAGCAGGTGGTCGTCCACGAAGGGCCCCTTCTTAAGGCTGCGTGGCATGTTCTTCTACCTCCCTGCTCAGCGCTTGTTCTTGCCGGTACGGCGGCGGCGGACGATCATCGCGTCACTTGCCTTGCGGCGACGCGTGCGGCCCTCGGGCTTACCGTTCGGGTTCACCGGGTGGCGACCACCGGAGGTCTTACCCTCACCACCACCGTGCGGGTGGTCGACCGGGTTCATGACGACACCACGGACGGTGGGGCGCTTGCCGCGCCAGCGGTTACGACCCGCCTTGCCCCAGTTGATGTTGCCGTGCTCGGAGTTGCCCACCTCGCCGACGGTCGCGCGGTTGCGCACGTCGACGTTGCGGATCTCGCCCGAGGGCAGCCGGAGCTGGGCGTAAGGCCCGTCCTTGGCCACCAGCTGCACCTTGGCGCCGGCGGAGCGCGCCATCTTCGCGCCGCCACCGGGGCGGAGCTCGATCGCGTGGACCACGGTGCCGACCGGGATGTTGCGCAGCGGCAGGTTGTTACCCGGCTTGATGTCGGCGCGAGGGCCGTTCTCGACGGTGTCGCCCTGCTTCAGCTTGTCCGGCGCGATGATGTAGCGCTTCTCGCCGTCGGCGTAGTGCAGGAGCGCGATGCGCGCGGTGCGGTTGGGGTCGTACTCGATGTGCGCGACCTTGGCCGGCACGCCGTCCTTGTCGTTACGACGGAAGTCGATGACGCGGTAGGCGCGCTTGTGGCCGCCACCCTTGTGACGGGTGGTGATCTTGCCCGACGAGTTACGACCGCCCGAACCGCTCAGCGGACGCAGCAGCGACTTCTCCGGCGTGGAGCGGGTGATCTCGGCGAAGTCCGAGACGCTCGAACCGCGACGACCCGGGGTCGTCGGCTTGTACTTGCGGATGCCCATTGTCAGCTCAGTCCTTTACGCGGTGGGTCCGCCGAAGATCTCGATCGCCTTGCTTTCAGGCGAAAGAGTCACGATGGCGCGCTTGGTGTCCTTGCGCTTGCCGAAGCCTGCGCGAGTCCGCTTCCGCTTGCCCTGACGGTTGGCCGTGTTGACGCTGACCACCTTGACACCGAACACCTTCTCGACCGCGATCTTGATCTGGGTCTTGTTGGCGTCCGGGCGGACGATGAACGTGTACTTGTGGTCCTCGAGCAGCCCGTAGGACTTCTCGGAGATGACCGGCGCGAGCAGGATGTCGCGGTGGTCCGGAATGGCGACCGAGCTCACTTCTCGTCACTCCCTTCCGAAACTTCGCCCGACCGAGCGGAGGCCTTGACGGCCTTGCCACTGGCGGGGCCTGCGACGAACGCGTCGTACGCGGCCTTGGTGAACACGACGTCGTCGTTGACCAGCACGTCGTAGGTGTTGAGCTGGTCCGCCCAGAGAATGTGGATCTCGGGGAGGTTCCGCAGGGAGACCCAGCTGAGCTCGTCGGCCCGGTGCAGCACCACGAGCACGCGCTTCGCCTGCGTCACGGCGGCGATCGCGGTCTTGGCAGCCTTGGTCGACGGCTTTTCGCCGGTGACCAGTTCGGTCACGACGTGCAGCTGGCCGGCGCGAGCCCGGTCGGAGAGGGCGCCACGCAGAGCGGCGGCCTTCATCTTCTTCGGGGTGCGCTGCGTGTAGTCACGCGGCGTGGGGCCGTGGACGACGCCACCGCCGGCGAACTGCGGCGCGCGGGTCGAACCCTGGCGGGCACGACCGGTGCCCTTCTGCCGGTACGGCTTCTTGCCGCCACCGGAGACCTCACCACGGGTCTTCGTGTCGTGCGTGCCCTGGCGCGCGGCGGCCAGCTGGCCGATCACGACCTGGTGCATCAGCGCGATGTTGGCCTGCACGTCGAAGATCTCCGCGGGGAGGTCGACCGTGCCGTCGGCTTTACCGGCCGGGGTCTTCAGCTCGACGCTTGTCATTCGGAGTTACCACCCTTCGCGGCGCTGCGCACGAACAGCAGGCCGCCCTTGGGACCGGGCACCGCGCCCTTGATCAGCAGCAGGCCGTCTTCGGCACGCACCGCGTGCACGGTCAGACCCTGCGTGGTGACCCGGTCGGAGCCCATCCGGCCCGCCATGCGCAGGCCCTTGAAGACGCGGCCGGGGGTGGCGCAGCCACCGATGGAACCCGGCTTGCGGTGCACGGCCTGAGCACCGTGGCTCGCGCCCTGGCCCTTGAAGCCGTGGCGCTTCATGACACCGGCGTAGCCCTTGCCCTTGCTGGTACCCGTGACGTCGACCTCGACGCCGGCGGCGAACACCTCAGCGGTGATCTCCTGACCGACCTCGTAGGTGTCCGCGTCGGTGGTACGCAGCTCGGCGAGGAAGCGCCGCGGGGTCACGCCCGCCTTGTCGAAGTGGCCGGTGCGCGGCTTGTTCACCCGGCGCGGGTCGACCGCACCGAAAGCCAGCTGCACGGCCGCATAGCCGTCCTTGTCCTGGGTCCGAACCTGGGTGACCACGTTCGGACCGGCCTTCACGACGGTGACCGGGACAACCCGGTTCTGCTCGTCGAAGACCTGGGTCATGCCGAGCTTGGTGCCCAGGATGCCCTTCATCTGCCTGTCAGACATGAGTCTCTTACTCTCCGCCGCTCGCCAGCCGCTACTGGATGTTGACGTCGACGCTCGCCGGCAGGTCGATGCGCATGAGCGCGTCGACCGTCTTCGGCGTCGGGTCGAGGATGTCGATCAGACGCTTGTGCGTGCGCATCTCGAAGTGCTCGCGCGAGTCCTTGTACTTGTGCGGCGAGCGGATGACGCAGTAAACGTTCTTCTCGGTGGGCAGCGGCACCGGCCCGACAACACGGGCACCGGTGCGCGTGACCGTCTCCACGATCTTGCGCGCCGAGGTGTCGATCGCCTCGTGGTCGTAGGCCTTGAGCCGGATGCGGATCTTCTGTCCCGCCATGGTGGCTGCTCGTTCCTTCGTCGTCTCGTGCCGCTTTGTCTCGTCAACCCGGGCCTGAGGCCCCGGTTTCAGCAGTTCAACGGCCCTGTCCCCGGTCCACGCGGTCGGGCGTGTCGCGCCCGACGCACAGACGGATCCCGTGGGATCGTCCTGCCTGGTCTTCCTCAACGTGAGGAGGCCGCGAGCCCGCCGCGCCGCATCAACTGCAAGCACCGCCGGCCACTTGGCCTTTGCCCGCTAGCCTCACCCCGAAGGAAGAGCTGGACGGACCGTGGCCACTCGTACAGGGGCGGCCGGAACCCCGTGAGTCAATCGAACAACTCGAGGATTCGGCCGCCCCGGGACGAGCAACCTGAATAGTGTCGCACACGTGAGTTGACGCCCTTGACCGGGGGGTGTAGTAGCCCGGTCAAGGGCGTCGAAATCACTTGATGATCTTGGTGACCTGACCCGCACCCACGGTGCGGCCGCCCTCGCGAATCGCGAAGCGCAGGTTCACGTCCATGGCGATGGGCTGGATCAGCGCCACCGAAATGTCGGTGTTGTCGCCCGGCATGACCATCTCGGTGCCCTCGGGGAGGGTCACGACGCCGGTCACGTCAGTGGTGCGGAAGTAGAACTGCGGGCGGTAGTTGTTGAAGAACGGGGTGTGACGACCACCCTCGTCCTTCGACAGGATGTAGACCCGGCCCTCGAAGTCGGTGTGCGGGGTGGTGGTACCCGGCTTCACGACGACCTGGCCGCGCTCGACGTCCTCGCGCTTGATACCGCGGACGAGGAGGCCGACGTTGTCGCCCGCCTGGCCCTGGTCCAGCAGCTTGCGGAACATCTCGACACCGGTGACAGTCGTCTTGGTCGACTTCTCCTTGATGCCGACGATCTCGACCTCTTCGTTCACGTTGACCACGCCACGCTCGACGCGGCCGGTGACGACGGTGCCGCGACCGGTGATGGTGAAGACGTCCTCGATCGGCATGAGGAACGGCTTGTCGAGCTCACGCACCGGGTCCGGCACGTTGTCGTCGACGGCGGTCATGAGCTCGAGGACAGCCTCGGCCCACTTGGCGTCGCCCTCGAGAGCCTTCAGGCCCGAGACGCGCACGACCGGCGCGTCGTCGCCCGGGAACTCCTGCGAGGACAGCAGCTCGCGGACCTCCAGTTCGACGAGCTCGAGGATCTCCTCGTCGTCGACCATGTCGGCCTTGTTCAGCGCGACCACGATGTAGGGCACGCCGACCTGGCGGGCGAGCAGCACGTGCTCGCGGGTCTGCGGCATCGGGCCGTCCGTGGCGGCCACGACCAGGATCGCACCGTCCATCTGGGCGGCACCGGTGATCATGTTCTTGATGTAGTCCGCGTGACCGGGGGCGTCGACGTGCGCGTAGTGACGCTTCTCGGTCTGGTACTCGACGTGCGAGATGTTGATCGTGATACCGCGCTGGCGCTCTTCGGGCGCGTTGTCGATCTGGTCGAACGCACGCGACTCGTTGAGCTCCGGGTACTTGTCGTGCAGAACCTTGGTGATCGCCGCGGTCAGCGTGGTCTTGCCGTGGTCGACGTGACCGATGGTCCCGATGTTGACGTGCGGCTTGCTCCGCTCGAACTTCGCCTTCGCCACTGGAATGTCCTCCTGGACTGATTTCGCTTTGTGCTCACCGGCCGGCGTGGCTGCCAACCGCTGATTGTTTCTCGTCTTTGCTGCGGACGTTCAGGAGTGTTCCTTATGCCCGCGAGCGAAGGGGAACTACTCCCCCGTCGCCTTCGCGATGATTTCCTTCGCGACGTTCGCGGGAACCTCGGCGTAGGAGTCGAACACCATGGAGTAGTTCGCGCGACCCTGGGTGCGAGACCGCAGGTCGCCGACGTAACCGAACATCTCCGACAGCGGTACCACTGCCTTGACGACACGGGTACCGGCGCGCTCCTCCATGGCCTGGATCTGGCCACGGCGGGAGTTGAGGTCACCGATCACGTCACCCATGTAGTCCTCGGGAGTCGTGACCTCGACGGCCATCATCGGCTCGAGGATGACCGGGCCGGCCTTCTTCGCGGCTTCCTTCATCGCCATGGAACCGGCGATCTTGAACGCCATCTCCGAAGAGTCGACCTCGTGGTACGCGCCGTCCAACAAGGTGAACTTCAACCCGACGAGCGGGTAGCCGGCCAGCACGCCGTACTGCATGGCGTCCTGCCCGCCCGCGTCGACCGACGGGATGTACTCCCGCGGCACGCGGCCGCCGGAGACCTTGTTGTCGAACTCGTAGAGTGCACCGTCGGTCGTCTCGAGCGGCTCCAGCTTCACGATGACCTTCGCGAACTGGCCGGAACCACCGGTCTGCTTCTTGTGCACGTAGTCGAGCTTGTCGACCGTCTTCTTGATCGTCTCGCGGTAGGCGACCTGCGGCTTACCGATGTTCGCCTCGACCTTGTAGTCGGACTTCATGCGGTTCACCAGCACCTCGAGGTGCAGCTCGCCCATGCCCGCGATGATCGTCTGGCCCGTGTCCTCGTCGAGCTGGACCTGGAAAGTGGGGTCTTCCTCGGCCAGCTTCTGGATCGCGAGCGACAGCTTCTCCTGGTCGGCCTTCGTCTTCGGCTCGATGGCCACGCGGATAACGGGATCCGGGAAGGTCATCGACTCGAGGACGACCGGGTTCTGCGGGTCGGCCAGCGTGTCACCGGTCGTGGTGTCCTTCAGGCCGATGACCGCGTAGATGTGGCCGGCCTGGGCCTCGTCGACCGGGTTCTCCTTGTTGGAGTGCATCTGGAAGAGCTTGCCGATGCGCTCCTTGCGCTCCTTGGTCGCGTTGACGACCTGAGTGCCCGCGGAGATCTTGCCCGAGTAGACCCGGATGTAGGTCAGCTTGCCGAAGAACGGGTGTGCGGCGATCTTGAAGGCGAGCGCGGCGAACGGCTCGTCGACCGACGGCCTGCGCAGGACCGGGGTCTCCCCGTCCGGCAGCGTGCCCTCGACGGCCGGCACGTCCAGCGGGGACGGCAGGTAGTCGATGACCGCGTCCAGCATCGGCTGCACGCCCTTGTTCTTGAACGCGGAGCCGGTGAGCACCGGGTACGCCTCGCGCGCGACGGTGAGCTTGCGGATGCCGGACTTGATCTCGGCTTCCGTGAGCTGCTCGCCCTCGAGGAACTTCTCCATCATGGCATCGTCGGTCTCGGCGACGGCCTCGACGAGCTTCTCGCGGTACTCGGCGGCGCGGTCGGCCAGCTCGGCCGGGATCTCCTCGACGGAGTAGTCCTCGCCCTTGCTCACCTCGCCGCGCCAGGTCAGCGCCTTCATGCGGACCAGGTCGACGACACCCTCGAAGTCGTTCTCGGCGCCGATCGGCAGCTGGATGACCAGCGGCCGGGCACCGAGACGCTCCTCGATGGTGCGCACGGTGAAGTAGAAGTCGGCACCCAGCTTGTCCATCTTGTTGACGAAGCAGATGCGCGGAACTTCGTACTTGTCCGCCTGCCGCCAGACCTGCTCGGACTGCGGCTCGACACCTTCCTTGCCGTCGAAGACGGCCACGGCGCCGTCGAGCACGCGGAGCGAGCGCTCCACCTCGACGGTGAAGTCGACGTGCCCGGGGGTGTCGATGATGTTGATCTGGTGATCGGCCCAGAACGTGGTGGTGGCAGCCGAGGTGATGGTGATACCCCGCTTCTGCTCCTCCTCCATCCAGTCCATGGTGGCGGCGCCGTCGTGGACTTCGCCGATCTTGTAGTTGATCCCGGTGTAGAACAGGATCCGCTCGGTGGTGGTGGTCTTACCGGCGTCGATGTGCGCCATGATCCCGATGTTGCGGACCTTGTTCAGGTCGGTCAGCACTTCACGTGCCACGAGAGTGTTCCCCTGTCTCGAACGTGGGGCCCGGCATGGCTTGGATCGGCAGCCGGGCGGTCATCACCAGCGGTAGTGCGCGAAGGCCTTGTTGGACTCGGCCATCTTGTGCGTGTCTTCGCGGCGCTTGACGCTGGCGCCAAGGCCGTTGCTCGCGTCGAGCAGCTCGTTCTGCAGCCGCTCGATCATGGTCTTCTCGCGGCGAGCCTGCGAGAAGGAGACCAGCCAGCGCAGCGCCAACGTGGTGGAGCGGTTGGGCTTGACTTCGATCGGCACCTGGTAGGTGGCGCCACCGACGCGGCGGCTCTTCACCTCGATGGTGGGCTTCACGTTGTCGAGCGCGCGCTTCAGCGTGACGACCGGGTCGGTGCCGGTCTTCTCGCGAGCGCCTTCCAGCGCGCCGTACACGATGCGCTCGGCCAGCGACCGCTTCCCGTCCTTCAGCACCTTGTTCACCAGCTGGGTGACCAGCGGGGAGGCGTAGACCGGGTCGGAGATCAGAGGCCGCTTGGGGGCCGGACCCTTGCGGGGCATTAGCTCTTCTCCTTCTTCGCGCCATAGCGGCTGCGCGCCTGCTTGCGGTTCTTCACACCCTGGGTGTCGAGCGAACCGCGGATGATCTTGTAGCGAACGCCCGGCAGGTCCTTCACCCGGCCACCGCGCACGAGCACCATCGAGTGCTCCTGCAGGTTGTGGCCCTCACCGGGGATGTACGCCGTGACCTCGATGCCGCTCGTCAGCTTCACACGCGCAACCTTGCGCAGCGCCGAGTTCGGCTTCTTCGGGGTCGTGGTGTACACGCGGGTGCACACGCCACGACGCTGCGGGCTCCCCTTGAGGGCCGCGGTCTTCTGCTTGGCAGCCTTGTCCTGGCGGCCCTTGCGGACCAGCTGCTGGATCGTGGGCAATGGACCAGCTTTCTGTCGCGTTCTTGCTGCTTCTTCGTGTCTTCACCGGCCCCCGCGGTCGGGCGTGTCGGCCCGCGTCACGGTCTCTCGACCGGTACTTTCCCGAAGGGGTTTTCCGTCGGAACCCCACGTGGACGAGGCCGGTGAACCGGGTGCGCGAGCACCCCGCTCATGCCGTACGGCACGCGGAGCGGCCCGACGCCTGCCGGGCACGGTCTCCAAAGATACCCGGCCACTTGACGGGCGGTCCGGGCGGGGGGTCCGAACTGACGGTGACCGCCCATCGTAACCCCAGATGAGGGCCCTGCGCCTAGAGCCGCGCGGAGAACCCATCATCCAGAACGTGACGGACGTCCCCCCTATTCCTCGGCTATTCCTCGTCCGGCTTCGCGTGGTCGGGCCGCCCCGGGTGGGGGTCGCGCGACAGGTCGATCAGCGGGTGGACGCCGGCCCCCTCAGGCGCGGCGTGACTCCCTTTGGTGTCCTTCTGCCCCTCTTCAGGCCGGTCGGCGGTGCCGTTGCCGTCCATGACGCACTCCTCAAGTCGGTTTCCCTGCGGCTCGCACGCTACCCATTTCCACTAACGGGTGACACACGGGGATGGAACGTCGCTTTCCCCAGGTGATCGACTTCCCCGTTAACCAGTGGACGAACCGGACACGATGATCTCGTGACCGTGAACTGGACTATCACGCAAATGCCCGTCGATCACCCTGACGCGCGCGCGATCGTGCGCGAGTACCTCACGGACGTCGCGAGCCGTTACTGGGGCCGACCGGCCACGGAAGCGGAGGTCGACCAGGTTCTGGCCGACGAGCCCGGCGACGATCTCGTCGCCCCGACCGGCGCGTTCCTCATCGCCCGCCTGCCCGACGGCACCGTGACCGGCTGCGCCGGCACGCGCGTGGTGCGGCCCGGGCTGAACGAGCTCACGAAGGTGTACGTGCGCCCGGCCCACCGCGGCCAGGGCGGCGGCGCACGCCTCGTGGCGGCGGCCGAGGAGGCGGCGCGGTCACTGGGAGCCGAGACGCTGCGGCTCGACACCCGGCACGACCTCGTCGAGGCCCGGGCACTGTACGCGCGGACCGGGTACACGGAGGTCGAACCGTTCAACGACGACCAGTACGCGGAGCACTGGTTCTCGAAACCGCTCGGGTGAAACGGTTCCGGACTGTCCACACCGGATATATGCCGTCTACAAAGGACTGTCGATTGCGGCCGGGCACCAGGGCGGCGCCGTCGCCTCTTCCGGGAAAAAATTCACGACTTCGCAGCGTGAACGCGACAGAAGCGGCATAATCCGCACGTCCGCACACCCGTCGTGCACGTGAGGGGGCCGCCGTGTCGGCTGAGATGGATCGTCTCGTCGCCGAGTTCGAGAAGTTCCAGAGCAAGATCAAACAGGCCGAGGCGAACTTCGCGAAGGTCGGTGACCTGCAGGACGAGGTGGTCGCGCTCGAGGCGACGGCGATGTCGCCCGACCGCGCCGTGACCGTCGTCGCGGGCCCGGGCGGCTCCGTGAAGGACATCCGCCTCACGGCCGAGGCCCTGCGCCAGCAGCCGCAGCAGCTGGCCACCACCATCCTCTCCACCCTGCACCGCGCAGTCGCCGACGCGGCCGTGCAGCAGGCCGGCATCGTCGACGCGCACGTGGGCGCCGCCTTCGGCCTCGACGTGTCCGGCCAGGTCCTCGAAGCCCAGGCCGAAGCGATGGGAACCACGGCCGAAGAGCTGAAGTCCAAGGCCTCGGAGGCGCAGCCGGCCCCACGCCGGCTGTCGGACGAAGACCTCGAACACGGCGACATCCTGCGCCGCGCCGAGCCCCCGGCCGCTCCCCCGCCGCCTCCCCCGGCTCGCCCCGCCGACGACGGCGTCCGGCGCCTGTGGGACCACGAGGAGGACCGATGAGCCACGACGTAGACCCCCAGATCCTGAAGACCTACGCCTCCGGCACGTTGCCGCACTACAAGGACGAGGCCACGAAGTTCGGCAACCTCGTCAGCCAGGCCGACGTGACGGACAAGTCGTGGGGCCTGATCGGGCTGGCGGTGAAGCAGACGTACACGAGCAAGCTCGACGACCTCCGCCAGATGCTCGAACTGATGAAGACCGGCGTCGACACGCTGGGCGGGAAAGTGAACCAGGCCGCGGAGATCTACGACGGCCATGAGAAGGACACCGTCGTGACCTTCGGCAAGTTCAAGGCGAACATCGACGGACCGCTCTGAGCAGGGGGAGACCGAAATGGCCGACAGCATCGCCGACGGCGTCAAACTGGAGCACGAGGACGAGGGTTTCCTCCACGACGCCAACGAAGCCGCCAAGAAGGCGCCGATCATCGGCAAGGGGGTCGAGGGCGTCGAACGAGGCATCAAGGGCTTCAGCGAAGCCGACGATGCCGGCGAATTCGCGGCGGCCACCGGGCAGATGCTCCAGGACGGCGCGGGCTTCGTCGCCGGCGCCGCGGTGGACGTGGCGAGCTTCGCACTCGACCCCGTCGGCTGGCTGGTCAGCAACGGCCTGAACATGCTCCTGGAGCTGATCTCGCCGCTGCAGGACGCGCTGCACTTCGTGACGGGCGACGGCCCGGCGCTCAAGGAGGCGGCCGGCAACTTCAGCGAGATCGGCGTCGGTTTCGTCAAGCTCGGCGACGACTTCGCCAAGAAGGGCAAGGAAGAGCTGCGGACCTGGCAGGGCGACGGCGGCAACGCGGCCCGCAGTTCGCTGGACCAGTTCTCCGAGGGCATCAAGGGCATCGGCTCGACCACCGGCGGGGTCGGCGAGACCCTCCAGATGTGGTCGATGGTCATGACCGTCATCGAAGAGGTCGTGAAGGCGATCATCAGCGAGCTGGTCAGCTGGCTGATCTACATCTGGCTGCCGGCGCTGGCCGCCTCGATCGTGAGCCTCGGCTCGTCGGTCGCCGCCGCGATGACCGCCTCGATCGCCAAGGCGGCCGGTGCGTTCACCAGGATCACCTCGAAGCTGGGGAAGCTGGGCGAGCTGCTCCAGAAGTTCATGACCTTTCTCTCGAAGTGGACCGACGACCTGATCAAGCAGGGCCGCAAGCTCACCCCGTCGGGTGCCGCGGGCATGACGCCCGGCATGGAGAAGGCCGCCACCGGCGCTCTCGCCTCAGCGACGAACTCCCGCGGCATGGCGACGGTCGATGCGCTGAAGGAGTCGCTCAAGGCCGGCGGCGAAGAGGCGCTCAAGGGGGTGACCGGCGTGAAGATCGGCGATCTCGACAAGGGCTCGGCCTACAGCGGCAAGGCCGGCTTCGACTTCGTCAACAAGGCGGTCGACAACACCCGCGACATCCTGAAGTCCCGCGGCGGGAGCGACGCGGCCGGTTACCACTCCGAAGAGGACACCCGCGAGAACCTGGACATGGACCAGTAGATGGACCTGTTCGAACCGTGGTTCATCGTCGGTGGTTTCGCGCTGGGGTTCGTCCTGCTGTGGCTGGGCAACTGGCTCGAGCGGCGCAGTGGCGTCGCGGCGGCAGTCTGCTTCGCGCTGTGCGGCGTCGCGTTCTCCGAAACGTCGCTGTACTGGCTGTCTGCCGGCACCGGCAGCAACGTGCCGCAGTTCCTGTGGATCGCGTTCCCCGTGGCGTTCGCGGCGTTCGTCGTGTGGCGAGGCTGGCGGCAGCGGACATGGATCGCGCGGATCCCGGGCTCGGCCGACCGGCAGACGTTCGGCGTACTCCCCCACCTCGGCCGCGGGGTACCGCTCAACCACCCGGACCCCGGCCCGGTGCGGACCACGATCGAGTTCGACCAGCAGGGCCACCGGGTGCTGGGCATCGAGTACTCGATCACGCCGCGTCGCGAAGACGAGCAGTTCGCCGAGGTCGCCAAGGTCGCCGAGCAGATCGACTCGATCTACTCGGCGGTCGAACTGCGGATCCCCGCCGTGCCGGCGCTGACGATCTCGCCTAAGACGGGGGCGTTCGAACCCGAGCACTTCACCCCGCTGGAAGACGCCCGGATCACCCGCAACGCGTTCGGCTGGCTGCGGCCCGACACGGGGCTGGAGACCTTCGAGGTCGACGCCGAGTTCGACCGCCGGTTCTCGGTGACCACGTCGGACCCCAAGTTCGCCGCTGCCGCGCTCACCGACGAGGTCCGCGCGCTGATCCTCGGTGACCTGTGGTTCCGCGTGCACGAGGTCGCCTTCCACGGCGACGCGACGTGGACCACGGAGTCGGGTGGGCTCACCGAGGACCGCATGTTCGGCAGCTCACGTCGGCTCGCGATGCTGGTCGCGGCCGTGCCCGCCCCCGTGTGGGAGGTCTGGGGCGGTGACCGTGGGTTCGCCTCGGTGACCACCGGCTCGGACACGAGCTACGTCGCCTGGAACGGCGGCCGCGGTGGCGCGGTCCGAACGCCGGTGAACCGGTTCCGCGAGGCGGCGGACCGGCAGCCGGTCACCTCGGTGTCGCTCACCACGCGCACGACCATCGCGCTGGCCTTGGTGCTCGCCGGCCTGCTGCCGATCGTGAACTCCCTGTCCGCGCTCGTCGGAGTGGCGCCCGAGACCCAGCTCTCCGTCCTCGAAGCGCACGAAGGCTTTGCCGGCAACTGCTCCTCAAGGAGCGCCAGCTGCACCGGCAGCAACGACTGGGTCCGCGGCACCTACGTGCTCGACGGCGAGACCCACGACGTGTCGACCGAGTGGATCGACACGCTGCCTGCCAAGGGCGCCGTGGTCGACGTGGAGATCGGCCCGCTGTGGTGGCATCCGGTCCTCGAGAGCAGTCTCGCCGCGGTGGTCACCCTGCTCATCGGCCTGCTGCCGCTTCTGGCGGGCGCGATGCTCGCAAAGGCCACTTACCGGCCGAGGCCGCCCCGGCGCGTCAGGAAGCTGCGCAGGGCCCAGGAAGCCACCGTCACGTAATCACAGGCGGGTGCCGCAGTCGCCGCAGAAGATGGCGCCGGCGGTGGAGGGCTTGCCGCATCCGGTGCAGTGGACGGTGGGGGCCAGGGACGAGCCGCAGGAGGCGCAGAACTTGCCGCCCTCGGCCTTCACGCCGCAGCTGGGGCAGGTGAGGTGGGCGCGGGTGTCCAGGTCGAGGTCGCGGGTCCAGTCGCGGTCGCGGGCGCGGTCCCAGATCTGGTCGCGCTGCGCGGAAGCCTGGGCGCGCGAGATCTCCTCCGCGACGCTCGGCGAGCACCGCAGGCACTGCCCGATCTCGGTGTTCCAGCACTGGTCCGCGCACATCCAGTCGCTGCAACCCCGGCACTGGCGGAAGCTCGGCGAGATCTCCTTGACCGCGGCCGCGAGCGCGCGGTCCTTCGCGGAGGAGTTCGTCGCGCGGTCGTAGCGCCACTGGTCGGCGGAGTAGCTCAGGTCCTGCAGCTTGCCGCCGAAGAACGAGCCCACCGCGCGCAGGACGCCGCGGCCCGTTTCGACCGCGTCGCGCTGGAAGGCCGACCGGTAGCCGTTCCCGCAGCGTTCACAGCGGAACTCGAACTGGTAGCCCTGGGTGTTGGAGATATCGGAGAAGTTGTCCGTGAACGGCACGACGTCAGCCACGGCTGCCAAGGTAGGCGCGCTCCCTCGGCGCCGGGACCGTAGAAGTGCCGACAACAACGTGACTACCGGCTGCATCCATCTCAGCTAAAGTCAGACGGACGACAGCCGACACACGAGAAAGGCCCCCGCCCGGAAACCCGGGACGGGGGCCTTCTCAGCTACGGAACGGTCAGCGGAAGTCGCGGCCGAAGTCGTAGTCGTCGAGCGGAACAGCGGCACCGGTGCCCGAACCGAACACGTCCGGGGTGTAGTAGCCGTCGTCGTAGGACGGGATCGCGTAAGCCGCGACCCGGGCCTCCTCGGTCGGCTGGACCTGGATGTTCCGGTACTTGTTGATGCCGGTACCGGCCGGGATCAGCTTACCGATGATCACGTTCTCCTTGAGGCCCACGAGCCGGTCCGAACGGCCGTTGATGGCCGCGTCGGTCAGGACACGCGTGGTCTCCTGGAACGAGGCCGCCGACAGCCACGAGTCCGTGGTCAGCGAGGCCTTCGTGATGCCCATCAGCACCGGACGACCCGAAGCCGGCTCGCCGCCTTCGGAGACCGTCGACCGGTTGCGCGCCTCGAACTTGGTCCGCTCGGGCAGCTCGCCCGGCAGGAAGTCCGTGCCACCCGAGTCGATGACCGTCACGCGGCGCAGCATCTGCCGCACGATGACCTCGATGTGCTTGTCGTGGATCGACACACCCTGCGCGCGGTACACCTTCTGGACCTCGTCGGTGAGGTGCATCTGCGCCTCACGCGGGCCCATCACGCGGAGCACCTCGTGCGGGTCGGGCGTGCCCTCGAGCAGCTGCTGCCCGACGTTGACGTGGTCACCGTCGCCCAGCGGGCCGTTCGGGGTGTTGGCGAGCCGCTGCCGCTTGGACAGCTTGTCGAAGACGATCTCCTCCGACCCGTCGTCCGGGATCAGGGTGATCTTCCAGAATCGCTCGCTCTCCTCGATCCGCACGCGGCCGTCGACGTCCGCGATCGGCGCCTTGCCCTTCGGCACGCGAGCCTCGAAGAGCTCGGTGACACGGGGCAGACCGGTCGTGATGTCGTCACCGGCGACACCACCCTGGTGGAACGTACGCATCGTCAGCTGCGTACCCGGCTCACCGATCGACTGGGCGGCGACGATGCCCACGGCCTCGCCGACGTCGACGAGCTCGCCCGTCGCCATCGAACGGCCGTAGCAGGTCGCGCACACACCGACTGCCGACTCGCAGGTGAGGACCGAGCGGACCTTGACCTTCGTGATGCCGCTGGAGAGCAGCTTCGCGATGGCCGGGTCGCCCACGTCGTCACCGGCGTTGAGCACGACGTTGCCCTTGGCGTCCACCGCGTCCGTCGCGAGGTTCCGCGCGTACACGCTGGTCTCCACGTGCTGGTCCGGCACGACCTTGCCGTCACCGACGTCCTCGCCGACGACCATCATGATGCCGCGCGTGGTGCCGCAGTCGACCTCGCGGACGATGACGTCCTGCGAGACGTCCACCAGACGACGGGTCAGGTAACCCGAGTCGGCGGTACGGAGAGCCGTGTCCGCCAGACCCTTCCGGGCACCGTGCGTCGCGATGAAGTACTCCGCCACCGACAGGCCTTCACGGAAGTTGGCCTTGATCGGACGCGGGATGTACTCACCCTTCGGGTTCGACACGAGGCCACGCATGCCGGCCAGCGACCGGACCTGCGTCATGTTGCCCGCCGCGCCCGACTTCACGATCATGGCGATCGGGTTGTCGTCCGGCAGCGCCGTCTCCATGATCTTGTGGACCTCTTCGGTGGCCTGCGTCCACACCTTGACGAGCTCGTTGTTGCGCTCGGTGTGGGACAGCTGACCACGCTGGTACCGCTTCTCGACCTGGTCGGCCTTGCCCTCGTACTCGTCGAGAATGGCCTTCTTGCCCTCGGGCACGAGCACGTCGGAGATGGCCACCGTGACGCCCGAGCGGGTCGCCCAGTAGAAGCCGGCGTCCTTGAGCTTGTCCAGCGTCTGCGCCACCTGCGTCATCGAGTACCGCTCGGCGAGGTCGTTCACGATCGCGGCCTGACGCTTCTTCGGCATCGGCTCGTTCACGAACGGGTAGTCCGCCGGCAGCAGGTCGTTGAACAGCACGCGACCCAGCGTCGTCTCGGCCAGCCACATCTTGCCCGGCTCCCAGCCCTTCTCCGCGAGCCGCGCTTCGTCGGCCTTGGCCGGCTGGCGGTCCGTGACGCGGATCTTGATGGGAGCGTGCAGGCTCAGCGCCTTGCGGTCGTACGCCATGATCGCCTCGGCCGGCGACGAGTACGCGTTGCCCGCGCCCTCGGCCTTCTCGTTGAGGCGGGTCAGGTGGAACAGGCCCGTGACCATGTCCAGACGCGGCATGGCGAGCGGGCGGCCCGACGCCGGCGACAGGATGTTGTTCGCCGACAGCATCAGGATCCGGGCCTCGGCCTGCGCCTCGGCCGACAGCGGCAGGTGCACCGCCATCTGGTCACCGTCGAAGTCCGCGTTGAACGCCTCGCAGACCAGCGGGTGCAGCTGGATGGCCTTGCCTTCCACCAGCTGCGGCTCGAAGGCCTGGATGCCGAGGCGGTGCAGGGTCGGTGCGCGGTTCAGCATCACCGGGTGACCGGTGATGACCTCTTCGAGCACGTCCCACACCTGCGGGCGCGAACGCTCCACCATCCGCTTGGCGGACTTGATGTTCTGAGCGTGGTTCAGGTCGACCAGCCGCTTCATGACGAACGGCTTGAACAGCTCGAGCGCCATGTCCTTCGGCAGACCGCACTGGTGCAGCTTCAGCTGCGGGCCGACGATGATGACCGAACGGCCCGAGTAGTCCACGCGCTTGCCGAGCAGGTTCTGGCGGAACCGGCCCTGCTTGCCCTTGAGCAGGTCGGACAGCGACTTCAGCGGCCGGTTGCCCGGGCCGGTGACGGGACGACCGCGGCGGCCGTTGTCGAACAGCGCGTCGACGGCCTCCTGCAGCATCCGCTTCTCGTTGTTCACGATGATCTCGGGCGCGCCGAGGTCGATCAGTCGCTTGAGGCGGTTGTTGCGGTTGATCACGCGGCGGTACAGGTCGTTCAGGTCCGACGTCGCGAACCGGCCACCGTCGAGCTGCACCATCGGGCGCAGGTCCGGCGGGATGACCGGCACGGCGTCGAGCACCATGCCGCGCGGGTCGTTGCCGGTCGCCTGGAAGGCGGCCACGACCTTGAGGCGCTTGAGCGCGCGCAGCTTCTTCTGGCCCTTGCCGTTGCGGATGGTGTCGCGCAGGTTGTCGGCTTCGGCAGCGACGTCGAACTCGGCGGCCAGCTTCTGGATGGCCTCCGCGCCCATGCCGCCGGTGAAGTACTCGCCGTAGCGGTCGACCAGCTCGCGGTAGAGCAGCTCGTCGGCGATCAGCTGACGCGCGTCGAGCTTCGTGAAGGTCGTCCAGACCTCCTCGAGGCGGTCGAGCTCGCGGCCGGCGCGGTCGCGCAGCTGACGCATCTCGCGCTCGCCGCCTTCCTTGACCTTGCGGCGCACGTCGGACTTGGCGCCCTCCGCCTCCAGCTCGGCCAGGTCGGCTTCCAGCTTCTGCGCGCGAGCCTCGATGTCCGCGTCACGCTTCGTCTCGAGGTTCTTGCGCTCGACGCCGATCTCGTTCTCGAGGGTCGGCAGGTCGTTGTGGCGCAGCTCCGCGTTCACGCCCGTGATGACGTAGGCCGCGAAGTAGATGATCTTCTCGAGGTCCTTCGGCGCCAGGTCCAGCAGGTAGCCCAGGCGGGAGGGAACACCCTTGAAGTACCAGATGTGGGTGACGGGCGCGGCCAGCTCGATGTGGCCCATCCGCTCGCGGCGCACCTTGGCGCGGGTCACCTCGACGCCGCAGCGCTCACAGATGATGCCCTTGAAGCGGACGCGCTTGTACTTGCCGCAGTAGCACTCCCAGTCCCGGGTGGGACCGAAGATCTTCTCGCAGAAGAGACCGTCCTTCTCAGGCTTGAGAGTCCGGTAGTTGATGGTCTCCGGCTTCTTGACCTCGCCGTACGACCACTGACGGATGTCATCTGCGGTGGCAAGACCGATGCGGAGCTCATCGAAGAAATTGACGTCCAGCACGTCTTTGCATCCCCTTGGGGTTGTATCGACTAGAGGAATTGGCGGGCGAGCCGGGACCCACGGGAGGCAGGTCCCGGCTCAGCACGCGATCAGTGCACGACGTCGTCCACCGAGGGCGACTCGTTGCGGGACAGGTTGATGCCGAGGTTGGCCGCAGCGCGCTCGAGGTCCTCGTCGTCGGAGTCGCGCATCTCGATGGCCGCACCGTCGCTGGAGAGCACCTCGACGTTCAGGCACAGCGACTGGAGCTCCTTCAGGAGCACCTTGAACGACTCCGGGATACCCGGCTCGGGGATGTTCTCCCCCTTGACGATGGCCTCGTACACCTTCACGCGGCCGACCACGTCGTCCGACTTGATCGTGAGCAGCTCCTGCAGCGTGTAGGCAGCGCCGTACGCCTGCATCGCCCAGCACTCCATCTCACCGAAGCGCTGGCCACCGAACTGCGCCTTACCACCCAGCGGCTGCTGCGTGATCATCGAGTACGGACCGGTGGAGCGGGCGTGGATCTTGTCGTCGACCAGGTGGTGCAGCTTCAGGATGTACATGTAGCCGACCGCGACCGGGTACGGGTACGGCTCGCCGGAGCGGCCGTCCAGCAAGGTCGCCTTGCCGTTCTCCTTGACCATGCGCTCGCCGTCGCGGTTCGGCTTGGTCGCCCCGAGCAGCCCGGTGAGCTCTTCCTCCTTCGCACCGTCGAACACCGGCGTGGCGGTGTTCGTGTTCGGCGCGACGTCGTAGAGCTCCTCGGAGAGGTTCTTCGCCCACTCCGGGTTGCCCTCGATCGTCCAGCCCTGTGAGGCCAGCCAGCCCAGGTGCAGCTCGAGGATCTGGCCGATGTTCATCCGTCGCGGAACACCGTGGGTGTTCAGGATGATGTCGACCGGCGTGCCGTCCTCCATGAAGGGCATGTCCTCGGCGGGCAGGATCTTGCCGATGACGCCCTTGTTGCCGTGGCGGCCGGCGAGCTTGTCGCCCGGCTGGATCTTGCGCTTCTGGGCCACGTAGACGCGGACCAGCTCGTTGACGCCCGGGGGCAGCTCGTCGTCGTCCTCGCGCGAGAACACGCGGATGCCGATGACCTTGCCGGTCTCGCCGTGCGGCACCTTCAGCGAGGTGTCGCGGACTTCGCGGGCCTTCTCACCGAAGATCGCGCGCAGCAGGCGCTCTTCCGGCGTCAGCTCCGTCTCGCCCTTCGGCGTGACCTTGCCGACCAGGATGTCGCCGTCGCGGACCTCGGCACCGATGCGGATGATGCCGCGCTCGTCGAGGTCGGCGAGCACCTCCTCGGAGACGTTCGGGATGTCCCGGGTGATCTCCTCGGCGCCCAGCTTGGTGTCGCGGGCGTCGATCTCGTGCTCCTCGATGTGGATCGACGTGAGCACGTCGTCCTGCACCAGGCGCTCGGAGAGGATGATCGCGTCCTCGTAGTTGTGGCCCTCCCACGGCATGACCGCCACGAGCAGGTTCTTGCCCAGCGCCATCTCACCGTTCTCGGTGGACGGGCCGTCGGCGATGACCTGGCCCTTTTCGACGCGGTCACCCTCGTCGACGATCGGGCGGTGGTTGAAGCACGTTCCGTGGTTGGAGCGGCGGAACTTGTACAGTCCGTAGCTCTTCCGCGTGCCGTCGTCGTGCATGATCGTGATGATGTCCGCGGACAGCTCCTCGACCACGCCGGCCTGCTCGGCCACGAGGACGTCACCGGCGTCGACCGCGGCGCGCAGCTCCACACCCGTGCCCACGTACGGGGCCTGGTTGCGCAGCAGCGGCACAGCCTGGCGCTGCATGTTCGCGCCCATCAGCGCGCGGTTCGCGTCGTCGTGCTCCAGGAACGGGATCATCGCGGTGGCGACGGAGACCATCTGCCGCGGCGACACGTCCATGTAGTCGATCTCGAGCGGGTCGATCAGCTCGACCTCGCCGCCCTTGCGGCGACCCAGGACCTTGTTCTCGACGAAGTGGCTGTCTTCGGTCAGCGGCGCGTTGGCCTGCGCCTTGACGAAGCGGTCTTCCTCGTCGGCCGTGAGGTAGTCGACCTGGTCGGTGACCTGGCCCTCGACGACCTTGCGGTACGGGGTCTCGATGAAACCGAACGGGTTGACCCGCGCGTACGAGCAGAGCGAACCGATCAGGCCGATGTTCGGGCCTTCCGGCGTCTCGATCGGGCACATGCGGCCGTAGTGCGACGGGTGGACGTCGCGGACCTCCATGCCGGCGCGCTCACGGGACAGACCACCGGGGCCCAGCGCCGAGAGGCGGCGCTTGTGGGTCAGGCCCGACAGCGGGTTGTTCTGGTCCATGAACTGCGACAGCTGCGAGGTGCCGAAGAACTCCTTGATCGCCGCGCCGATGGGGCGGATGTTGATCAGGGTCTGCGGCGTGATCGCCTCGACGTCCTGCGTGGTCATGCGCTCGCGCACGACGCGCTCGGTGCGGGAGAGGCCGACCCGGATCTGGTTCTGGATCAGCTCACCCACCGTGCGCAGGCGGCGGTTGCCGAAGTGGTCGATGTCGTCGGTCTCGACCGGCACCTCGACGTTCGACACGCTGGTCATCTTGTCGTCGCCGGCGTGGAGCCGGACCAGGTACTCGATGGCCGAGACGATGTCCTCTTCGGTCAGCGTGCCCGTGTCGTACGGGGTGTCGAGACCGAGCTTCTTGTTGACCTTGTAACGACCGACCTTGGCCAGGTCGTAGCGCTTCGGCTTGAAGAACAGGTTCTCCAGCAGCGTCTGCGCGCTCTCCTTCGTGGGCGGCTCGCCCGGACGGAGCTTGCGGTAGATGTCGAGCAGCGCCTCGTCGGTGCCGGCGGTGTGGTCCTTCTCGAGGGTCGCCAGCAGCGTCTCCGAGAAGGAGAAGCGCTCGCGGATCGCCTCGGTGGTCCAGCCCAGCGCCTTCAGCAGCACGGTGACCGGCTGGCGGCGCTTGCGGTCGATGCGGACGCCGACGGTGTCGCGCTTGTCGACGTCGAACTCGAGCCACGCGCCGCGGCTCGGGATCACGCGAACGCTGAAGACGTCCTTGTCGGTCGTCTTGTCGACACTGCTGTCGAAGTACACACCCGGAGAACGCACGAGCTGGGACACGACGACCCGCTCGGTGCCGTTGATGATGAAGGTGCCCTTGTCCGTCATCACCGGGAAGTCGCCGAGGAAGACCGTCTGGCTCTTGATCTCACCGGTGTTGTTGTTGACGAACTCCGCCGTGACGAACAGCGGGGCCGCGTAGGTCATGTCCTTGTCCTTGCACTCCTCGATCGAGGCCTTGACCTCGTCGAAGCGCGGAGCGGAGAAGGACAGCGACATGGAACCCGAGAAGTCCTCGATCGGGGAGATCTCGTTGAGGACCTCTTCCAGGCCGCCGACCGGGTTCTCGTCACCTTCGTTGACGCGGCGCTCGAACCACGCCTCGGCTCCGGTGAACCACTGGAACGACTGGAGCTGCACGTCCAGCAGGTTGGGGGTGTTAAGGGGTTCGCGAATCTTTGCGAAAGAGACCCGCACGGGCGCGCCGGGGATACCCGTGGACTCCGAGCGGGATACAGCCGAGGTGGTCGCAGCAGTGGCCTGGTTCGCGGGAGAGACTGCCAAGATGCGTCCTTCCGGGGACAATGAGCGGTGAGCAGCCGCAATGGCAACAGGTGCCGTCGCGGACTGTCAGGGGTGCCGTGTGCCCACTATCCTAACTACCGGCTCCGGGCAGCCTGAAAGAGGGCAGCGCAAAGAGGCAGTCTAGCCCGAACGACGCGGTCTGTCCAGGGGGCGCTCCTGATGGGGCCCAGCCTGCCTCGCGGCGTTGTAGCAATGCCTCCGGCCTGCCCGGGTTCTGCGTCCCTCCCGCAAGGTTCGCGCTCCCGGCCGTGACCGTTGGCAGTAAGCCTGAACCCACGACGCCCTCGAGTCAAGATGCCACTCGGGGGTCCGACCGGTTGGCGCAGCGTCGACCGGGGCATGCGGAGGGTGACAAGCGGGATGATCATCCCGGTTACCCGCCGGTACCTGCGGAATCGTGGTCTGGGAGTGGATCGGGGAGGGTTTTAAACGGTGTTCTGCGTCACGAACAGGGGTCGTGGAGTGAGTGGTCCAGTCGGCGCCGGGGTGTGGCGTGGAGCGCGGCTGAGGGGTCGGCAGAGGCCTGTTCGGGGTGGTCCGAGGGGCTGAATCCGTGGTGGTCCGGAAGAGAGCTGCTCTTGGCGGGCTACTCGTGGCGGTCTGTTCGGGGTGGTCCGGGAGGCTGGTCCGGTGACCCGCGGGGCCGGGTGCGGTGCCCGGCTGGGGGGCGCGCGAGTGCCTTGCGTCACGGGCAGCTTGGCCCGGCACGGGCAGTTCGGCGCTTGTCCACAGGCAGCTCGGCCCGCCACAGGCAGTTCGGCCCGCCACAGGCAGCTCGGCTTGTCCACAGGCACCCGGCTTACTCCGGAGTTGTCCACAGATTTCGTTCCGGGCATTTTTCGAGGTCAGGGGCCGATAGACTGGGATGGGGACGCCCCCCATAGGGAGGGCGGGGGTTGTCCGGCAAGCGCGCGGGGCTTTGCGCGACGGGAGCCGTTCGAGAGTTGTCGATGGCTCCGGGGCATCGGGATCGGGCCGCGTCAGTGCGGGTTCGGCGAGCGTCCGGGCGTGGCCGACGTTTGGTGGTGGCGCGTGCGGGCTGGAGTGCGGCGGCAGAGAGGCGGCGCGGCGGGTCGGGAGCAGCCCGGCGTGCCCGACCCGCGGTCTCGGAGCGGCCGCCGGCACGGCGCTGCAGGCGATCATTCGCGATGAGCTGGACTGCCGGTTCACCCGCCGAACGCGCCGTGATCATCCCGAGCAGCCAGGGTGGCAGCGCTGTCGCAACCACCGCCGGAAGCCGGCGTGACCCGTGGGGCCGAGCCCCGCGGTACGTCCGGGCAGACAAATCCGGCATCGGCACTATTGCGTGTCCATCCGGCGAGATTGTCCGGGTTTCGTGAATTCCCCACCGCTAAAATCGGATCCGATCCTGGTCGCCGGCCCACGACGGAGTGCTCATGTTCGGGAACGAGACTGCTCGTCGCCCCACCGTGATTCTCGCCGTCGCGCTGGCCGCACTCACCGTCGGAGGCACTCAGGCCATGGCCGCATCCGAAAAGACCGCCACAGACACCGCCGGCACCGCGGGCCGCGCGTTCGGCCGGCTCGGGCCGCTCGCCGACCTCGTGGTCGAGCGCCTGCGGGTGAGTGACCGCGTGGCCGCGTCGAAGTTCGGCACGGACAAGCCCATCGACGACCCGGCGCGCGAGGAGCAGGAGCTCGCTGCGGTGCGCACGCGCGCGTTCGCGCTGGGCTTGGACCCCGAGCGCACGGCCGCGTTCTTCTCCGACCAGATCACCGCGAGCAAGGTCGTGCAGCGCGGGCTGTTCGACCGCTGGACCGCGCACCCCGAGCAGGCGCCCACCACCCGCCGGGACCTCACCGAGATCCGCGCCGAGCTGGACGAGCTGACCACGTCACTGCTGACCGAGCTGGTGGCCACGAACGACGTCCGCGACCACGGCGCGCCGTGCCGCGTGGACGTGCTCGAGGCGCAGATCTCGGCCGACGTCGTCGACCACCTCGACGAGCTGCACCGCACCGCGCTGCGCACGGCCCTGCAGTCGCTCTGCTGAGGCCCTGAACAAAAGCAGAAGGCCCGGTGCCCGCTCGAGCGGGCACCGGGCCTTCTGCTTGGACTTACTTCGACGGCGGCGGCGAGGCCGGGGCCGAGGAGGCGGGTGCCTTGGCCGCGGGCGGCGCCGGGGCCTTGTACGTGTCGAGGTCGGTGATCTTCCACGTGTCGCCCTGCAGCTGCGCGTCGACGTGCAGCTGGGCCGAGCCGGCGGTGGTCTGCTTGGTGTCGGCACGCGTGGAGGTCTGGTCCACGAACACCATCACGCGCGCGAGGTCGCCGTTGAGCATGATCACGGCGCTGCGCGTGACCTTGCAGGTCACCACCATCTTCTGCTGCGGCGCGAGGCGCTTCACCTCGCCCATGAGCGAGTTGTACTTGGCCTTGACGCTGTCGTTGGCGAGCAGGCCGTTGGCGGCGTCCTCGGTCTTCTTGATGTTGTTGAAGTCGTAAGAGAACAGGGCCTCCGTGGCCTTGGAGACCTGGTCCTTGACCTGCGCGGTCTTCGCGACGTCCAGCAGCGCGGTGTTGCTCGTGGAGTCGGAGGCGTCGTCGAAGCCGAGCTTGAAGAACACCGCGCCCGCGGCGAACACCAGGCCCACCACGAGCAGCACAACGGTCAGCACGACCGTGCGGTCCTGGCGCGGCTGCTGCCTCGCCCACGGCGGCGGCACGGCGGGCGCGCCGGCGGCCTCCTGCTCGGCCTCGTCGACGTCCACGGGCTTCGCGCGGCCCGAGTCCCGGCGCTTGCGGCGGGGAGCCGCGCGGACTGTCTCGTCAGTTTCCTCGGGAGTGTCGACGGCCTCCCCGGTGAGGGCGTCGACCTCGGCTTCGTCCTCGACCGGGGCCGCGGTGTCCACGTCGGCAGCGTCCTCGGGGTCCTCCGTGGCCAGCCCCCGCGACCGCGAGATCCCCGCGCTCTTCGGGAACCGGATCTCCTGGGTGACCTCGGACGGATCCGCGCTGGTCAGCGGGCCTGTTCGCGGCACCGGACGCGGGCGCGGCTTGGCCGCGGCGGGAGCCGGAGCAGGGGTCGGCAGCTCGTCGGTGGACGCAGGTGCGCCGTCCGCGCTCGACGGCTTGCGCAGCCCGGCGACCCTCGGCCGGCGGGCCGGCGGGGTGCTGCTGCGGGGCGGCTGGCGGCGGGAGGGGGGCACTAGGAGAACTCCGTTCTGCGGTGAAGCTACTGGCCGGAGGCGACGAGGGGGACGTTGTCGATGCCGGACAGCTTCCAGTCGTTCCCGACGCGGGTCATCGAGACCTCCAGGCGCAGCGCCTTCGCGGAGCTCTGCGCGCCCTGGGTGACGTCGGTGGTGATGGCGGCCAGGAAGCTGGCCTTGCCCTCGTGGTCGTCGAGTTCCTCGACCGCGATGTCCTGCACGGTCGTGGTGACCTTCGTCTTCGCGTCGGTCAGAGCCTTGCCGTAGGTGGGCTTCAGCTGGTCGATCTGCTTGGCCATGTCGTCGTCGGACACGGACTTCTGGCGGGCGAAGACGGCGTCGAGGTTCTGGTAGTCCACCTCGGTGTAGGCCTTCACGGCGTTGGCGCCCGCCTTCACGACGTCGTCACGGGACTGCGCCAGTGCCGCGTTCTCCCCCGTGCCCGCGACCCACCACATGATCCCGAAGACCACCGCGACCACGAAGGCGGCGAGCGCGAACGCCCCGGCGCCGAAGAGCCACACGCGCGGCGAGCCCGGCAGAGACCGCTTGGCCGGCGAAGCGGCACCGGTCGAAGCAGTCTCCGAAGCGGAAGCCGGGGCTTCCGGCGGCGACGAGGTCACCCCTTCCTCGGCGGCGGCCTGTTCGGAACTCATATCACTCCAGGGTAGGTAACGGTCATCGAATACACGCCCACGCTGCTCAGCCTGAGAGACCGAGCAGCGCTCCCAGGCTGTTCAACGAGACACCCGGGCTTCCGGCTACGCCCGGAACGGCGGCGTCGCGCATGTCCTGCAGTTCCTGGGCCGGACGGCCCGCGTTGGCATCCACATCGGACTGCGACGGCGCGACCGGGGCCCCGCCGTACGGCGCGTTCTGCGAGCCGCGGACGTTGATGGGGCTGCCCTTGGGCTCGGCACAGTACACATTGTCATCGGCCGGCCGCGGTGACGTGTCGGCACCCGTGCGGTACTGGCTGTAGGGCAGGTAGCCCTTCGTGCAGGCCGGCGGGTTGAACAGGTTCAGCACGAGCCCGAGGTGGGCGGTGCCGTCGCCCGGCGCCACGCTGGCGGCCGCGCCGGCCAGCGCCGGGTAGGTCACCAGGCCCTGCTCGATGCCGTCGAGACGGGTCACGGTGACGTTGGCCGTGGTCAGCAGGTTCGCCGTCAGCGCGCCCAGGCCCGGCCCGGTCTCGTTGACGACCTGGTCGATCTGCGCCGCGACCTGCGGCGTGATGCCGATCAGCTTGCGCAGGTCGCCGTCGGAGTTCTTCAGCGTGCCGGTGAGCTCGTTGAGGTTCTTGGAGAAGTCCGCGAAGTTCGACGCCTCGTGGTTCTGCGTGTCCAGCGCCTGGCCGCCGGCGTCGAGCAGCTGCACGGTCTGCGGCAGGTACTGCTGGGCCGTGGCCGTGAAGCTCTGCGCGGTGTCGAGCAGCTGCTGCAGGTCTGCGCCGGTGCCGCGGAACGCGTCGTAGGACTCGTCCACGACCGTCCGCAGCGAGTCGGTGGGCACGGAGGCCGCGAGCGAGTCGAGGTCCGAAAGCAGCCGGTCGGTGCTGACCGGCACGGTGGTCTTCGACGCCGGGATCACCGAACCGCCCGCGAGGTACGGGCCCTTGTCGTTCTTCGGCCGCAGGTCCACGTACTGCTCACCCACGGCCGAGCGGTTGGCGACCACGGCGTCGAGGTCCGCGGGCACCTGCGGCGCCGACGGGTCGATGTCGAGGTCGGCCTCCAGGCCGGTCTGCGTGAGCCGCAGCTGGCCGACGCGCCCGATGTTGAAGCCGCGGTAGGTCACCTCGGCGTTGGTGAAGATGCCGCCCGAATCGTTTAGCTGCAGCTTCACCGTGTAGCCGCTGTCGCCGAACACCGAGCCGAGGCCGGCGAAACGGACCAGGGCGTAGACGAGCGCCACGATCGAGATGATCACGAAGGCGACGAGCTGGAACTTCGTCTTGCGCAGCAACATCAGCCCGCACCTCCCGAGAGGATCCCGAAGAGCCCGGACAGCCCGCCCTGCGACGGCTGCCCGCCGCCCTGGCCACCACTGGAATTCGGCTTCGCGTTCGACCCCGACTGGCCCCCGAGCGGTAGCAGCGGCGGCTGGTCGCCCTGCGTGCCACCGGTAAGGCCCGGCACCGGCAGCAGGTTCGACAGCGGGTTGTCCCGGCTGCGGCCCAGGTTGTCGATGACGTCCTTGAGGTTCAGGTCGACCTTCGCGAAGAGGTTGAAGTAATCACCCTTCACGTCGTTGTAGGCCTGGTCGGTGAACGGGAAGGTCAGCAGGATCTGCAGTGCCTGCGGCAGGTCGTTGCCCGCCTCGCCGAGCTTCTGCAGCGTCGGCGTGAGGGCCTTGAGGTCGGCCACGAGGTCCGCCTTGCTCTTGTTCACCGTGTCGGTGGCGACGCCGGAGAGGTTGTTCAGCGCGTTGAGCATGGTCACGAGCTGGCCGCGCTGCTGCTCCAGCACGCCGATGCCGGGGCCGAGGTTGTCGACGGCGCCCACCAGCTTGTCCTTCTGGTCGTTCAGCGTCATCGACAGCCGGTCGAGCCCGTCGAGCGCGCGGGTGATGTTGCGCGACTGCTCGTCGAGGTTCGTCACGAGCTCGTTGGCGTTGTCCAGCAACGCCTTGATGTCGGGCTCCTTGCCCGCCGTCGCGTTGTTGAGCTCCTTGGTGATGGTGTTGAGCTGCTCGACGCCACCACCGTTGAGCAGCAGCGACAGCGCGCCGAGCACCTCTTCGACCTCGACGTCGCGGCCGGTGCGCGCGAGCGGGATCGTGGCGTTGTTCGCGAGCGTGCCCTGCGCCTGCCCGTCGCCGGGCGAGGAGAGCTCCACGTACTTCTCGCCGAGCAGGCTCGACTGCTTCACGTTGGCCAGCGCGTTGGCCGGCAGCTTCACGTCGCCGTTGATCTCCACGGTGATCTCGGCGTGCCAGCCGTCGGGGGTGAGCCCCACGGACTCGACCTGGCCGACGGGCACCTCGTTGACCTTCACACCGGCCTGCGGCACGAGGTCGAGGACGTCGGAGAACTGCACCTTGACCTTGTACGGGTGACTGCCGAGGTCGGCGCCACCGGGCAGCGGCACGTCGTAGATCCCGGTGAACCCGCAGCCGGACAGCACCAGCGCGGACACCGTGGTGACCACGCCGGCGGCGGTGAACCTCCTGAGGCGCTTCATGCTCAGCTCCCCGTCCCGTAGACCTGGCCCGCGAGCGGGAGCGGCAGTGGCGGCAGCTTGCCGTTGGACATGGCCTGCACCACCTGCGCCGTCGAGGGCAGCGGCACCGCGCCGTCGACCACGCCGGCGATCGAGCCGCACGTGTCACCGAGCAGCTTGAGCGCGTCGGGCGTCTGCTTGAGCAGGTTGCAGACCATCACCAGCGGCGGCTGCGTGAGCTCGTTGAGGTTCGGCCGCGCGTCGAGCGTGCCCGCGGAGCCGTTGTAGACGTTGACGAGGTTCGACAGCGCCACCGGCGCCACGTCGAGGATCTCCGACAACGCGCTGCGCTGGTCCACGAGCACCTTGGTGACGCTGGCCAGCTTGTCCACATTGGACTTGAGCCGGCCGCGGTTCTGCTCGATGAAGGTCTGCACCGACTGCAGCGTGGTGCTCAGCTGCTGCACGGTGGCGGCGAGGTCGTCCTTCTCCCCCGCCAGGTACCCGCTCACGTCGGCGAGCTGGCTCTCGAACTGGCGCACCTGGCCGTCGCTGTTGACCAGCGTCTGCGAGAACTGGCCGAGGTTCTGCACGGTCTGGAACAGGTCGTCCTTGTTGCCGGCGAGCGTGCCGGACGCCTGGCCGAGCTTGGCGATCGTGTCGTGCAGGGCCTGGCCGTTGCCGTCCACGTTCTTCGCGACGGTGTTGAGCAGGTCCGACAGCGAACCGTTCTTGTTGGCGCCGTTGGGGCCGAGCGTCTCGCTCACCTTCGCGAGGCTCGCGGCGAGCTGGTCGACCTCGAGCGGCACCTCGGTGCGGTTGAGCGGGATCACGGCGCCGTCGGAGATCTTCGGGCCGCCGGTGTACGCGGGCGCGAGCTGGATGTAGCGGTCGCTGACCAGCGACGGCGAGACGATCAGCGCCTTCGCGTCGGCAGGCACCGGCACCGAGCGGTCGTACTCGAAGTCCACGCGCACCTGGTTGCCCATGGGCTGGACCTTGGTGACCGTGCCGAGGTCGACGCCGAGCATCCGCACACTGTTGCCCTCGTAGAGGCCGACAGCGCCGGAGAAGTACGCGGTGAGGTGGTTGCGCCCCGCGTCCTTGAGCGTCCACCAGAGTCCGCCCGCGATGACGAGCGCGAGGACGACGGCGACGGACGCGCCGCGCAGGAGCGACTGGCCGAACCGGGTGTCACTCATTTCGTGTAGCACCCCTCTTGGTTGAGCGGGCCGATCGAGGGCGCCACCAGGCCGCAGATGTAGTTGTCGAACCAGTGCCCGGTGCCGATGGTGTTGGTGAACACGCGCACGAAGGGGGCGAACTTCGCGATGCCCTGCGCGAGCGAGTCCTGGTTGCGCTGCAGCATCGACGTCAGCTGGTCCAGCTGCGTGAGCACGGGGTCGAGCTGCTTGTCGTTGTCGTCGACGAGGCCCTGCAGCTGAGTGGCGAGCTCCTTGGAACCGTCGAGCAGCGCGGTGATGGCCTGCTCGCGCTTGGAGATCTCGTCGAGCAGCTGGTTGCCGTCGGTGATCAGCTTCTGCACCTCGGCGTCGCGGTCGACCAGCGTCTGCGACACCTCGCGGGTGTTGGCCAGCAGGTTCGACAGCTGCGAGTCGCGCGAGGCGATCGTGTCCGACAGCTTCGACAGGCCCGAGAGCGCGCCCTTCACGTCCTCGGGCGTGTTGGCGAAGGTCTGCGTGATGGTGTCGAAGCTCTGCGCGAGCTGGTCGGTGTTGATGTCGTCGACGGTCTGCGAGAGGCCGCGGAACGCATCGAGCACGTCGTAGGGCGACATCGTGCGGTCGCGCGGGATCGGCTGGCCCGGGTTGAGCGTGCCGACGCCCTGCGGGTCGAGCGACAGGTACTTCTGACCCAGCAGCGTCTTGATCTTGATCGCGGCCGAGGTCTTGTCGCCGAGCCAGGCGTCCTTGACCTTGAACGACACCTTCACGCTGGCGCCGTCGAGCTTGATCTCGGAGACCTTGCCGACCTTCACGCCGGCGATGCGCACGTCGTTGTCGGTCGTGAGCCCGGCGGCCTCGGAGAACTCGGCGCTGTAGGTCGTGCCGCCACCGATGACCGGCAGGTCGTCGGAGTTGAGCGCGGCGACGAAGCCGAGCACGAGCACCGCGAGCCCGACCAGTGCGATCGGGACGGGGTTGCGCTTCTGGAAGGATTTCATCCGCTGCACCTCTCCCGGTTGGACGGCAGCAGCGGCACGTCGATCGGTTCGTTGATCAGCGGCGGCAGGGCGACGTTGCCCTTGACCTCGCACGCGTAGAAGTTGAACCAGGAGCCGTAGTCGGCGGTGCGGGTCAGCGCGCTCACCTTCTGCGGCAGGAACTGGATGAAGTGCTCCAGCGTCGGCTCGTTCTTGTTGAGCTTGGTGGTCAGGTCGCCCAGCGCGCTGATGTCGTCCTTCAGCGGCTGGCGCGCGTCGCCGAGCAGGCCGGCGGTGGTCTGGGCCAGGTTGCCGAGGCTGTCGATCGCGTCGCCGATGGGCTTGCGGTCGGCGGCAAGGCCGGACACCAGCTGCTGCAGCTTCACGATCAGGTCGCTCAGCTGCGGCGTGTGCGCGTTGACCGTGTCGAGCACGGAGTTGAGGTTGTCGATGACCTCGCCGATCACCTTGTCCTTGTCGGCGATCGTGGTGGCCAGCGAAGCGGTGTGCGACAGCAGGCTCTCGACGGTGCCGCCCTCGCCCTGCAGGACCTGGATGACCTCGTACGAGAGCTTGTTGACGTCGTCGGGGTTCAGCGCGGTGAACAGCGGCTTGAACCCGTTGAACAGCTCGGTCAGGTCCAGCGCGGGTGTGGTGCGTTCGAGCGGGATCGAGCCGCCCGGGGGCAGCGTCTTGCCGGAGGTGTCGCTGCCCTCGCCGAGGGAGAGGTAGCGCTGGCCGACAAGGTTGCGGAACTTGATCTGCGCGGTGACACCCGCCGGCAGCTGCCGTCCGGCGTCGACCTCGAAGTCGACCTGCGCCTGGCGCTTGTCGACGATCTTCACGTCCTTCACCGTGCCCACGCGGACGCCGGCGATGCGGACGTCGTCACCGTTGAGCAGCAACGTCGCGTCGGTGAAGCGCGCGGAGTAGTCCTTGGTGCTGGTGGTGTTGATGTTCGCGATGCTGATGCCGAGCACGGCGGTGAACAGCACGGTGATCACCACGAAGATCGACAGTTTGATCAGCGGTGCGGCCAGTCCCCTCACTTCACCGTCACCTCCGCGCCCCGGTACAGCGGGCCGACGAGCAGCGAGCCCCAGCCGGGGAAGTCACCTTCCGGCATCCCGACCTGCGGGGACACGAGCTGGCCGAGGAATTCGTTCTCCGCGCCCGAGTACGCCGGGTCACCCCCGCTCGTGCCGCCGCCGAGGCCCGCGGCGTCGGCGAGGAAGTTGCCCGGGTTCACGCCGGTGCTGTGGGAATTGGGTGCCGTCGTGTGGGTCGTGCCGTCCTTGAACGCGCCGTCCGGCGGCGCCTGAGGAAACGGGTTCGGCAGGTTCTTGAGGTCGTAGCAGCGCGGGCCGCGCTTGTCCTCGAACCGCGGCTCGTCCTGACCCGCCTTGTAGGGACCGCGGTTCACGACCACCTCGATCGTCGCATGCAGGCCGGGCTGGTTCGTGCCCTTGCCCAGCGCCTTGTCGACGACCGGCACGAGCTTCGACATCTGCCCGATCACGCACGGGTACTCCGGCGCGTACTTGGCGAGCAGCTCGGCCGTGGGCCGCGCGGTGTCGGCGAGGCTGATGATGTTCTGGGAGTTGGCTTCCAGGAACGACTGCAGATCCTGCGAAGCCGCGGTCAGGTTGCTGTAGAGGCTCGCGAGGTTCTGCTGCTCGTCCACCACGGTGCGGGTGGTCGTGCTCAGGTTGTCGAGGCTCTGCACCAGGTCCGGCGCCGACGCGCTCAGGTTGTCGGAGAAGTCCGCCAGCGCCTTGAGGTTGTGCTGCAGCTGCGGCTCGTGCGGGTTCAGCTTGCCGATGTAGTCGCCCAGCTGCGAGAGCGTCTCGCCGAGCGGCTTGCCCCGGCCCTGCAGCGCGGTGGAGATCGCGGTGAGCGTGCTCGAAAGCTTCTGCGGCTGCACCGCCTGCAGCACCGGCATCAGGTGCTCCAGCGCCTGCTCCAGCTCGATCGCGCCCGAGGTGCGGTCCTGCGGGATCACGTCGCCGTCGGTGAGCGTCTTGGCCGACGGGTTCTTCGGAATCTCGAGCGAGACGTAGCGCTCGCCGAAGAGCGTCTTGGGCAGGAAGCGCGCCGAGACGTTCTCCGGGATCAGCTTCACGTAGTCGGGCTGGAGGTCCAGCGTGAGCTCGGCCCCGTCGGCGGTGGCCGCGATGGTCTTGACCGACCCCACGATCAGGCCGCGCACCTTCACGTCCGATTGCTCCAGCAGCTGGTTGCCGATGCTGTCGGCCTCGAGCTTCACCGTGACGAACTTCGTGAACGCCTTGTTGTACAAGGCGATGCTCAGGGCCACACCTCCCACGAGCAGCGCCACGAGCAGCAGGCCCAAGAGCCTGCGCCGTAGTGTGATCATCCCGCAATCCTCACCGTGACGTCGGTTCCCCAGATGGCGAAACCGATGAAGAAGTTCACGATCGAAACCGTGACGATGGAAAGGCGAACCGCGCGGCCCACGGCCACGCCCACGCCGGCCGGCCCACCGGAGGCGCGGTAGCCGAAGTAGCAGTGCGAAAGAATGATCAAGATGCTGAAGATGAGCACCTTGATGAACGAGTACAGAACGTCTTGCGGTGGTAGGAAAAGGTCGAAGTAGTGGTCGTAGGTACCCGCTGACTGGCCGTAGATGTAGATGACCACCAGGCGTGAGGCGAGGTAAGAGCTCAGCAGGCCGATGATGTAGAGCGGGATCACGGCCACGAACCCGGCGATGATCCGCGTGGTCACCAGGTACGGCAGGCTCGGCACGCCCATGACTTCCAGCGCGTCGATCTCTTCGGAGATCCGCATGGCGCCGAGCTGCGCGGTGAAGCCGGCGCCGACCGTGGCGCTCAAGGCAAGGCCGGCGACCAGCGGGGCGATCTCGCGGGTGTTGAAGAACGCGGTGAGGAAGCCGGTGAACGCCGAGGTGCCGATGGAGTTCAGGGCCGAGTAGCCCTGCAGGCCCACGAGGACACCGGTGAAGAGCGTCAGGCCGACCATCACGCCGACCGTGCCGCCGATGACCGCGAGCGAGCCGGACCCGAAGCTCACCTCGGCGAGCAGGCGAAGGACTTCCTTCATGTAGCGGCGCAGCGTGCGTGGTGTCCACAGAAGCGCGCGGCCGTAGAAGGACATCTGGTCGCCCAGGGTGTCCAGGGTCTCCAGTGGACGGTGGGCGACGCGCTTGGCACCCGAGATGAACGTCATGTCAGTCCAGCTTTCCGGGCACGATCTGCAGGTAGATCAGCGTGATCACGAAGTTCACGACGAAGAGCAGCAGGAACGTAATGACCACCGACTGGTTCACCGCGTCGCCCACGCCCTTCGGGCCGCCGCTGGGGTGCAGGCCTCGATAGGCCGCCACGACCGCGGCGATGAAGCCGAAGATCAGGGCCTTGAGCTCACCGACCCAGAGGTCGGGCAGCTGCGCCAGCGCGGAGAAGCTCGCCAGGTAGGCGCCGGGCGTGCCGCCCTGGAGCACGACGTTGAAGAAGTAACCGCCGAGCACGCCGATGACGCTGACCATGCCGTTGAGCAAAAGCGCGACGAGCATCATCGCGAGCGTGCGCGGCACGATCAGGCGCTGGACCGCGGAGACGCCCAGCACCTCCATCGCGTCGATCTCCTCGCGGATGGTGCGAGCGCCGATATCGGCACAGACCGCGCTGCCGCCCGCGCCGGCCACCAGCAGCGCCGTGACGAGCGGGCTGGCCTGCTGCACCGTGGCGAGCACGGAACCGGCGCCGGTGTAGGACTGCGCGCCGAGCTGACGCGCGAGCGCGCCGAACTGCAGCGAGATGACCGCGCCGAACGGGATCGCGACAAGCGCCGTCGGCAGAATCGTGACGCTGGCGACGAACCAGGCCTGCTGGATGAACTCCCGCAGCTGGAACGGGCGCTGGAACATGCCGCGGATGATGTCGAGACCGAGGGCGAACAGGTTCCCGGTCTCGCGGAGCATGCCGTGCCCGGGGATTTTCCTCGCCGGTGCTGCGTTCGAGCTCACGCGCCACCCGGCCCGTTGCCGCCGGGACCGGAGTAGCCGCCGCCTGGCCCTCGCGGGCCGGAGCCGCCGGGGATCCGGGCGACTTGGTCGGCGGGCAGCTGGCCCTGGTGCTGGTTCGCCACGGGGCCACGGTCGGAGATCTGGGGGATCTGCTGCGTGTCCTCGGGGCCCGGGCGACGGGCCGGCGCGTGGGCGGCGTGCACGTTCGCTTGGACGTTGTAGTGCCGCTGCTCCTCCGGGCTCAGGGATTCGATGATGCCCTCCTGCGCGGCCGGCGGGAGCGTGTGGAGGATCCGCATCACGCGGTCCATCCGGCGGCGGGCGCCCGCGCGCTCCGGCAGGCCGGGGCTGGGCTGCATCTGCGGGACGACGCCGCGGATGTCCTCGTCGGGCGAGCCGTCGGAGTGCCCCGCGGCGGCTTCGGCCTCCTCGCGCGCCATCGTGGCGGTGTCCTTCTCCTCGGACATGCCGATGGGACCGCGCTTGCGGCCGTTGAGGAACTGCTCGACCACGGGCTCGTCGCTCGTGAGCAGCACCTCGCGGGGGCCGAACATCACGAGCTCCTTGCGGAACAGCATGCCCAGGTTGTCGGGCACCGTGCGCGCGAGGTTGATGTTGTGGGAGACGATGAGGATCGTCGCGTCGATCTGCGTGTTGAGGTCGATGAGCAGCTGCGAGATGTACGCGGTGCGCACGGGGTCCAGACCGGAGTCCGGCTCGTCGACCAGGATGATCTGCGGGTCGAGCACCAGCGCCCGCGCGAGGCCGGCGCGCTTGCGCATACCGCCGGAGATCTCGCCGGGCAGCTTCTTGTCCGCGCCGGCCAGACCCGTCATCTCCAGCTTTTCCTGGACGATGCGGCGGATCTCGGACTCGGACTTCTTGGTGTGCTCCCGCAGCGGGAAGGCGACGTTGTCGTAGAGGTTCATCGACCCGAACAGCGCGCCGTCCTGAAACAGGACGCCGAAGAGCTTCCGGATCTCGTAGAGCTTGTGCTCGGAGCACGTGACGATGTCCACGCCGTTGATCACGCAGCGGCCCTTGTCGGGCTTCAGCAGGCCGATCATGGACTTGAGGAACACCGACTTGCCGGTTCCCGACGGGCCGAGCATCGCGGACACCTCACCCGGGGGCAGCGTCAGCGTCACGTCCCGCCAGATGGTCTGCCTTCCGAAGGACTTCGTCAGACCTTCGATGACCACCTCGGCGCCCATCACACCTCCAGGAGCTGTTCCGCGTCGTCGCGCACCGCCGCCCCGCCGCGACTGGCAGCGGAGCCCGCGCCGATGCGCGCCGCGATCTCCGCGTCAACCAGGTGCAACGAGCTGAGTGCGAACAGGTTACTCACCAGTTTTCCGGCCTGGCGAGGCCGGTGAGCACCTCACCCGTTCGTGGCCTTGTCCGGTGACCGCTGGCAGCACGGTAGTGCACGTCACCCAGTGGCGCAGATCCAGATGGCCCAACGATCGGGTTACGGCTGGTCCGACCGGGCGAATCGGACACGAGCGGTGATCAGTCGGTCGCCGGGCCGGCGAACGAGAAAGGGGCGGGCATCCGAGTGGATGCCCGCCCCTTCACGAGGTGGTGCGGTAGGCGCTTGCGCGCCCGGGATCACTTGATGGTGATCTTGGCGCCGGCGGCCTCGAGCTTCTCCTTGGCGGCCGCAGCGGCCTCCTTGTCGACCTTCTCCAGGAGGGCCTTGGGAGCGGCCTCGACCAGCTCCTTGGCCTCCTTCAGGCCCAGACCGGAGACGACCTCGCGGACGACCTTGATGACCTGGATCTTCTTGTCACCGGCGGACTCGAGGACGACGTCGAACTCGTCCTGCTCCTCGGCTGCGGCCGGGGCGGCGCCGACCGGGCCGGCGGCGACGACGGCGGCCGGGGCGGCGGCGGTGACGTCGAAGGTGGTCTCGAACTCCTTCACGAAGTCCGACAGCTCAAGAAGGGTGAGCTCCTTGAAAGCGTCGATCAGCTCGGCGGTGCTCAGCTTCGCCATGATGGCTTCCTCTCAGAAAAAACGAACGAACTCGACGTTCGGGGTGGGGGTGGATCAGCTCTCGGCGGGTGCTTCGGCTGCTTCGGTACCGGTGGCGTTGCGCTGCTTCTCCTCCAGCGCGGCAGCCAGGCGGGCGACCTGGGACGCCGGCGCCTGGAACAGCGCGGCGGCCTGGGACAGCTTCGCCTTGAACGCGCCCGCTGCCTTGGAGAGCAGGACCTCACGGCTGTCGAGATCGGCGATCCTCGCGATCTCGTCCACGGACAGCGCTTTGCCGTCCATGTAGCCGCCCTTGATGACAAGCGCGTTGTTGTCCTTCGCGAAGTCGCGAAGCGCCTTCGCGGCGTCGACCGGCTCACCTTCGACGAAGGCGATCGCGGTGGCACCGACGAACAGGTCGTCCAGACCCTGGACACCGGCGTCCTCGGCGGCACGCTTCACGAGGGTGTTCTTCGCGACCCGGTACTTGGCACTGGTGCCGAGAGCGCGGCGCAGCTGAGACAGCTGGGACACGGAGAGGCCGGTGTACTGGGTAACGACTGTGGCCGAGCTGCTGCGGAAGCTCTCCGCGATCTCGGCGACGGCCGCCACCTTGTCGGGCTTCGCCATGGTCGCCTCCTCTCTTGGCTAGTGGATTCCACTGGTCCTTCGAGAGCCCTCTGAGACGAAAAAACGCCCACGCGCAGTCAGCACGGGGCGTTACACGGCGATTTCCCCTGAGGGAGAGCCGAACCTCGTTCCTCCTGCGCGGGCCGCCCGCTCATCTCGCGGGACCTTCGTTCCGAGCGCCGTGGAGCACTCGGAAAACCAGCGGTCTTCGGTAGAACCGTCGACAACTATACGTGAAGGGTTTCCGGCCTTTCGCCCACCCCCCTGCCTGACCAGCGACAAGCCGCCCGGACTCGGGGATTCGCCGGCGAGCGGGCATCATTGGTGACGTGGCGGAGCAGCGTGATCACGGACAGCCGGACAACCCCACCGGCCCCGGCCCCCGACCTGCCGACGGCACGCAACCGGTTCCGGGCGGGTTGCCGCAGCCATCGGGGCAGTCTGGTTCTGGGCAGTCGGGTTCTGGGCAGTGGCCGGGTGCGGAGCAGCCTCCGGTGGCTGGGGTTCCGCAGTTGCCGTCGAGTTCACCGGCCGCCACGGAGTCCTCGCACCTTCCTGCGTTGCCCCAGCCGTCCCAGCCCGCTTCGGGCGAACCACCGCTGGATGCCGCGCAGCTGGAACAGTTCCGCCAGTTCCAGCAGTTCCAGGACTACCTCCGCTTCACCCAAGCCCAGCAAGGCAACCAACCGGCACCAACACCCGACGCCGGCCTGGTCCCCGCGGGCTCCCGCCAGCCGCAGACTCAGCCGGGCCGGCAGCCACCCGTACCTCCGGGGCCGCCGGGAGCGCTGGCGCCGTACGAGGAACCCCGCCGTCGCCGCCCGGTCCCCCGCTGGCTCAAGCGCCTCGGCGGGAAGATCCTGGGGTGGGTGATCGTGCTGGTGATCCTCGGTATCGCCGCCACGTGGGCCTACCGCCACTACTTCCCCAGCGACGACGGCAAGTCCTCCGCCCAGATCGCGGCCGAGGGCGGCGGGACCTACCACACGAACCACATCTTCTCGACGAACCCGTACGAGGCCGTCCGCTTCGTCTTCCACAACATCGCGCAGGGCCGGGTCGAAGACGCGTGCGGCCGGTTCGACGAGCCCGTCCAGACCAAGTTCGCCCAGGACGTCGGCCAGCCCGACTGCAAGGTGGCGGTCGAGAAGCTGCACGCGCAGGTCACCAACCAGAACGACTACGCCGAATCGCTGCCCTCGTACGTCTCCGGCGCCCCGCCCGCAGGCGTGGTGACCATCGACTCCTGCGACTACACCATCGCCGGCGGCCCGGCACTCGGCGTGTTCACCGTGTCCCAAGTGGACAAGGGTCAGTGGCTGATCACGGGCCACTCGCCGGGTCCGGAGAAGTGCGGGCCCCCGTCAGCCTCGAACTCCACTCCTCCAACGACCTGACCAGGTCAGGCAGCCGCGCAGCGACCACTTCGGACGGTGCGGCCAGCGCCGCGGCCGCCACCACGCGCCCCGACTCCGTGACGGGCACGGCCACCGCGGCCATCGTCTCCATGGCGTGCCCGGAGTCGACCACGGCGTAGCCCTGCGCACGGATCTCCGCCGCCTCCGCGAGGAGATCGACGCCCGCGCGGGTGTCGGGCTCCTGCGCCACCACCGCACGGCGGTCGGCCTCCGGTAGCGAAGCGAGCAACACGCGCCGAGCCGACGTACGCGGGAGCGCGGAGCGAAGGGACCGGGAGAACGCGTAGTCGAACGGCTCGTCCGTGCCGGCCCAGTCGACGTACACCGCGTTGTCGCCGACCTGCACCGCGAGCAGTGCCGCGCACCCGGCGGCCGCGCTCAGCTCGGACTGCAACGCCCAGGGCTTCCGCACCGACTCCGACCGCGCCGGACTCGCGGCCTACGACGAGATCGTGCAGGCGTCCTCCGGCATGGCCGACCTGATGCGCCGCGCGACCGACAAGCCCACCTACGCGCCGACGATCCTCGCCGACAAGCTGTGCGCGCTCACCATCGTCTACTCCGTGCTCGCCGCCGTGGTGCACCAGCGCACGACCAGCCGCGGCCAGCGCGTGGAGGTGCCGATGGCCGACACGATGCTGGCGTTCAACCTCGTCGAGCACCTCGCCGGCCACACGTTCGAGCCTGCGATCGGCCCGATGGGCTTCAACCGGTCGATGACCGAGGGCCACCAGGCCGTGCGGACGGCCGACGGCTGGGCCTGCGTCCTGCCCTACACCGAGAAGAACATCGCCGACTTCTTCCGCGCCGCCGGCCGCGAAGACCTCGCCACTGACCCGCGGTTCGGCGACCCCGCCAGCCGCGCGAAGCACTACGGCGAGCTGTACGACGAGATCGGCAAGCTCTCCGTCGAGAAGACCACAGTGCAGTGGCAGAAGATCTGCGCCGAGCTGTCCATCCCGTTCGCGCCGGTGCTGGAGCTGGAAGACGCGGAGACCGACCCGTACCACACGGGCAGCGGCCTCGTCTCGCTCGCCGAGCACCCGACGGAGGGCACGTACCGCCAGGTCGGGCCGCCGATGATCCTCTCGGATACGCCGCCGTCAGTGCGCCGCCACACGCCCGCGCGCGGTGAGCACACGAGCGAGCTGCTCGCTGAGCTCGGTTACGCCGGCGAGGAGATCGCGAACCTCGTCTCCCCCGTGTCCGCGTAGGCGAAGAAGTCGGCCAGTGCCAGGGCGAACGCGGGGTCCGCGACGGCCGTCATGTGGTCGCCCGGGACGCGCACGAGGCGGGCGCCCGCGATGCCGATGGCGAGGCGCTCAGGCTGGGCCGCGAGCTGGTCGCGTTCGCCGGCGAGGATCAGCGTGGGGACGGTGATCTCGGTCAGGGGGATGGACGTGCGGCGTGAGGCGCGCAGGACGGCGGCCAGGGCGTCGACGTCGCCGCCCGTGCGGCGGGCGAGGCGGCGGAAGGGGCGGACCTGGGCGGGGACGTCGGCGTGGTCGTCGGCGAGGAGGCCGTCGGCGAGCTGTTCCGGCTCGACCACGCGCGTGTCGACGCCGCCGAAGTCGATGATGCCCGCGCCGATGCCGCCGGTGGCCAGGCAGCGCACGCGTTTGTCCTTGGTGGCCACGATGAGGGCGACGATCGCGCCCATCGAGTAGCCGGCGAGGGAGACCTCGTCGAGGCCCAGCTCGTCGAGCAGGGCGGACACGTCGCGGGCCATCACGTCCTGGCCGTAGCAGGCCGGGTCGTGCGGTTTGTCCGACGCGCCGTGGCCGCGGGCGTCGAGGCCGATCACGGTGAACCCGGCTTCGACCAGGGTGCGCACGACACCGGTGCCGACCCAGTTCACCTGCGCGTCGGCGGCGAAGCCGTGCTGGAGCACGACGGGGCGACGGTGCCGGCCGTCGCCCTCCCACACCGTGTAGCTCAGGCGGAGCCCGTCGGGAGCGGTGAACGTCGTCGTCGGCATAGTGTCCATGAGACACGAAAAAAGGGCGGCCACGCACATTGCGTGACCGCCCTTTCGCGTGATGTGCGACTCAGACGGCCGCGTCCTCGCTGAGGAGGTTGCGCGTCCGCAGCGGGTCGACCGGGATGCCCGGGCCCATCGTGGTGGTGAAGGTGATCTTCTTGACGTAGCGGCCCTTCGCCGACGACGGCTTGGCCCGCAGGATCTCGTCCAGCGCGGCCGCGTAGTTCTCCACCAGCTTCTCGGTGTCGAACGACGCCTTGCCGATCACGAGGTGCAGGTTGGCCTGCTTGTCGACGCGGAAGTTGATCTTACCGCCCTTGATGTCCTGCACGGCCTTCGTGACCGCGGGGGTCACCGTGCCGGTCTTCGGGTTCGGCATCAGGCCACGCGGGCCGAGGATGCGGGCGATGCGGCCCACCTTGGCCATCTGGTCCGGCGTCGCGATGGCGGCGTCGAAGTCGAGCCAGCCACCCTGGATGCGCTCGATCAGCTCGTCCGTGCCGACCGCGTCCGCACCGGCGGCCTCGGCCTCGGCGGCCTTGTCGCCGACGGCGAAAACGATGACGCGAGCGGTCTTACCGGTACCGTGCGGCAGGTTCACGGTGCCGCGGACCATCTGGTCGGCCTTGCGCGGGTCGACACCGAGACGCATCGCGACCTCGACGGTCGCGTCCATCTTGGTCTTGGAGGTCTCCTTCGCCAGCTTCGCGGCCTCGAGCGGAGCGTAGAGACGCTCCTTGTCGATCAGCTCGGCAGCCTGGCGGTAGGCCTTGCTGTGCTTGGTCATGCTTCTGTCCTTACTTAGTCAAAACGGATCAGTGTGGTGACGAGCCAGCACTGGCTCTCCCACGGTGTTGCTTGAGGAGCTTCAGCCCTCGACCGTGATGCCCATGGAGCGGGCGGTACCGGCGATGATCTTCGCCGCCTGGTCGATGTCGTGGGCGTTGAGGTCGGACTCCTTGGTCTTGGCGATCTCGCGGACCTGGTCCCAGGTGACCTTGGCGACCTTGGTCTTGTGCGGCTCGCCGGAGCCCTTCTCCACGCCCGCGGCCTTGAGCAGCAGCCTGGCGGCCGGCGGCGTCTTCAGCTTGAAGTCGAACGACCGGTCTTCGTACACGGAGATCTCGACCGGGACGACGTCCCCGCGCTGCGACTCGGTCGCGGCGTTGTAGGCCTTGCAGAACTCCATGATGTTGACGCCGTGCTGGCCCAGCGCCGGGCCGACCGGCGGCGCGGGGTTGGCCGCACCGGCCTTGATCTGCAGCTTGATGATCGCCGCAAGCTTCTTCTTCTTGGGTGGCATTACCTTGTGTCCTTCTTACTGACGTGAGTCCCCCGCACACCTGCCAGTACGCGGGGACTGCCGGTCGGTATTCCCGACCGTCAGATCTTGGAGACCTGGGTGAACGAGAGCTCGACCGGGGTCTCCCGGCCGAAGATCGACACCAGGACCTTCAGCTTCTGTCCGTCGACGTTGACCTCGGAGATCGTCGCGGGCAGCGTGGCGAACGGGCCGTCCATGACGGTGACCGACTCGCCGATCTCGAAGTCGACCTCGACAGCGCCGCCACCGGACGGCGTCGACGCCGCGGCGGCCTCGCCCTTGCCGGCCTTTGCCGGGGCTTCCTTCTCGACCTGCGGCGCGAGGAACTTCAGCACCTCGTCCACGGTGAGCGGCGACGGGCGCGAGGTCGCGCCGACGAACCCGGTGACACCCGGCGTGTTGCGCACCGCGCTCCACGAGGCGTCGTTCAGATCCATCCGGACCAGGATGTAGCCGGGCAGCACCTTGCGCTGCACCTGCTTGCGCTGGCCGTTCTTGATCTCGGTGACCTCTTCGGTCGGAACCTCGATCTGGAAGATGTAGTCCTCGACGTCCAGCGTCGTGGTACGGGTCTCGAGGTTCGTCTTGACCTTGTTCTCGTACCCGGCGTAGCTGTGCACGACGTACCACTCGCCCGGCGCGGCCATCAGCTCGGCGCGCAGCGTGGCGACGGGGTCGTCGGACTCGGCGGCCGGCTCGGACTCGGCGGCTTCGTCGGCCACGGCGTCGGCCACGCTGTCGTCAGCCTCGGTGTCGTCAGCCGTGTCGGCGTCGTCAGCCTCGGTGTCGGCTTCGTCGTCGGCGCTCTCGTCAGCGCTGTCTTCGACGGCTGCGTCGACCTCTTCGCCGGCGTCGGGCACCTCGACGGGCTCGAGGTGAGCGGACTCCTCGTCGCCGAGTGCCGCGTGCACCTGCTCGTCGGAAAGCTCGGTCAGGTCGCGACCGGCCTCTGTGCCGTTGTCGGAGGTCACGTTCCGTCCTCTCAGTTGATCACTTGCCGGGCTCGGGCAGGCCGGCCCGCGCGGCGCACGGTGGCGCGCGCCTCCGGCCTCAGCCGAAGACCAGCCCGATGACCTGCTTGAAGGCCAGGTCGAGGCCGCTCACGAGGGCCACCATGAACACCACGAACACCAGCACGACCGCGGTGTAGGTGACCATCTGCTTGCGGTTGGGCCAGATGACCTTGCGCAGCTCTGCCCAGACCTCGCGGACGAACCGCATGATCCGCGCGAAGGGCGACGCCTTCTTCGGCTTCTGGTCCCGCTTCGGGGTCGGCGCGCCCTTGGCGTCGGCGGGCTTCGCGACCTTGTCGCCCGCCTTGCCGGACGGCCTTGTGCCGCCCGAACGCGCCTCGGACTTGCCGGACGGGCGGGCGGAAGCGCGGCGCTCACGCCGAGCCGCGGCGGTCGCCGGGCGGGACTCGACCCCGGGCTTCTTGCCCGACTCGTCCTGCTCGTGCTCGCCGCTGGCGTCGCTGTCGCTCACGACCACTCCTCCGCTCCACCAGTACCCGTACGCAGGGGTGACAGGACTTGAACCTGCAACCTGCGGTTTTGGAGACCGCTGCTCTGCCAATTGAGCTACACCCCTGTGGAACCTGGTCACCCAGGCTCCGGAGGACGCATTCCATCGTCCCCACCATCCGGCGGGGATGACCGTAGTGCGTTCCGAGTTCCGAAGTCTACGGCAAGCCGGATCGAGGCCCGCAACCGCGCCCCCCTCGTTAGTCGGGTGCCCCCGCACCGACCCCCCGAGTCCCTGCTCCAGCGCGCCGGGAACGTGACCGGCGAGCGCCGCCGAGCCGTGCCAGGATGGCCGCATGCGCCCGTCCGCGATTAATCGGGAAACAACCCTCCGCACGGTGGTCAACGCGGATTCCGCGGTCGTTCATCCCGTACTCGCGAGGCACTTCGGAAGCCGCCGGAAAACCTTGCCGCACCGGGGAAATTCCGGCGCCCCGGCCGAGAATCCGGTGATCCCCAGCGAGGTCCCCGGTTCGACGCGCGATCTTCGTTGCCCCGCAAGAAAAGTCGTCCCCGAGGAGGCCCGGTGACCGCGTTGCGACTCGGACTCGCCCTGCCGCAGTACGGCAAGCTCGCCGACCCCACTGCCATCGCCGGATTCGCCGCTGCGGCCGAAGAGCTCGGCTACGCTTCGCTGTGGGTCGGTGACCGTGTGCTCACCCCGCTTGAGCCCTCGGACCTGTACCCAGGAGGCGGCACGCCGGAGCGGCCGTACCCGCCGGAGTTCATCCACTTCGTCGACCCGTTCGTCGCGCTGACGGCCGCCGCCGGCGCCACGAAGACCGCGCGGCTGGGCATGAGCACGCTCTCGGCGCCCGTCTACGCGCCCGTGCTGCTGGCCCGGACGCTCACGTCGCTCGACCTGCTCTCCGGCGGCCGCCTCGACGCCGGGTTCGGCCTCGGCTGGCTGCGCGACGAGTACACCGCCGCCGGCGTGCCGTGGGCCGGGCGTGGCGGGCGCCTCGACGAGCTGATCGAGGTCCTGCGCACGCTCTGGACCGCCGACCCCGCGGGCCACGACGGCGAGCGCTGGCAGATCCCGGAGTCGCACGTCGGGCTGCGGCCCACGCAGAACCCGCACCCGCCGATCCTGCTCGGCGGCATGTCCGAACGCGCCCTGCGCCGCGTCGGAACGAGCGCCGACGGCTGGCTCCCGACGCTGCTGCCCCCGCAGTACCTCCACCGGATGTGGGCGGTGATCGCCGACGCCGCCACCGAAGCCGGCCGCAACCCGGCAACGCTGCGGCGTCCGCTGCGCGTCAACCCGCGCGAGGGCACGCCCGTGGTGACGGTGACCGACCTCGCGTCGGCGCTGAAGGGTGCCGCAGACGAGGGGTTCACCGAGGCGTTCGTGGACCTGCACTACATCGCCGACGGGGTCGAGCACGCGCTGGAGCTGGCCGACCAGCTGCGCGCCGCCGTGGACCGGTAGGGGTCTCACCCGGATACCCGTCGTCACGCGGGGTCGCGGACCGGTAGAAACGATCAGGTGGCGGCGAAGAAGAGCGGCGGATGCGGGTTGCTGATCCTGGTGGTCGTGGTCGCGCTGCTCGGGGTGGGGTACTACAAGTCGAAGCATGGTTCGTCGACCGAGCCGCCGGCCGGCGCCGGCACCGGGGGCGGCACGGGCCGTTACGTGGCGCTCGGCGACTCGTACACCTCCGCGCCGCGCACGGGGAAGGCGGCGGGCACGCCCGCGGGCTGCGACCGTTCGGACGACAACTACCCGCACCTGGTGGCCGCGAAGATCAAGCCGGCGCAGTTCGTGGACGTCAGCTGCAGCGGCGCCACCACGGCGGACCTCACGGGCTCCCAGTCGACCCACAACGGCACGAACCCGCCGCAGCTGGACTCCGTGACGTCGGCGACCACGCTCGTGACCCTGGGCATCGGGGGCAACGACGTCGGGTTCATTTCGCTGGCGCCCAGCTGTGCCACCTCGCACCGCGACGGCGCGCCCTGCCACGACCGGCTCACCGCGGGCGGGCACGACCAGCTCTCCGACCGCATCGACGCCGTGGCGGGCAAGCTCGGCGCGGTGCTCGAACAGATCCGCACCAAGGCCCCGAAGGCCCGCGTGGTCGTGGTCGGCTACCCCACCGTGCTACCCGACGGCGACGGCTGCTGGCCCGCGATCCCCGTCGGCTCGGGCGATGTCGCGTACTTGCGTGACTCGCTGAAGCACCTCAACGACGTGCTCGAAGAGCAGGCCAGAACCCACAACGCGGGCTATGCCGACACGGCCGGGCCGAGCAAGGGCCACGACGTGTGCACGAGCTCGGGCACGCGCTGGGTGGAGGGCCTGGTGCCGACGTCGGCCGCGGCCCCGCTGCACCCCAACGCGCGGGGTGAAGCGGGGATGGCGACGGCCGTCGAGTCGGTGGTGAGCTGAGCGTCAGGCGCGGATGAGCGCCTGCGGCTTGCCCAGCACGGTCTTGCCGTCGAACTTCACGACCAGGTCCACGCGGGCGACGCCGTCTTCCGAGATCGCGCCGACCTTGCCCGTCATCTCCACGAGGGCGCCCTCGGCGTCGTCGGGGACCGCCACGGGGCGGGTGAAGCGGGCGCTGAAGTCCAGCAGGCGCGAGGGGTCGCCGAGCCAGTCGCTGACGACGCGGCCGGCCAGCGCCATGGTGAGCATGCCGTGGGCGATCACGTCGGGCAGGCCGACTTCCTTGGCGAAGCGTTCGTTCCAGTGGATCGGGTTGAAGTCCAGCGCGGCGCCCGCGTAGCGGACCAGCTGCTCGCGCGTGACGCGCACCTGCAGCGAGGGCAGTTCGTCGCCGACGTTCACGCGTCCTCCCCTCGCACCACGAGCTGCGCGCGGGTGGTGCAGACCAGCTTGCCGTCGGCGTCGGTGATCCGGGCGCTGACGTTGATGAAGTCGTTGCCGGCGCGGGCCATGATGTTCTCGATGGTCGCGCCGATCTCCAGCACGTCGCCCGCGTGCACGGGACGCTCGTAGGTGAAGCCCTGGTCGCCGTGGACCATGCGCGAGTAGTCGAGCCCGAGCTCCGGGTCGGCCACGATCCCGTTGACCTTGGGCAGGTTCAGGAGCGTGATGAACGTCGGCGGCGCGACCACGTCCGGGAAACCGGCCGCGCGGGCCGCCTCCGGGTCGCGGTAGATCGGGTTGGGGTCTCCGATCGCCTCGGCGAACTCAAAGATCTTCTCGCGGCTCACCGCGTACTTTCCGGCGGGCGGGTAGCTCCGCCCGGCGAACGACTGGTCCAAAGGCACCCGCTGAGGCTAGCCGACCCGAGCCGGTGGTCCGAGAGGTCCCCGGACGGGCCCAGCGCCGGTCCTCAACTGGCCCTGAACAGCGAAAAGCCGCCCCGGCACTAGGCCGGGACGGCTGTTCGAAGCTGGACGAGAACCGCTAACGTCAGCGGGTCTCTTTGTGAGTCCGGTGCGTACCGCAGTTCGGGCAGAACTTCTTCATCTCCAAGCGGTCCGGGTCGTTGCGCCGGTTCTTCTTGGTGATGTAGTTGCGGTGCTTGCACTCCTCGCACGCCAGCGTGATCTTGGGTCGCACGTCGGTGGCAGCCACAGCGTTTCCTTCTCTCTCAGATCCGGGGGCCAGCCCCGTCGTTACCGCGTAGCGGTGGCCGGACTTGAACCGGCGACACAGCGATTATGAGCCGCTTGCTCTGCCAACTGAGCTACACCGCCATAACCAACGCCCACCCTGCCGACTCGACCCGTGGGGGTCCAGGGGGCGGAGCCCCTTGGCGGGGGTCTGGGGGTTCGACCCCCAGATGGACGCCGCGAAGCGAGCTAGGCTTGCGATTTCCACAAGCATAGCTCGCCATACTCGCGAGCCCCTTTACGGAATCGAACCGTAGACCTTCTCCTTACCATGGAGACGCTCTGCCGACTGAGCTAAAGGGGCCTGCCTCTTGCGAGGGCTTGAAGAGATTACCAAGGGGGTTCACCCGTGCGTGCACGAGGGGTCCCCTTACCGCGAAACCTCAGGTCAGCAGGGTCAAGACCGTCTCCGAGTGCCGGCCCGGCGACCGCGCCGTACGGGCCTGCAGCCAGGCCTCAAGACGGTCCTCGGGCAGCGGGCGCGAGATCAAGTATCCCTGGGCAACGTCACACCCCATCGCCTCCAGCTGGTCGCGCGCGACGTCCTCCTCGACGCCCTCCGCGACCACCGTCAGGCCCAGCGAGTGACCCAGCTCGACGATCGAACGCACCACGGCCAGGTCACCGAGGTCGGTGCCCATGCCGAGCACGAAGCTCTTGTCGATCTTCACCTGGTCCACCGGCAGCTGCCGCAGGTACGCGAGCGACGAGTAGCCCGTGCCGAAGTCGTCCACGGCCAGCACGATGCCCAGCGAGTGCAGCTCCCGCAGGATCGGCAGGGCCTTCTGCGGGTCGGACATCACACCGGACTCGGTGAGCTCGAACGTGAGCAGCTCGGGCGGCACGTCGTAGCGCTCCAGCTCGCGCTGGACCTTCGCCGGGAAGTCCTCGTCCGCCAGGTTGCGCACGGACAGGTTCACGGCCGCGGAGATGCGCAGGCCCTCGTCGAGCCACTTGCGCACGCGCTTGAGTGAGGCTTCGAGCACGAACGACGTCAGCACGCCGATGAGGCCGGCCGCCTCGATGGCGGGCACGAACTCGTCGGGGCCGAGCCGGCCGAACTCCGGGTGCACCCAGCGCACCAGCGCCTCGACGCCCTGCACCTGACGGTTCGGCAGCGTGATCTTCGGCTGGTAGTGGACGGACACGTGCCCGTCCTCCAGCGACTGCCGGAACTGCGTCACCATCTGGAAGCGGCGCAGGAAGATCTGGCCCATGCTCGGCACGTAGCCGCGCACCTCTTCGCCGCCGCGAGTGGCCCGCACGGCGACGTCGGCGCGCTGCAGCAGGCCGTCGACGTCCACGGGCTCGCCGCCGTCCTCGGTGGAGGTGGTGGCGTAGCCGATCATCGCGTTGGCCTCGACCGAAAGCCGGTCGACGGGGTAGGGCGCCGAAAGCTGCACGCGCAGGCGTTCGGCCGCGGCGTGGGCGTTTTCCGACGTGCAGCCCACGAGCAGGGCGGCGAACGACGCGCCCTCCAGGCGGGCGAGCGGCACGTCCGGACCCAGCGCGTCGCGGATCCGGCGGCCGGCGGCGATCACCATGCGGTCGGCCCACGAGTAGCCCAGGGCGTCGCTGACGGTCGAGAAGACGTCGAGGTCGATGCGCAGCACCACGGCGTTGGCGAAGTCGCGCAGCGGCTCCTTGGCGACCTGCTGGAAGCCCGGCCGGTTGAGGTGGCCGGTGAGCGGGTCGTGGTAGGCGTCGTGGCGCAGGGTCGCGAGCAGGCGCCGGTTGTCGAGCGACGTCGCGAGGTGGCTGGCCATCGTGCCGAGCAGCTGCACGTCGTACTTGCCGAAGCCGCGCCAGCGGGAGAGCCGGTCGTGGGCCTCGACGACACCGAGCAGCTGGTTGGCACTGCGCAGCGGCACCACGAGCGCCTCCTGCGCGCCGCGGTTGAGCAGCGCCGCGCGGACGTCGGGGTTGGCCTCGGTGATGCGGAAGTGGCGCACGTGGGCGCCGGGCAGGCGCTGCAGCGGGTCGTCGGCGTTCGGGTCCACGGGCGGCAGCTCGTCGCCGGCCACGACCACGCGCATCGTGTCCTTGGCCTCCAGGCGCAGCCGCAGCACGACACGGCCGGCGGCCAGCTGGTCCTTGATCCGCTCGGCGATCGTGGCCCACTCGCGCACGTCGACGCCGCCCACGAGCTCGTCGGCGCGCCCGGCCGGACGCGCGGCGGCCTGCTGGCCCGAGCGCGCGACCATGAGGCTCACGTCGGACAGCGCCTCCATGTCCCGCTGCTCGCGCAGCAGGTCGGAGTAGGCCCAGTACAGCGCGGTCAGCCCGAGGAACACGGCCAGCACCAACGGCCACGCCTGCGGGGTGTTCGCGATCACGAGGTAGCCGCTCAGGCCCACCGACGCGTTCACGAAGCCCACCACGAGGATGCGGCCGGTGAGGCGGATCGCGGTGCTCACGCGCATGCGGCGGCGCAGCACGCGCACGGCGGCCAGCGCCAGCAGCGTGCTCACCAGCGGCGCGGTGAGCGTGCCCGCCAAGGCGGCGACCCACGGCATGGCCTCGCCGCCGCCCACGGCCTGCTTGACGAGCCCGGCGACGGCGAACGCGCCGGTGATCTCGAGCAGGAACGCGCCCGCGTTGTAGAGGACGCGACCGGCGACCTTGCGGGCCAGCAGCGTGCCGATGCCCGCGACGAGGTGCGCGGCCAGCACGACCTCGAACGGAGCGACGAAGAAACCGATTACCAGCGGAATTTCTGTGAACGAGATCGTCCACGAAATGCCGCTTCGGACGTCGACGTTGATGCCCAGCTGTTCGGCGAGCAGGAACGCGAGCGCCAGCACTGGTCCGATCCACCAGAGCTTGGCCGAGCCGTGGAAAGGTAACCAAGAACCGACCGCGAACGCGGTGATCAGACCCAGGCCGAGAACGGCGAAGGTGTATATGCGGAACCGGCGTTCGTCCGTGCGGGCCTCGGTGAAGGTCCCGGAAACGGCGCCCCCCTTGGCCTGTTTCGCCGCTGGAGCGGCATCAGGCCTGCCGTTGCTGTCCGGCATCCGACCTTCCTTCCCGGCTGCCCACCGGTCGCGCTCGTCAGTGACGTCAGGTGTGGACAAGGGCCATACCGTACCCCGGAGGGCGTACCCGTGTCCCTTTCGAGACAGTAGGAGATCACCCCAGGGTTAACAATGGGCTTGTGGCGCTGACCAGCGTGGACCAAGGAGTGAAACTCCCCGTTCGTGCCTGATCTGACGCCGTGGGGTGTGTTCAGGGGTTCTGCCGAGTCCCGCGGGGCGACAATGAAGTACATGCACAACGACGTGACAGCCACCGGGCACGCGGCGCGGATCGCCACGGTGGACGCACTGCTCCCCGCGCCCCTCCCCTTCGAAGTCCACGACGACGCCACCCTCCTGTCGGCGCAGGTCGGAGACACGAGGGCCGCCGGTCTGGCCACCAGCACCGAGCTCGGCCCCGACAGCTCCCAGTCCATCTGGCGGGCCCTGACCGAGCACCGGCTCGAGGTCCAGCTCGCCGGCCCGGACCCCGCCGCCGGCCTCGACGCGTTGCTCACTCGATGGGATGAACACCTGTCGACCATCGCCCGCCCGGGGGATCCCGAGTGCGCGGCCGTGGTCTCCCGGCCCAGCCGTGACACCGCCGGCGTGACCGAAATGCTGCGCCACGGCTTCGCCCCCGTCGGCGTGATCGCCGTCCGCCCGGCCCAGCGCATGGCCGCCTCGGGCCCCACCACGACCCCCGGCGTCTGCATCCGCCACGCCACGCCGGACGACCTCGACACAGCCATGCGCCTGATGCTGGAGCTGCAGCGGTACGACGCTCAGTTCGGCAAGGTGACCGTGCGCCCGGGCATCGAGGAACTCGTGGGCAAGGGGCTGCTGCGCCAGCTCGAACGGCCGGAATCCCAGGTGTGGATCGCGGAGCTGTACGGCAAGGCGCTCGGCATGGTCGTGCTCCAGATGCCCGACGAGACGGCGTGGATCCAGCACCGCGTGGCCGCTTCGCGGATCGGGTACCTGTCTTCGCTGGCAGTCGCGGAGGCCGCGCGGTCGGCTGGTGTGGGTACGGCGCTGGCGGCGCACGCGCACCAGGTGTTCGACGAGGCCGGGGCGGATGTCGTGCTGCTGCACACGGCGGTGCCGAACCCGCGGTCGACGCCGTTTTGGTACGCGCAGGGGTACCGGCCGTTGTGGACGGGGTGGCAGCGGAGGCCTGCGGTGCGCTAGTTCGTGGCGTGGTGGCGGACGAGTGGCAGGAAGAGCTCGTCCACCAGGATTTCGACGTCGGGCACCGTGCGCTTGGTGATCATCTCGTAGCGCACGAGGACCGCGGGCATCTGCAGGACCGTGTCGGGGATGTGGCCCGTCCCGATCTCCCCGCGTTCGGCCGCGCGCCGGACGATGCGCTCGAAGACGTCGGGCACGGTCGTCGCGAGGGCCTCCGGTAGCTCGGCCAGCTCGCTGAGCAACCCGGTCATCACGTCGATCCCGACCAGCACGATGCGGTCGGCGATGGCCTGCAGGGTGGCCAGGACGTCCTGGCGGAGCTCCCCCGTGTCCGGCACGACGTCGGCGATCGAGCCGACGTGCGCACGCACCGCGGCGTGCACGAGCGCCGCCCGGTTGGGCCACCGCCGGTACAACACGGCGCGGCTGGTGCCGGCGGCTTTGGCGACGGCGTCGATGGTGAAGCCGTCGTAGCCGGTGCGGTTGAGCTCGGTCCAGGCGGCTTCGACAAGGGCTTCTTCGAGGACCGCGCCCCTTCTCCGTTGTGCAGTGCTCACCCTCGCGAAGATACACGTGTATCTTAATCTCGATAAGATACACGTGTATCTAATGGGGGCGATCGTGGAGGAGAAGCTCGAACCGCTCGGGTGGCCGCTCGTGCGGCTGGCGCTGGTGATCGTGCTCGGCGGAGTCGCACCACTGGTTGACACGACAATCGTGAACGTCGCGCTGCCCACCGTCGCCGCCGATTTCGGAGTGGGCACGGCGGCGATCCAGTGGGTTTCGACCGGGTACCTGCTGGCGCTGGGGGTAGCGATCCCCGTGACTTCGTGGGCGACGAGCCGGTTCGGCGCGGCGCGGTTGTGGCTGGCCGGGCTGGCGGTGTTCCTCGCCGGCTCCGCGCTGTCGGGGTTGTCGTGGAACCTGGGCAGCCTGGTCGCGTTCCGCGTGCTGCAAGGTGTGGGCGCCGGCGTGCTGCTGCCGGTGCTGCAGACGATCCTGGTTCGGGCGGCGGGGCCGGCGAAGACGGCGCGATTGCTGACGATCGTGATGCTGGTGAGCGTGATCGCGCCCATCGCCGGGCCGCTCGTCGGCGGCGTGATCGTCGCCGGCGGGAGCTGGCGCTGGCTGTTCGCGATCAACGTTCCGCTGTGCCTGACGGCGATCGTGCTGGCGCGGCGGTTCGTTCCGATGGACTCCGCCGACCGCCGGAGCCGGCTGGATCTGCCGGGGCTGGGTTTGCTGGCGCCGGCGGTGGTCGCGTTGTTGTTCGCTCTCAACGATGCGGCGTCGGGGAGCGGGTTCGTGGTGCCGTTGAGTGTGGGGGTCGTGCTGCTCGGCGGGTTCGTGGGTTGGAGCCTGCGCCGGGGTGAGCGTGCGTTGATTCCGGTGCGGCTGTTCGCCAACCGGGCGTTCGCGCTTCGGCCGCGGTGTTGTTTCTGACCGGATTGTCGTTGTACGGCGCGCTTTTCCTGATCCCGCTGTACTTCGAGCAGGAGCGCGGGCTTGGTGCGTTCGCGGCCGGGATGATCCTCGCGTTACAAGGGGTGGGATCGCTGCTGACGCGGTGGGTGGGCGGTGTGATCGACCGCGTGGGGGCGCGCGTGATCGCCGTCGTCGGGATCGCTGGGTGTGCGGCGGCGACCGTGCCCTTCGTGGTGGCCGGGCCGTCGACGAGTTTCGTGGTGCTCGGCGTCGCGCTCGTGGTGCGGGGCGGGGCGTTGAGCGCGGCGAACATCGCGGTCACGTCGGCCGCGTTCACGCGGTTGCCCCGGGAGGACGTGCCGTCGGGGGCGGCGGTGGTGCGGCTGGTGCAGCAGCTCGGCGGGTCGGCGGGCACGGCGGTGCTCGCGGCGATCGCGGCCGCGGGTGCGTTCCACGTGGCGTTCGTGGTGAGCGCCGCGCCGGCGATCGTCGCCGTCGGACCCGCGTTGCTGCTCGGCCGTCGGAAGATCGTTGTCGCTGCTCGCTAGGCTTGGCGTTCCGCGACGAGGGGAGTTCCGACGTGAGCGAGCAGCCGGCGGCCGCGCCGAAGGCGCCCGAGGGCGTGGACACCGAGAAGCCTTCGGCGGCGCGGATCTACGACTGGTACCTCGGCGGCACTCAGAACTGGGCCGTCGACCGCGAGTTCGGCCGGCGCGTGGAGCAGCAGTGGCCGCTGGTGCGGCCGGGCGCGAAGCAGAACCGCGAGTTCATGAACCGTGCGGTGCGCGCCGCGCTCAAGGCGGGGATCCGGCAGTTCATCGACCTCGGCTCGGGGGTGCCGACGGCCGGCAACGTCCACGAGGTCATCGAGGCCGAGCTGGACGACGACGACCGCGCGACCGTGTTGTACGTGGACTACGAGCCGGTGGCCGTGGCCCACGCGACGCTGATCCTCGAGGAAGAAGCGGCCACCGACTGGGCCGGCATCCTGCAGGCCGACATGCGCGACCCCAAGGCTGTGCTGCATTCACCGACCACGCGCGAGTTCATCGACTTCGGCAAGCCCGTGTGCCTGCTGATGATGGCGGTGCTGCACTTCGTCGGCCCGGACGACGACCCCGAGGGCCTCGTCAAGGCCTACCGCGACGCGCTCGCGCCGGGCAGCTGGCTGTCCATCTCGCAGATGAGTGAGGGCGACGGCGACGGCCCGGCGCTCGAAGGCCTGCGCTGGTTCGTGGAGCAGTACCGCAAGACCAGCAACCCCGTCTGGATGCGCGACCGCGACGACATCGTGCCGTTCTTCGGTGGCTGGCCGTTGCTGGAGCCCGGGATCGTGCACCTGCCGGACTGGCGGCCGGAGCGTGAGCTGAACGCGGTGGAGGCCGAGGCCAGACCGTTCGCGTGGTGCGGGGTCGCGGAGAAGCCGTGACCCCGCCGGACGCGCCGGCCGGGGTGGACGTCGAGAAGCCGTCGGCCGCGCGCGTCTACGACTGGTACCTCGGTGGTTCGCAGAACTGGGCCGTCGACCGCGAGTTCGGCCGGCGCGTGGAGAAGGTGTGGCCGCTGATCCGGCCCATCTCGCGGCAGAACCGGGCGTTCATGAACCGCGTGGTGCGGGCGGCGCTCGACGCCGGGATCCGGCAGTTCGTGGACCTCGGCTCGGGCGTGCCGACGGCGGGGAACGTCCACGAGATCGTGCGCGAGCGGCTAACGGAGGACGAGCGCGCGACCGTGGTGTACGTGGACTACGAGCCGGTGGCCGCCGCGCACTCGCGCGTGATCCTCGAACGCGAGCACGCGGGTGACTGGGCCGGCCTCGTGCAGCGCGACATCCGCGACCCGGACGCCCTCTTCGCCGACGAGACCACGCGGCGGCTCGTCGACTGGTCCGAACCGGTGTGCCTGCTGATGATCACCGTGCTGCACTTCATCGGCCCCGACGACGACCCCGGCGGGCTCATGGCGACCTACCGCGCGAAGCTCGCCCCCGGCTCGTGGCTGGCCGTGACGCACGGCACGTGCCGCGACGACGCACCGCCGGAGCGCGCGGCCGAGGTGAAGACGTTCATCGACGCCTACCGCGACACGTCCAACCCCGCCTACCTCCGCTCGGACGCCGAGATTCTGCCCTGGTTCGGCGGCTGGCCCCTGCTGGAGCCGGGGCTGTCCCCGCTGCCGAACTGGCGGCCGGACCGGCCGGTGTCGGCGCTGGAAGCGGAGACGCGGCCGTTCGCCTGGAGCGGGGTCGCGGAGAAGCCGTGACCGGGCCCACGTGGCTCTGACCAGCGCGGGGGCGTGATCGCTGCCAGCGAACACTCCTCGGGAAACAAACCCGCCCCACGGATAGTTGAGCAAGGCAGACTCAACTAATCGAGGAGTGCACATGTCAGATCCCCGCCTCCTGCCCGTTCTCCCGCTCGATGACGACGTCGTGCTGCCGGGCATGGTTGTCCCGCTCGACCTCACCGACGCCGAGACCCGGGGCGCAGTGGAGTCCGCTCAGGCCAAGACGCCCGCGACGGCGTCGTTCCCCGGCATCCGCTCCGGCGCGGCCACCAAGGCCGAAGTGCTGATCGTCCCCCGCATCCACGGCGAGTACGCCGAGATCGGCACGGTCGCCACCGTCGAGCGCATCGGCCGGGTTCCCGGCGGCAAGGCCGCCGTTCTGCTGCGCGGCACCGGCCGCGCCGTGGTGGGCCGCATTGCGGACGGTCCCGGCGCCGCGCGCTGGGTCCACGCAGACGAGGCCACCGACTTCACCGACGACCGCTCCACGCACTTCGCGTCGGAGTACAAGGCCGTGGTCATCTCGCTGCTCCAGCAGCGTGGCGGCTGGCAGATGATCGACGCCGTCCAGCAGGTCGAGGAGCCCTCCGCGGTCGCCGACCTGTCCGGCAACGCGCCGTACCTGGCCACGGAGCAGAAGCTCGAACTGCTGACCACACTTGACGTGAGCAAGCGGCTCGAGAAGGCCATGGAGTGGAGCAAGGAGTACCTCGCCGAGCTCGAGGTGACCGACACCATCCGCAAGGACGTCCAAGAGGGTATGGACAAGCAGCAGAAGGAATTCCTGCTGCGCCGCCAGCTCGAGGCGATCCGCAAGGAGCTCGGTGAGCTCGACGGTTCCGACAAGGACGACGACTATCGCGCCCGCGTGGAGGCCGCCGACCTGCCCGACAACGTCAAGAAGGCCGCGCTGGCCGAGGTCGACAAGCTGGAGCGCACCTCCGAGCAGTCGCCCGAGGGCGGCTGGATCCGGACCTGGCTCGACACGGTGCTGGAGCTGCCGTGGAACGAGCGCACCGAAGACGTCTACGACATCGCCGCCGCGCGCGCCGTGCTCGACGCGGACCACGCGGGCCTCGACGACGTCAAGGAACGCATCATCGAGTACTTGGCCGTGCGCAAGCGTCGCGCGGAGTCGGGGCTCGGCCCGGTCGGCGGACGCCGTTCGGGTGCCGTGCTCGCCCTCGCGGGCCCTCCCGGTGTCGGCAAGACGTCGCTGGGCGAGTCCGTGGCGAAGGCCATGGGACGCAAGTTCGTGCGCGTCGCCCTCGGTGGCATCCGGGACGAGGCGGAGATCCGCGGGCACCGTCGTACCTACGTCGGCGCGCTGCCGGGCCGCATCGTGCGGGCCATCAAGGAGGCCGGCTCGATGAACCCGGTCGTGCTGCTCGACGAGATCGACAAGGTCGGCGCCGACTACCGCGGCGACCCGACGGCCGCCCTGCTGGAGGTGCTGGACCCGGAGCAGAACCACACGTTCCGCGACCACTACCTCGAGGTGGAGCTCGACCTGTCCGACGTCGTGTTCCTCGCGACGGCCAACGCGCTGGAGACCATCCCCGGCCCGCTGCTCGACCGCATGGAGCTCGTCACCCTCGACGGCTACACCGAGCACGAGAAGGTGACGATCGCCCGTGACCACCTGCTCCCGCGCGAGCTGGAGCGCGCCGGCCTCACGACCGGCGACGTGGTGATCACCGACGCGGCGTTCAGCCGGATCGCCGCCGAGTACACCCGCGAGGCGGGCGTGCGCGACGCGAACCGGACGATCGCCAAGCTGCTGCGCAAGATCGCGACGAAGGTGGCTCTGGACTCCGTTTCGCTGCCGGTGTCCTTGGACGCCGCGGACCTGGAAACCTACCTGGGCCGCCCGCGCCACGTGCCGGAGTCGTCCCTGCCCACCTCGACCCAGCGCACGTCCATCCCGGGCGTCGCGACGGGCCTGGCCGTGACCGGCGCGGGCGGTGACGTGCTCTACATCGAGGCGTCGCTGGCCGACCCGGAGAGCGGCTCGACGGGCCTTCAGCTCACCGGCCAGCTCGGTGACGTGATGAAGGAGTCGGTGCAGATCGCCCTGTCGTACCTGCGCTCGCACGGCGCGGAGCTCGAACTGCCCGTCAGCGACCTGAAGGACCGCGGCATCCACGTCCACGTCCCCGCGGGCGCGGTGCCGAAGGACGGCCCCTCGGCCGGCGTCACCATGACGACGGCTCTGGCTTCGCTCCTGTCCGGGCGTGTGGTTCGCGCGGATGTGGCGATGACCGGTGAGGTCTCGCTGACCGGCCGTGTGCTGCCGATCGGTGGGGTGAAGCAGAAGCTGCTCGCCGCGCACCGGGCCGGGATGAAGACGGTGATCATCCCGCAGCGCAACGAGCCGGACCTGGACGACGTGCCCGCCGAGGTGTTGTCGCAGCTGGATGTCCACGCTGTGGCGAATGTCGGCGAGGTGCTGGAGCTGGCTTTGACGCCTGCTTCGTCGGAGATTCCGCAGGCTGCGTGAGTCGCTTGTAGACAGACGGAAGGCCCTCGTTCCCTCGGGAACGGGGGCCTTTCACTTTTCGAAGGCCTCCACCACGACCCGCGCACTCTCGTCTCCGAAGGCACCGGCGCGCCTCTCGATATCGGCGAGCTGGGCAGCGGCGCGCGAGCAGGGGAACCCGAACCGCGCGAGCACCCGCTCCGACGCGAGCGTCAGCGCCGCCCGCGAGCGCTCGACGAACTCGGCGACCGGGTACTCCTCCCCCGCGGCGAAATGCTCTTCGACCACAGTGGACGGTGAATAGCACCGCTGCACCGAGGAATCCGGCCAGCGCACTCGGAACACCATCTCGGGCATGGGGGGCCTCCTCGCTGTTGCCGCGAGTGGACACCACTGACGTTTCGCCGATGTTGCGCGAAGGCGCGGGTGTGATCAGGGCAACAGCCCTCGGCGAACCCACTGCTCGGTGAACCGGTGCCGGCCGATGCCGACGGCGGCGAACTCGTCGCGGTGGGATCCGGCGTCGACGCCCAGGTGGCGGAGGGCTTGGGAAGCCGGAGAACCCTCGGGCGGGTTGACGAGCTCGTCTTCGGAGACGTGGATCGGGCCGAAGACGACGGCCCCCGATTCCCACACCTGGGCGGCTTCCAGCACGTAGGTCATCAGAAGTCGAGCTTTCGCCACTCGAAGTGGGCGCGCCAGGTGGTGTCGTGGGTGGCGAAGGCGAGGAAGGCCGTGGTGACGTCTTCGAGGGAGAGGACGTCGGTGCGGTAGTGGCGGTCCGGGGAGCCGTCGCGGTGTTCGAGGGCGTACAGGTTGCCGACAGCGCCGGCGGACTTGCCCTGGCCGACCTGGACGTAGGAGTCGCCGCGTTCGAGGATGGCGTACCAGTTGGCGGCGGAGAGGCGCTGCAGGGCGGCGCGGATGGCGGTGGGGTCGGGGTTTTCGAGGTGGGAGCCGTCGCACGCGGTCAGGGAGAGGGCGGCCGGGTTGTGGACGTCGTCGGTCTGCGGGTTGTACACGCCCAGGCCGTGGTGACGGGCCAAGTCCAGCACGACCCGCAGCACGACGCCGGCGAAGGACCAAGAGATGGGCATGACGACGGCGTCTTCATAGCGACTGAGGGCCGCCGACCAAGGCGCCTTTTCCAGATCGCCGGTCTCGAGGGCGTCGACGAGTTCGGGGTACCGCGCCGTCAACTCACGGTAGAACGCCGCCACCTGCGGGTGCCGTATCTCGCCGGGCTCGATCTCGAAGAGCTGCTCGTACTTGCGCTTCGCGTCGGCTGCGCTCATGGCCGCGGGCGCGAACCACACCGCGAGATCGAAACTCATCGGCACTTCCCCCCAGTTTGGGGACGAGCTTACGTCGCCTCCACGCGGCCGAGCATCGAAGCGAGCTTGGTGAGGGCGTAGTAGATGTCGATGTCGATCACGACCTGACGATGACGCTCCAGCGTCTCCGGCAGGCGGGTGAGCAGGGCGGGCGCGGTGGCGGGGTCGAGGAGGAGCTCGTCGAGCCGTGCCTGGCCGCCGAGGGCGTCGATGAGGGCCTGGACGTCCCAGTCGTCCCAGGCCTCGTACGTCGGGTCCTCGACGTCCACGTCGGACGGCACCGCCGCGCGGCACACGTAGATCATGAGGTGATCGAACTCGTCGAGGGCGCCGACGTGAGCCTCGTGCCAGCCCGGCGGCGGTGCGGGGAAGCTGCTGCGGAACGGCTGGAACCCGATGACCTCGCCCATGCCCGGAAGTCTGCCATCACACCCGGGTGTGAATCCCCTGGTCGGGCCTTTGATCACCCGAAATTGTCGGACCTCGCCGTTAGCCTGGCGGTGTACCGACTGGGGAGGACCACTGTGGAACTCACGACGCACCTGCCACCCGCCGACCGCGAACGGGTCGAGTCGCGGCTGGAGCACAACCTGATGGCGTGGCTCACCACCGTGCGGCCGGACGGGCAGCCGGTCACTGTGCCCGTGTGGTTCCTCACGCGCGGAGACGGAACGGTCCTGCTCTACAGCCGCCCTCACACGCGAAAGCTGCGCAACATCGCCGCCAACCCGAAAGTCAGCCTGGTGCTGGACGTCACCGACGTCGGCCGCAACGTCGTGCGGATCGAAGGCCTGGCCACGCCCGCGACAGCCCCGCCGGCCGACCGGAACCCCGCGTACCTGGCCAAGTACACCGAACGCATCGCGGCACTGTTCGACACGCCTGAGCGGTTCGCCGAGTTGTTCTCCGTCGCGGTGGTGGTGACGCCGACGAAGGTGAGCACCTCGTAAGACAGCACGTTTGTCGAATCGAGACTCTGCCGTGGGTGTATGTGAGGCGGCAGGACAGAGACGCTCCCATCGCTCCGGCTGGTCACCCACCCACCGGTCGACTTCGCGCTCCTACTCCAACATGGATTAGTCCTCGTCGGCCGGCGGCCGGTGCTGGAGGTTGGTTACGTCGTTCATGCCACCTTCAGCCAGTGGGACAATGTGATCGTATTGCGCTCGATTAATGGGACTGCATGATCCCCCGAGATCTCTTTCACAATCGCAGCATCTACCCCTATCGCGAAAGAACGCCGCCCTCTTTGCCGACTCCGGAATCTTTGCTGAATTGCAGGCAACAGCGATCCAGACCCGACGGAGGGCTGACCTGCACGTTCACGACCGTCCGCACCAGCAACAGGCGCCGCGGCCCACGAATGACCCACGCTCACATGCGCCGCGGCTAGAAACGCCACTCCCACCCGTTCGAGGTGCCTGGAGCTGGAGTCTTCGGCGGGGCCAGAGCGGGGTCGGTCGGAGCGAAGACCTTCGGCCCGTCCGGAAGAAGGATCAAGGTCCCCGACGCGGCCAGCGAAATCAACGGGATCTGGCCCGTGTACTTGCTGTTGGCGGCGTAGTGCTGCGGCAGCGGCTCGGACTTCGGGCATTCTCCCTTTTGGCTGACCTGGGTGGCTCCGTCCGCGCCCTTGATCTCGAACGCCCACGGGTTCAGGAGGGCGTAGACGGTCTCAAGATCGACGGGTGCGGCGGGCGTGTACGTCTTGACGGTGACATCGAGGAGCAGCATGTGTACGCCCTCCACGCGATCCTGGTAACACTCGGGGTCGACCTGGATCTTCGTGATCCAGAAGTCGAAAACCGGGTTGGGCGAGTCCGGGGTCCTCACCTCCGCGCGGTCGCCAACCTTCCTGATGATGTAGCCGTCCGAGGACAGCGTGGGGGCTGCTGTCGCGCTTGAGGACGGCGTGGTTGCCGTTGGCGCGAACGTGGCCGGCGCGGGGTGGTTCCCCGCTGGAGCCGTTGGTCCCGAGCATGCGCCGATCGCCAACGTGAGTGCGGCGAGCGAGAAGCCCAGGGTGCGTCTTCGGTACATGTCGGTGTCCCGTCACTCAGCCGAGCAGGTGTTCCGCGTAGTCGCGGCAAGGGCGCTCACCGGCAGGTGAGGCTCGAAAATCTGTGGGGCGTATGTGGGGCGGGCAACCGGAAACGGCCGCACACGCCTGCACACAGCCGCGCAACACAAGATCACCCCCGTGACCTGTTGGCGCTGGTCACGGGGGTGATTTGGCTGGTGTGGCAGGTGAGGGATTCGAACCCCCGAAGGCTGAGCCGTCTGATTTACAGTCAGATCCCTTTGGCCGCTTGGGTAACCTGCCATGGCCGGGTGACCGGCCGCGTAGAAGGATACCCAACGGTCCGACGCGCCGATCAACCGGGGACCCCACCAGGTGACAGGGGCTAGGCTGGTGGCCCCTGACGAGCGAGTACGAGGTGTGAGGACACGTGGCGGATCCCTCTTTCGACGTGGTGAGCAAGGTCGACCGCCAGGAGGTGGACAACGCCCTGAACCAGGCGAGCAAGGAGCTGGGCACCCGGTTCGACTTCCGGGGCACGGGCACGAGCATCGACTGGTCCGGCGAAGAAGCGCTCACCATCGAGTCGGAGACCGAGGAGCGGGCGCTCGCGGCCGTGGAGGTCTTCAAGGAGAAGCTGATCAAGCGCAGCATCTCGCTGAAGGCGTTCGAAGCCGGCGAGCCCGCGCTGTCCGGCAAGATCTACAAGATCGGCGGCAAGATCCTGCAGGGCATCGCGTCGGACAAGGCGAAGCAGATCGCCAAGTTCATCCGCGACGAAGGCCCGAAGGGCGTCCAGGCCCAGATCCAGGGCGACCAGCTGCGGGTGTCGGGCAAGAAGAAGGATCAGCTGCAGGACGTGATCGCCCTGTTGAAGGGCAAGGATTTCGAGATCGCGTTGCAGTTCACGAACTACCGCTGAGGCGCCGCGGGCATCCGGTCGCAGGGTGCCCGCTTCGACGTCCCCTCTGGTGACGTAGCGCGTTGACGGCGAGCGACTCCGGGCTGTCGCTGAGGAATCGCCAGTGCGGACGGCCGGCGGCCGCGGCCAGGACACCCCTCCGCCGACGCCCGAGGACGGTGGCGTCGTGTGGGGTTCGGCACTGACCGGACGACCAGACCGTCGACCGACGTCACTGCTGCTGAGCTGACCTGACGAACTGCGTCGGAGTTTGGCCGTAGCGGGATTTGAACGCGCGGATCAGGTGGCTGCTGTCCGAGAACTGCCAGCGGGCCGCGACTTCCGAAACGGTGGCGTGGCCCGTGGCCAGGTCCGAACGCGCGCGTTCCAGGCGGCGGCGCCGGACGTAGGCCGTGACGGACTCGTCGAAGCCGGCGAAGGCGCGTTGGAGGGTGCGGACCGAGACGTTCAGGTGGCGGGCCAGCACGGCCGGCGAGAGGTCCGCGTCCGGGAGCAGGGCGTCGGCGAGGTCGCGGGCGGCCTGGGCCAAGGCGGTGGCCAGCAAGGGGTCGGCGCAGTCAGCGTGGCCGAGGATGACGCCCTTCGCCAGTTCCACCAAGGACGCGCGCGCGGTGATGAGGCCGACCGGGGTGAAGGTGTCGACGGTGGCCTCGACGGCGCGGGTCTGGGCGAGCAGAAGGCGGACCTCCGCCGAGCCGGCGAGACCGATCACGTGCCGGTCGGCCAGGTGGGGGCGCAGCTGGTCGACGGGCAGCTGCAGGACGGTCGCGGTCGTGCGCGGCTCGACCTCGAACGTCCACGAGGGATCGTTGAGGCGCACCACGAACTGGCGTCTCCACACCCTCCACCACGGACGAACGCGGGCGCTGAGGTTCAACGGAGACGGCGTTCGCGTCCAATCGCGTGGCACCGGGGCGTTCCTAGCGTGAGGCGGAGCGCCGCCGGGGAGTCCGGCAGGCCCGGTACGGAAGGACCCGCCATGACCGCGGACCCGGCAGCACAGATGCTCGACCTGCTCACCGGCGGCTGGGTCGCCCAGACCCTGCGCGCCACGGCGGAGCTGAACATCGCCGACCACCTCGCCGACGGTCCCGCCACGGCCGAGCAGGTCGCGGAGCGTGAGGGCAGCGACCCCCGCACGACGTACCGGCTGATGCGCGCGGCGTCGTCGCTCGGGGTGCTCGGGTACGAGGGCGAGCGCCGCTTCGCGTTGACGCCGTTGGGCGAGCTGCTGCGCACGGGCGTGCCCGGCTCGATGCGGTCGCTCGTGCTGGTGCAGAACGAGCACGCGCACTGGCAGTCGTGGGAACGGCTGCCCGACGCCGTTCGCGCGGGCGGGTCGAAGGCGCGCGAAGTGCTCGGCGCGGACCTGTTCGGTTACTTCGCGCAACCGGAGAACGCCGAGGAGGCCGCGCTGTTCTCGCGTGCGATGGGAGATCTGTCCGGTTTGGTCACCCAGGGCGCGGTGGCCACGGTGGACACCACGGGCGTGACGACCGTCGTCGACGCCGGCGGTGCGGACGGCGACTTCGTGCTCGGCCTGATGGCCGCCGACCCCCGGCTGGAAGGACTGGTGCTCGACCTGCCGCACGTCGTGCCGGGCGCCCGCAAGGAGGCCGAACGGCGTGGGCTGGCCGGCCGCTTCACCGCCGTCGCGGGTGACTTCTTCGTCGAGGTACCGCCCGCGGACCTGTACCTGCTGAAGATGATCCTCCACGACTGGAACGACGAACGCTGCCTCACGATCCTGCGCAACTGCCGCGCCGCCGTGACCGAAGGCGGGCGGCTGCTGGTCGTCGAGATGGTGATCGGCGAGCTCGGCACGCCGGACTTCGCGACGCGCGTGGACATGAACATGCTCAACGTCACCGACGGCATGGAACGCGACCTGGACGAGTACGACGCCCTGTTCGCCGCGTCGGGCTGGCGGCGGGAGAGGACGTATCCGGTCGGCGGTGGTTACTCGGTGCTGGAACTCGTCACGACGCCGTGAACGTCCACGAGCCCTCGTACGCCTGGACCTCCACCAGCGTCGGGCCCGGCACGGGGAAGTCCGAAGTGGTGGCGCCGATCTCGTTGACCGCCAGGTCCATGGTGCCGCCGCCCTGGACCCAGACGGCGGAGTTGCCGCGCGAGCCGGTTTTGAAGGTCGCGTGGGTGACGCCCGCGGGGACCACCAGCACAGCGTCGCCCTTGCCGGCGTAGGGCTTGCCCGCCGTGACGGCAGGGAGGGTGCGGTGGTCGGAGAGGGTGGCAGTCCACGAGGAGTTCGCGTTGATCGTGAAGTTTCGGGAGGGGTCGCGGCCTTCGGTGACGTTGAACCAGACCGTGCCGTGGTACGCGCCGATGGCGTTGATGAGCGAATTCTCGTCGCCGTCGGTGTGGACGAAGATGTTGGAGTCGCAGTGCGGGCAGTCGAAGGTGAGGTAGCCGGGGACGTCGGTGGGCCACGACAACTGAACCGTGGCGTCGCCCTTGCCGGTGTGGGTTTCCGTCGGGGCTTCCAGGCGACGCGGGGGCGGGGGCGGCGCGACCGAAGTCGACGAAGGCGCGTCGACACCCAGCGACCCGAGGATCACCCCGCGCCCCGACGGCTGGACGCTGCACGAGGCCGTGACCAGGCCCGCGAGCAGCAGCACCGCAACACGCCCGCGGACGCGCGTCATCAGACATTCCCCCTCGTGAGCCGCCGCGCGGCTCTCAGGTGATCTTTCGTCACCCTTTGACGATCCGTTACCTCCACCTGACACCCGATCGGGCGGGTCAAACCCCTCGACCGAGTGGAGTCCTGGCGCTGACCTGCGGAAGCGCCGCAAAGCGGGCCGGAACGGAAGCGGTTGCGTGGTGTAATCGCGCGGCCCGCCCGCGAGAGAGGTTCGCCGATGCGCCGTTGGACACCCGTGATCGCCTTCCTCACGTCACTGGTGGTGCTGGCCGCCGGGCTCACGCCCGCGTCGGCCGTGGTCGACAAGCAGCAGCTGGTGCCGGGGTACGGCTCGTACGCGCGGCTGATCCGGCTGCAGTTCTCGCCGTTCGGCAAGGGGCACATCCTCGCGTCGCTCACGAGTGAGGACGGCGGCGGCAAGTTCACGCCCATCATGGAGAGCACCGACGAGGGCGCGAGCTTCCACAAGATCGGCGAGATCCGCGACCCCGACGGCAAGCTCGGCGAATGCTGCGGCACCCTCTACGAGCTGCCCCAACGCGTCGGCCGGCTGCGCGCGGGCACCGTGCTGTGGGCGGCCAGCTACCGGCAGGACGCGGGCGCCCAGCGGCGCATCGGCATCAAGGTCTGGGCCAGCTCCGCCGGCGGGAAGCGCTGGACGTACCTGTCCGAGGCCGCGATCTCGCACAACCACGACGGCATCTGGGAACCCGAGTTCACCGTCGACGCCGGCGGCACGCTCTGGCTGCACTACGCCGACGAGACCCAAGCCCCGAAGTACGCGCAGGTGCTCAACCGCGTCGCGTCCACCGACGGGATCCACTGGGGCACCAAGCAGCTCACGCTGGCCATCCCGCCCGACCGCGTCCGCCCGGGCATGCCGATCATCCGGCGCCTGCCCGACGGCCGGTACTGGTTCAGCTACGAGATCTGCAACTACGGCGACCGCTACTGCGACCCGTACTACAAGATCTCCGCGGACGGCGCGAACTGGGGCGATCCGGCCGATCCGGGCACGCGCGTGAACACGGCCGGCGGCAACTACTTCCAGCACGCGCAGACCGTCACGCTCTTCCCCGGCGGCCCCAACGGCGTGCGGCTCGTGATGGTCGGGCAGATCTACACCAACGCCAAGGGCACGCCCGTCGCCGGCAACGGCCAGACCTTGCTCGCCAACGACAACCTCGGCGCCGGCAACTGGTACCCGCTGCCCGCCCCCATCCTCATCACCGGCATCTACAACAACTTCTGCCCCAACTACTCGTCCACGCTGCTGCCGGTCGACGGCGGGAAGAGCGTGCTGGAGGTCGCGACCGAGTACAACCTCGGCTGCAAGGCCTACTTCGGCAAAGGTCCGATGGGCTGACACACTCACTCGGGACGGTGAACGCCACGAGTGAGGAGACGGATGAAGGGCATCGTGCTGGCGGGGGGCAGCGGGACGCGGCTGCACCCGATCACGCAGGCCGTGTCGAAGCAGCTGCTGCCGGTCTACGACAAGCCGATGATCTACTACCCGATCTCGGTGCTCATGCTGGCCGGCATCCGCGAGATCCTGGTGATCTCCACGCCCGCCGACCTGCCGAACTTCCGGCGCCTGCTGGGTGACGGCAGCCAGTTCGGGCTGTCGTTCAGCTTCGCCGAGCAGCCCAGCCCCAACGGTCTGGCCGAGGCCTTCGTCATCGGCGCCGATTTCGTGGGCGACGACTCCGTGGCCCTCGTCCTGGGCGACAACATCTTCTACGGCCAGGGTTTCTCGCGCACCCTGCAGGACGCGTCGACCGACCTCGACGGCTGCGTGCTGTTCGGATACCGCGTCAAGGACCCCGAGCGCTACGGCGTCGGCGAGATCGACGGGTCCGGCAAGCTCGTGTCGATCGAGGAGAAGCCGGTGAAGGCGCGCTCGAACAACGCGATCACCGGGCTGTACTTCTACGACAACGGCGTCGTCGACATCTCGCGCGCGCTGAAGCCGTCGCACCGCGGCGAGCTGGAGATCACGGACGTCAACCTCACCTACCTGCGCGAAGGCCGCGCCACCCTCATCGAGCTCAGCCGCGGCTTCGCCTGGCTCGACACGGGCACGCACGACTCGCTGCTGGAGGCCGGGCAGTTCGTGCAGGTGCTGGAACACCGCACCGGGGTGCGCATCGCCTGTCTCGAGGAGATCGCGGCGCGCATGGGCTTCATCAGCGCGGACGAGTGTTATGCGCTGGGGACGAAGCTGGCGAAATCGGGGTATGGGGATTACGTGATGAGTGTGGCGCAGTCGTTGGGTGCGACCGGGGCGTAGCTCCGCTCAGAAGCCCCGCGCCATCGCTTCCAGGCGGCGGATGCGGTCCTCGATCGGCGGGTGCGTGGAGAACAGCTTCGACAGCCCCGCGCCCGGGCGGAACGGGTTGGCGATCATCAGGTGGGACTGCGAGACGACGGCCGGTTCGGGGGCCAGAGGCGCCGCGCGCGTGCCCGCCTCCAGTTTGCGCAGGGCCGAGGCCAGGGCGAGCGGGTCGCCCGTGAGCTCGGAGCCCGAGGCGTCCGCCTGGTATTCGCGGGAGCGGCTGACGGCGAGCTTGATCACCGACGCCGCGATGGGGCCGACGAGGACGAGCAGCAGGGACACGAACGGGTTGCCGTCGCGGCTGTTGCCGCCGAAGAAGAAGGCCAGGTTGGCGAGCACGCTGATGACGCTGGCGAGCGCGCCGGCGACGCAGGAGATCAAAATATCCCGGTTGTAGACGTGCGACAGTTCGTGGCCGAGGACCGCTCGTAGCTCGCGCTCGTTGAGCAGGTCGAGGATGCCCGCGGTGCAGCACACGGCGGCGTGTTGCGGGCTGCGGCCGGTGGCGAACGCGTTGGGCGCGACCGTCGGGCTGAGGTAGAGCGCGGGCATCGGCTGGCGCGCGGTGGTGGCCAGCTCGCGCACGATGCGGTACATCGCGGGCTGCTCGACCTCCGACACGGGCCGCGCGCGCATGGCGCGCAGGGCGAGCTTCTCGGAGTTGAAGTAGGCATACGCGTTGACCCCGAGGGCCAGCACCAGGCCGATGATCAGCGCGCCGCGGCCGAAGAGGCTGCTGATCGCGATGATGATCGCCGACAGCAGACCGAGCAGCAATGCCGTCTTCAGCCCGTTCTGGTGTTTGTGCACGCGGCTCGCCTCCGTCCGCTCTCAGGGGTGATTACTCATCGGAAACAACGCGATCGGGCGACCCGAAGTTCCTTCGCATGATCCACCGGCGGGTTATGGTCGGGAAAGTGATCATCCTCGGCGGAGGTGGGCGATGCGCGGTCCCGAACTGAGCCGACGAGGGCTGTTCGCCCTGGCCACCGTGGGTGTAGCGGGTGTCTGCCTGCCCGGGACCGCGTTTGCGGAGCAGGTGAGCGTCGTCGACGTCGGCGGGGCGCTCACGGCCGTCGCGGTGAATCCGCTCACGGGGCTGGTGTATGTGACCGACTCGAACTCCGGCTCCGTCGCCGTGATCGACCCGGCCGCGGGGCGCGTGACCACGATCATCACGGTCGGCGGCAAGCCCAGCGACGTCGCCGTGGACTCGGCCGCCAACCGCGTGTATGTGGCCAACCCGCCGGGCGGCACCGTGATCGCGCTCGACGCGCTCAGCCACCAGACGATGAGCGTCGTCGGCGCGGGCGCCGGCGCGTCGTCGCTCGCCGTGGACTCGGCGGCGAACAAGGTCTACGCGGTGAGCGACACCTTGGGGACGCTCGCCATCCTCGACACGCTGAGCCTCACCACGCAGCGGATCGTGGCGGCGCCGAAGCCGAGCCTCGCTGGGATCGCGCTCGACACCGGGCGGCGCATCGCCTACTGCACGAGCCCCACTACCGACTCGGTCGAGGTGTACGACATCGACGCCGGCAAGTTCACGAGCAGCGCCGGGGTCGGCGCGTCGCCCACGGGTGTGGTGGTGCACGAGGCGAGCGGCACCGTGTTCGTGGCCAACTCGGCGATCCACCACATGTCCATTGTGGACGCCGTGACGCGCGAGCAGAGCAAGACCGTGTTGCTGCGCAGCGAAGCTTCGGCGATCGCCGTGCACCAAGGCACCGACACGATCTACACCAACGGCGGCCAGAACGGACTGTCCCGAGTGGACGGCAAAGCCGGCGTGCTGACAGGCGAACTGAGCCTCGGCGTGAACCCGGGCGACGTGGCCGTCGACCAGCGTTCGCGCGCCGTTTACGTGACGGATCCCTTGCACGGAACCGTTTCCGTCATCCGCAATTTCTGACGCCGCACCTGGTGTAACTCCAGGTATACGTTCGGTCATATGAAACTCGGACTGCAGATCCCCAACTTCACCTGGCCAGGAGGTCCGTCGAAGCTCGGCGCCGACCTCGCCTCCGTCGCGCGCTCGGCCGACCAGGCCGGCTTCGAGTACCTGGCGGTGATGGACCACTTCTTCCAGATCCGCGGCGTCGGACCGAGCGAGAACGAGATGCTCGAGGCGTACACGGCGCTGGGCTTCCTCGCGGCGCACACCGAGCGCGCGAAGCTGCTCACGGTGATCACCGGCGTGATCTACCGCCACCCGGGCCTGCTCGCGAAGGCCATCACGACCCTCGACGTGCTTTCCGGCGGCCGCGCGGTGCTCGGCATCGGCGCCGGCTGGAACGAGGAGGAGTCGAAGGGCCTCGGCTTCCCGTTCCCGTCCACCGCGGAGCGCTTCGAGCTGCTCGAGGAGAACCTGCAGTACATCCTGCAGATGTGGGGCGAGGGCGACGCCGCGTTCTCCAGCAAGCACTTCGAGGCCGAGCGCCTGCTCAACTCGCCGCAGCCGATCACGCGCCCCCACCCCCCGATCATGATCGGCGGCGGCGGCGAAAAGAAGACGCTGCGCTTCGTCGCCAAGTACGGCGACGCGTGCAACATCTTCAACACCCCCGACCTGGAACACAAGCTCGATGTGCTCAAGCAGCACTGCGAGAACGAGGGCCGCGACTACGACGAGATCACCAAGACCGTCTACCACACCCTCGACATCGGCGCCGACGGCGAGAAGACGGGCGAGCTCCTGGCCGAGCTGGAGCGTCTGCACGGCCTGGGCTTCCACGCGGCGATCGGCAGCATCCCGACGTTGCCGGATGTGTCGGTGATCGAGAAGTTCGCGAAGGACGTCATCCCGGCGGTCGAGAAGCTCGCATGAAACTGGGATTGCACCTCCCCCAGCTGACCTGGCCGAACGGTCCGGCGGCACTCGGGCCCGACCTCGCCACGGTGGCCAAAGCCGTGGACGAGGCCGGGTTCGAGTACCTGTCGGTGATGGACCACTTCTTCCAGATCTCGCGCTACGGCCCGCCCGAGCGCGAAATGCTGGAGGCGTACACGACGTTGGGGTTCCTCGCCGCGCACACTTCGCGGGTCAAGCTGCTCACGCTGGTCAGCGGTGTGATCTACCGGCACCCGGGCCTGCTCGCGAAGGCCGTCACAACCCTCGACGTGCTCTCCGGCGGCCGCGCGATCCTCGGCATCGGCGCCGGCTGGAACGAAGAGGAAGCGAAGGGCCTCGGCTTCCCGTTCCCGCCGCTCAAGGAGCGCTTCGAACAGCTGGAAGACGCCCTGCGCTACGTCCTGCAGATGTGGGCCGAAGGCGACGACGCGTTCTCCGGCAAGCACTTCGAGGCCGAGCGCCTGCTCAACTCGCCGCAGTCGCTGCAGCGCCCCCACCCGCCGATCCTCATCGGCGGCAGCGGCGAGAAGAAGACGCTGCGGTTCGTCGCGCAGTACGCCGACGTCTGCAACCTCTTCCCCGGCCCGGACCTACCGCACAAGCTCGACGTGCTCAAGCAGCACTGCGCCGCCGTCGGCCGCGACTACGACGAGATCACTAAAACCGTCGCGCTGTGGCTCGACATCGGCGAGAACGGTGAGAAGACCGGGCAGCTCCTCGACGAGCTGGGGCAGCTCGCCGAGCTCGGCGTCCAGGCCGCCATGGGGTGGATCCCGGGTGTGCCCGATCCGCGGGTGATCGAGAAGTTCGGCACCGACGTAACCCCAGCGGTGGAGAAGCTCTAGACCACCGCCGCAACACAGTCACAATCCCTCGCCGGGGTGCGGGAAAAACCCACGCACCCCGGCGCGGCGTTTACTCTCCGCACACGCCGCCGGGCAAGGTAAAGACCACGCCAATCCCCTGCTCCCACCAGGCGAACAAGCCGGGAAAAGCGCTGCGAACCGGGCCGAGCACATCTCATTCGGAAAACGGTGGTCCACCGCTCACACGCTCGCTGTAACGACCCCCCGCTGGTCATCGACGTGTCTAGCACGCAAGCCGCGAGCCGAGGAGCCCGTTGATGACCACATGCCGACTCTGCGGTTCGACAGCTCTGGTGAGTGTCGTCGATCTCGGAGCGACCCCGCCGTGTGAGCGGTTCCTGACCGCGGAACAGCTGGTCGAGCCCGAGAACACCTACCCGCTGCACCTGCAGGTCTGCACGGAGTGCTGGCTGGCGCAGATCCCCCCGCTGATCACTCCCGAGGACACGTTCACCGATTACGCGTACTTCTCGTCGTACTCGACCTCGTGGGTCGAGCACGCCAAGCAGTACGTCACCGAATCGGCCGAGCGGCTCGGGCTGGGGTCCGGCTCGTTCGTGGTCGAGGTGGCGAGCAACGACGGTTACCTGCTGCAGCACGTCGTCGAGCGGGGCATCCGGTGCCTGGGCATCGAGCCGTCGGTGAACGTCGGGCAGGCGGCGCGCGACAAGGGCGTGCCGACGAAGACGGCGTTCCTCAGTCCCGAGACGGGGCGCGACGTGCGTGAGGAACACGGGCCGGCGGACCTCGTCGCGGCGAACAACGTGTACGCGCACATCCCCGACATCATCGGCTTCACCCACGGCCTGCGCGCCCTGGTGGCCGACGACGGCTGGGTCAGCATCGAGGTGCAGCACCTGCTCACGCTGATCAGCGAGAACCAGTACGACACGATCTACCACGAGCACTTCCAGTACTACACCGTGGAATCCGCGCGCCGGGCGCTCGCGGTCGGCGGACTGTCCGTTGTGGACGTCGAGCTGCTGCCGACGCACGGTGGCTCGATCCGCCTGTGGGCGCGACCGATGGAGGTCGCCGGCGAGCCGAGCGCGCGGATGGTCGACGTGCTGGAGCGCGAGAAGGCCGCGGGCCTGCACGAGCTGTCGGGCTACACCGAGTTCGCCGAGCGCGTCACGCGCGTGCGCCTCGACCTGCTGGAGTTCCTGGTCAAGGCGGCCAAGGAGGGCAAGACCGTGGTGGGCTACGGCGCACCCGGCAAGGGCAACACGCTGCTGAACCACTGCGGCATCCGCCCCGATGTGCTCGCCTACACCGTCGACCGCAACCCGTACAAGCACGGCCGGTACACCCCGGGCACGCGCGTGCCGATCCTCGAACCCGAGCGGATCGCGGCCGACAAGCCCGACTACGTCCTCGTCCTTCCCTGGAACCTCAGGAAGGAACTCACCGAACAACTGTCCTATGTAGACGACTGGGGCGGGCGGCTCGTGTTCCCGATCCCCCGTCTCGAGATCGTCGAGGTGAAGCAGTGAAGGTAGTCCTGTTCTGCGGCGGCTACGGCATGCGAATGCGCAACGGAGACGCCTCCGACGTGCCCAAGCCGATGGCCATGGTCGGCCCGAGACCGCTGATCTGGCACGTGATGCGCTACTACGCGCACTTCGGCCACACCGAGTTCGTGCTGTGCCTGGGCTACGGCGCCCACCACATCAAGGAGTTCTTCCTCAACTACAAGGAGACGACGTCCAACGACTTCGTGCTCCGCGGCGGAAAACCCGAACTCCTGAGCACCGACATCTCCGACTGGACCATCTCCTTCGTGCAGACCGGCATCGAGTCGCCGATCGGCGAGCGCCTGCGCCGCGTGCGCGAGTACCTCGACGGCGACGAGATGTTCCTCGCCAACTACGCCGACGTGCTCACCGACGCGCCGCTGGACAAGATGGTCGAGCGCTTCGAGCAGACCGACGCCGGCGCGTCGATGATGGTCGTGCCGCCGCAGTCTTCGTTCCACTGCGTGGAGATGGACGAGGGTGGGCTCATCGGCGCGATCACCCCGGTCAGCGACATGCCGCTGTGGGAGAACGGCGGGTACTTCGTGCTGCGCCAGGAGATCTTCGACCACATCCCCGAAAACGGCGACCTCGTCGCCGACGGCTGCGGCGAGCTCGCCAAGCGCGGCCGGCTGCTGGCCTACCCGTACCGCGGATTCTGGAAGCCGACTGACACCGTGAAGGAACGCTTCGCGCTCGACGAGGGCTACACCCGCGGCGACCGGCCGTGGGCGCTGTGGGAACGGGACCGGGTGCACGCGTGATCAGGCTCGGCACGGAAAAGCTCGACAGCGTCGTGGTGCTGGGTGCGCACTGCGACGACATCGCCATCGGCGCCGGCGGGACGCTGCTCACGATCTGCGAGCAGCGGCCCGGTCTCCGCGTCGACGCGCTGGTGCTGTCGGGCGGCGGCACCGAACGCGAGGCCGAGGAACGGGCCGCGCTCGCCGCGTTCTGCCCGGGCGCGGACCTCGACGTCACGGTGCTGAAGCTCCCCGACGGCCGCCTCCCGGCACACTGGGACGAGGCCAAGAACGCGCTGGAGGAGCTCAAGCAGCGCACCGACCCGGACGTGGTCTTCGCACCGCGCACGGCCGACGCGCACCAGGACCACCGCGGCCTCGCGCAGCTGGTTCCCACGGTCTACCGCGGGTACCTGGCGCTGGGCTACGAGATCGTGAAGTGGGACGGCGACCTCGGCCGCCCCCCGGCCTACGTCCCGCTCGCGGACGAGCTGGCCGAGCAGAAGGTGCGGCTGCTGCAGGAGCACTACGCCTCCCAGCGGCACCGCCCCTGGTACGACCGCGAGGCCTTCCTTGGCCTCGCGCGCATCCGCGGCATCGAGTGCCAGCAGCGGTACGCGGAAGCGTTCGAACTGAACAAACTCGTTCTCGACCTGAGGGGCTGACTGACATGCGGGTGTTGCTGACCGGGCACACGGGATACCTCGGCACGGTGATGGCGCCGGTGCTCACCGAAGCCGGGCACGACGTCGTCGGCCTCGACTCGGGGCTCTTCGCGAGCTGCCTGCTGGGCCCGGCACCGAAGGACCTGCCGACGATCAACGTGGACCTGCGCGACGTGCGGCCCGAGCACCTCGAGGGCTTCGACGCGGTGATCCACCTGGCCGCGCTGTCGAACGACCCGCTGGGCTCGCTCGCGCCGGAGCTCACCTACGACATCAACCACCACGCGTCGGTCCGGCTCGCGCAGCTGGCCAAGGACGCCGGCGCCGGCTGGTACCTCTACGCGTCCACCTGCTCGGTCTACGGCGCCTCGGGCGGCAGCGGCCTGGTCGACGAGGACGCGCCGCTGCGGCCGGTCACGCCGTACGCCGAGTCGAAGGTGCGTGTGGAGGACGAGGTTTCCAAGCTCGCGGACGACGACTTCACGCCGGTGTACATGCGCAACGCCACCGCGTTCGGCTTCTCGCCGCGGCTACGCGCGGACATCGTGCTCAACAATCTCGTCGGCCACGCCTACCTCTCGGGCGAGGTGCTCGTGCTGTCCGACGGCACGCCGTGGCGGCCGCTGGTCCACGCGCGTGACATCGCCCGCGCCTTCACCGCCGCGCTCGACGCGCCGCGCGAGGCCGTGCACAACAAGGCGTTCAACATCGGCACCGAGCGCAACAACGTGACGGTGGCGGAGATCGCGCAGGAGGTCGTGGAGGCCGTGCCGGGCTCCAAGCTGCGGATCACCGGCGAGGCCGGTGCCGACCCGCGCTCGTACCGCGTGGACTTCTCGCGCTTCCGCGAGGCGATCCCGGGCTTCGAGTGCGAGTGGGGGGTGAAGGACGGCGCGCTGCAGCTGATCGACGCCTACCGCGCCTACGAGCTCACCAAGCAGCAGTTCGAGCGCCGCTTCACGCGGCTCAACTGGCTGTCCGACCGGCAGGCCGAGGGGGCCGTCGACGACACGCTGCGGCAGCGCTGATGCTCACGGGGGGCGAGATGCACGCGCTGGTGGAGCGGCTGTACCCGCTCTGCCGCAGCATCACGGGGGACGGCGTCCGGCAGACGCTGGCGATCGTCGGTGAGCACCTGGACCTGCGGGTGCACGAGGTGCCCACCGGCACGCAGGTGCTGGACTGGACCGTGCCGCAGGAGTGGAACATCCGCGACGCGTACGTCGCGGATGCCTCCGGCCGGCGCGTGATCGACTTCCGCGAGTCGAACCTGCACGTGGTCGGTTACAGCGTGCCGGTGGACGAGACGATGAGCCTCGCCGAGCTGCGCGGGCGCCTGCACACGCTGCCCGAAAGCCCCTCCTGGGTCCCCTACCGCACCAGCTACTACTCGCTCACCTGGGGTTTCTGCGTCGCGCAGGACGTGCTCGACGCGTTGCCCGAGGGCGATTACCACGTGAAGATCGACTCGACGCTGGCCGACGGCTCGCTCACCTACGGCGAGCACGTCGTGCCCGGCGAGGTGAGTGACGAGGTGATCGTGTCGTGCCACGTCTGCCACCCGTCGCTGGCCAACGACAACCTCGCGGGCATCGCGGTGGCCGTGTCGCTGGCGCAGGAGCTGGCTGTCGAGAAGCCGCACTTCACGTACCGCTTCCTGTTCATGCCGGGCACGATCGGCGCGATCACGTGGCTCGCGCGCAACGTTGAGCACGTCGACCGCGTGAAACACGGCGTGGTGCTGGCCTGCGCGGGTGACCGCGGCTCGCTCACGTACAAGCGCAGCCGCCGCGGTGACGCGGACATCGACCGCGTGATGGCCCACGTGCTCAAGGACAAGCCGCACGAGATCCGCGAGTTCTCGCCCTACGGCTACGACGAGCGGCAGTTCTGCTCCCCCGGCTTCAACCTCGGCGTCGGATCCCTGACGCGCACGCCGTACGCGGGCTACCCGGAGTACCACACGTCGGCCGACAACCCGGCCTTCGTTTCGCCGGAAGCCATGGAGGACACGCTCGACACGCTGCAGACTGCGTTCTCCGTGCTGGAGCGCAACCGCCGCTACGTGAACCTCAGCCCCTACGGCGAGCCGCAGCTCGGCAAGCGCGGGCTGTACGACTCGCTCGGCGGCCGCAGCGACGCCAAGGAAGCGCAGCTGGCGATGCTCTGGGTGCTGTCCTACTCCGACGGCGAGCACAGCCTCCTCGACATCGCCGAACGCGCGGGCCTGCCGTTCGGCGCCGTGGCCACCGCGGCCCAGGCACTGCAGGTCGCCGGCCTGCTCAAGGAGTGAGCCCGGTGCCCGGGATCCTGCGTTCGCGGGCCGTCCGCGCCATGGCGGGGCGGCTGAGCTGGGGCCTGGGCGACCAGGCCGTGTCGAGCCTGACCAACTTCGTCGTGGGCCTCTACGTCGCGCGGTCTCTGGGCGCGGCGGCGTTCGGCCTGTTCAGCATCGCGTGGGTCACCTACGGCGTGATCCTCAACGTCTCACGCGGCCTGGCCACCGACCCGCTGATGGTGCGGTTCTCCGGTGGCGCCAAGTCGCGCTGGCGCGAGGCGCTCGGCCAGGCCGTGGGCACGGCGCTGCTCGTCGGTGTCGCGAGCGGGATCGTGAGTGTCCTTTTCGGACTTCTCGTGGGCGGTTCGCTCGGCGGCGCGTTCGTGGCGCTCGGTGTGGTGCTGCCGTTCCTGCTGGTGCAGGACTCGTGGCGGTTCGGGTTCTTCGCCGCGGGCACCGGGCAGAAGGCGTTCGTGAACGACGGGATCCAGGCCGTGGCGCTGTTCCCGGCGCTGGTGATCGGTGCGCGGTACGGCACCGTGGTCGCGTTCCTGCTGGCCTGGGGCTGTTCGGCCGGTGTCGCGGCGGCGTTCGGGTGGGTGCAGACGAGCGTGCTGCCGCGGCTGGGCGGGGTGCGCTCGTGGCTGCGCGACCACCGTGAGCTGGGCGTGCGCTACCTGCTGGAAAACGTGAGCAACAGCGGGTCTTCGCAGCTGCGCGCGTATGGGCTGGGCGCGGTTGCCGGCCTCGCCGCGGTCGGCACGGTGCGCGGCGCCGAGCAGCTGCTCGGGCCGTTCCTCGCGTTGCTGATGGGGCTTTCGCTGGTCACGGTAGCGGAGGGCGCGCGGGTGCTGCAGCGCTCGCCGCACCGGCTGTGGCACTTCTGCGTGGTCCTCGGCGGCGTGCAGGCCGCGGCCGCGCTGGCGTGGGGCCTCGGGTTGCTGCTGCTCATCCCGGCCGAGGCCGGGCGGTTCGTGCTCGGTTCGCTGTGGGACACCTCGTCGCTGCTGATCCTGCCGGTCACGTTCGCGGTGGTCGGCGCGAGCTTCACGACGGGCGCGACGGCGGGTCTGCGGGCGCTCGGCACGGCGAAGCGCAGCTTGCGTTCGCAGCTGATCGCTTCGGTGTTCTACGTCGTGTTCGGCCTGATCGGCGCCGCGCTCGGTGGTGCGGCCGGGTCGGAGTGGGGCGTCGCGATCGCGACGATCACCGGTTCGGCCGTGTGGTGGTGGCAGCTGCGGATCGCGCTGCGTGACCACTTCGCCATCGCCGACAACCTGCCCACCGCACCGGCGCAGCGCACCGGCGAGCATTCCCTCGAGTTCCACCCGGTGTCGGGTTCGTTCAGCCATGAAGAGCTTCATTCGGCGTCAGACGGAATGACAGAAATGAGAACGGGATGAGCACGGTTCCCCGGCTGACCATCGGTCTGCCCGTGTACAACGGCGAGGAGTTCCTGGGCGAGGCGCTCGACGCCTTGCTCGGTCAGACGTACGAGGACTTCGAACTGGTCATCTCCGACAACGCGTCGGCCGACGGCACCGAAGAGATCTGCCGCCAGTACGCGGTGAAGGACTCGCGCATTCGCTACGTGCGCCAGGCCCGCAACGTCGGCGCGACGCCGAACCACAACGTGCTGCTCGACATGGCGCGCGGCGAGCTGTTCAAGTGGGCCTCGCACGACGACCTCTACGGGCGCGAGCTGCTGGCCAAGTGCATCGCGGTGCTCGACGAGCGGCCCGAGGTCATCGTGGCGCACTCGCACCAGGCGATCATCGATGGGAACGGCGCGGTGACCGTGCCGCTGGAGTACGTGCACAAGACCGACGCGCCGCGGCCGTCGACGCGGTTCAAGAGCCTGCTGTTCGAACCCGGCGGCGACGACTTCTACGGCGTGATGCGCACCGACGTGCTGCGCCGAGTCACGCCGATGGACAGCTACCACCACGCCGACCGCACCTACGTGGCCGAGCTGGCGTTGCACGGGCCGTTCCACCAGGTGCCGGAGCTGCTGTACTTCCGCCGCGACCACCCGGACCGCGCCGAGCGTGCGAACCCGAGCAAGCGCTCGCGGTGCGCGAACCTCGATCCCAAGCGCGGCAACCCGGTCACGAACCCGACGGCGCGGTTGCTGGCCGAATACGTGTGGGGTTACGTGCACGGTATCCGCACGGCGCCGCTGTCTTCGCGCGAACGCCGCGCGTGCTACCTCGCGCTGGTCGAGTGGTTCTCGAGCCGGGCGCGCCCGGGCGGCGGCGGGGAGCGAGTCGAGGACCGCGCACCGGTGGCGGCCGACGAGCTGTCGATGACCGTCGACCTCGTGGTGGCCGGACGCGAACGGCGGGTTTCGTGACCACACGCGTCGGTGTGTTCGGGCTCCTGGGCTCGGGCAACCTCGGCAACGACGGGTCGCTGGAAGCCGTGCTCGGTTTCCTGCGCGCGGAACACCCGGACGCCGCGGTGACGGCGTTCTGCGGCGGACCGGAGGTCGTGCAGGCCCGCTACGGCGTGCCCGCGGTCCGGCTGAACTGGTACTCCGACGAGTACCGCACGGCGGCCGGCGTACGCGCGATCGCCACGAAGGCGCTGGGCAAGCTCGTCGACGTGGTGCGCACGGCGCTCTGGGTGCGCCGCCAGAACGTGGTGATCGTGCCGGGCATGGGGGTGCTGGAGGCGACGCTCCCGTTACGGCCGTGGGGTTTCCCCTACGCGTTGTTCCTGCTTTCGCTGCTGGGGCGGCTGTTCGGCACGAAGGTGGCGCTGGTCAGCGTGGGCGCGGACCGGATCAGCATGCCGGCCACGCGGTTCCTGGTGCGGCAGGCGGCGCAGCTCGCCGCGTACCGGTCCTACCGCGACGAGCTGTCGCGTTCGGCCATGGCGGGCATGGGCGTGCGGACCGCGGGTGACGGCGTGTACCCGGACCTCGCGTTCGCGTTGCCGACGCCGGTCGCGGACGAAGATCCCCGGGCCGTGGGCGTCGGCGTGATGGCCTACTACGGCGGGAACGAGGACCGGTCGCGGGGCGAGGAGATCTACCGGTCCTATGTGGATTCCCTGACGGAGTTCGTGCGGTACCTCGTGGCCGACGGCCGGCCGGTGCGGCTGTTCATCGGCGACCGCGCCGACCTCGCTGTGGTGGACGAGATCGTGGCCGCGGTGGACTCACCGCTGGTCACGGCCGAGCCGCCGGGGTCGCTGGGCGAGCTGATGACCGCGATGGCCGGCGTGGGCACGGTGGTGGCCACTCGCTATCACAACGTGCTGTGCGCGCTGAAGGCCGGGAAACCGACTGTCGCGATCGGTTACGCGAAGAAGAACGACGTGCTGATGGCGGAAATGGGCCTCGGCGAGTTCTGCCAGGAAGCGCGGTCGGTGGACGTGCCGCGGCTGATCGCGCAGTTCGAGGAGCTGGAAAGCCGCGCCTCGGAACTGAAAGCGACGCTGGACGAACGCAACGAGGACAACAAGCAACGTCTGAAATCCCAGTTCGCCGTGCTCTCGTCCACGCTCTTCCCCGTTTCGGAGGCCCGATGAAAGCCATTCCCGTGCCGGCGATCTCCGGCCTGATCCTCTTCCAGCCGACCCCGCACCGCGACGAGCGCGGGTTCTTCTCGCGCACCTTCGACGCGGACGTCGCGCGGTCCGTCGGCATCGACCCGGACGCGTTCGTGCAGGACAGCGTGTCGCGGTCGGTGCGGGGCGTCGTGCGGGCGATGCATCTGCGCTCGGGCGCCGGTGAGGCGAAACTGGTCCGGTGTTCGTTCGGCGAGGTGTTCGACGTGGTCGTGGACCTGCGGCCGGAGTCGCCGACTTTCCGGGCCATGGAAACGTTCCGGCTTTCCGGCGACACGCAGGTGAGCATTTACATCCCGGCCGGGTGCGCGCACGGCTTTCAAGCACTTTCCGATATCGCTGACGTCTCGTATCGCATCGATCGCGTGCACAATCCGGACGAAGACGTCAGTATCGCCTACAACGATCCCGAACTCGCGATTCCGTGGCCGCTGCCGCCCACGCTGATGTCCGAACGCGACAAGACCGCGCCCTCGCTGGCTGAGGCGCTGCAGACCTAGAAGGTGACCACAATGGACCTGCCCCGCTCCCGTGCCGCGAACGAGCGGCTGCACCGGGTGATCCCCGGCGGCGCGCACACCTACGCCAAGGGTGAGGACCAGTACCCCGAGCACCTCGCGCCCGTGATCTCCCACGGCCGCGGCGCGCACGTGTGGGACGTCGACGGCAACGAGTACGTGGAGTACGGCTCGGGCCTGCGCTCGGTGAGCCTCGGGCACGCCCATCCGCGCGTGACCGAAGCCGTGCGCCGCGAGATCGAGCGGGGCAGCAACTTCACGCGTCCGTCCATTGTGGAAGCCGAGGCCGCGGAGCGGTTCCTCGAGAACGTGCCGACCGCGGACATGGTCAAGTTCACCAAGAACGGCTCCGACGCGACGACGGCCGCCGTGCGGCTCGCGCGTGGCGTGACGGGGCGGCCGCTGGTCGCGTTGTGCGCCGACCACGCGTTCTTCTCCACCGACGACTGGTTCATCGGCACCACGGCCATGCCCGCCGGCATCCCGGGTGAGATCACGGACCTGACGGTGCGGTTCCCGTACGGCGACCTCGCGGCGACCGAGGCCCTGCTGCAGCAGCACGACGGGCAGGTCGCGTGCCTGATCCTGGAAGCCGCGACGCAGCAGGACCCGCCCTCCGGGTACCTCGCGGGTCTGCGCGACCTCGCCCACCGCTACGGCGCGCTGCTGGTCTTCGACGAGATGATCACCGGCTTCCGCTTCTCCGAGCACGGCGCGCAGGGGCTGTTCGGCGTCACGCCGGACCTGTCCACGTTCGGCAAGGCGCTCGGCAACGGCTTCGCCGTGTCGGCCCTGGCCGGCAAGCGCGAGTTCATGGAGCTCGGCGGCCTGCGCGACCCGCGCGAGCGCGTGTTCCTCCTGTCCACGACCCACGGCGCCGAGACGCACTCGCTCGCCGCGGCGATGGCCGTGATGGACACCTACGAGGCCGAGGACGTCACCGCGCGCCTGCACGCGCTGGGCGCGCGGCTGGCCGCCGGTGTGCGCGAGGTGGCCGCGGCGCACGACGTGGCCGACCACGTGGTGGTGCGTGGCCGTGACAGCAACCTGGTCTTCGGCACGCTCGACGCGTCCGGCGCGCCGTCTCAGGACTACCGCACGCTGTTCCTGCGCCAGCTCTTGACGGGCGGCGTGCTGGGCCCGTCGTTCGTGGTCAGCGCGGCCCTGACGGACGCCGACATCGACCACACCGTCGAGGCGGTGGCCGGGGCCTGCGTGGTCTACCGCAAGGCGCTGGACGCGGGCGACCCGTCGCCGTGGCTCGGCGGACGGCCGGTGAAACCGGTGTTCCGCCGCAAGGCCTGAGTTACTTGACGAGCACCAGGTAGGCGAATCCCAGCACACCCCGGTAGGCGGTGACGTACTCGCGTTCGCGGGTGTCGAGCCACTCGCGCGTCTCGGCGGCGCGTGGGTCGTCGGGGTTTGCGAGCAGCCACCGAAGCCGGCCGGCGCGGGAGGTGGACTCGAAGTCGTCCCACTCGCGCTGGTCGGCGGTGCTCAGGTGGAGCACGCGCCAGCCCGTGTCGCGGCAGGCTTCGAGGAGGCCGGGCAGCGGGAGGACGTCGTCGCCGAAGATTTCGCGAGCGGCGGGCGTCGGGTCGGCTGACCAGCAGCCGTCGCCGTAGAGCAGGTGGTCGGTGACGTCGGCGAGGGCGGCCAGGGCCTGGCGGGTGCCGCCGAAGGCGTGGGACGCGCCGATGCAGAGCGCGCGGTCGGCCCGGCCCTGCCAGGCGGCGGCGTCCTGCTCGACGAACTCGACCTGGGCGCCGCGTTCCTTCGCCGCGCGGCGGCCGCGTTCGATCGCCACCTCGTCGGTGTCCACGGCGATGCCGCGCGCGGCCGTGCCGTCGACCGCGCGGATCAGCAGCTCACCCCAGCCGGCGCCGAGGTCGACGACGGTGCCGTCGGTGACATCGAGGCGGTCGAGCAGCAAGGCGGCGTGGGTTTCGTCGAGCGGGGCGTTCCAGCGCATCGCGGAGCGGCGGGAGAGCGTGAAGTCGTCGGGCACGGGCGACAGCCTCGCTGCCGGGCCTACGGGTGTCACGTGGTTTTCCGCGGCCGGAGTGATCGACATCTCGGTTGAACGGGAGGTGAACCGCAGGGGTTTCTGGCACCGTGTCTCATTCATGAGCAATCCCTTGATCGCGCCGACCCAGGACTCGACGAAGGCGTATTCGGGCATCACGCTGCTTGAAGACGCCAACGACCTGAAGACGGCGATCGAGACCGGTGACTGGGCGTCGGTGGCGATGGGGGCGGTCGGGACGGCGCTCGACGCGCTGTCGATGGCCATGGACCCGTTCGGCGCGATCCTCGCGGCGGGCGTCGGCTGGCTGATGGAGCACGTCGGGCCGCTCAAGGAAGCGCTCAACGGACTGACCGGCAACGCGGACCAGATCGCGGCGCAGTCGGAGACGTGGAAGAACGTCGCGGGTGAGCTGGAGGCCGTGGCCTCGGACCTGCAGGACATGGTGCAGGCGGACCTGCAGTCGTGGACGGGATCCGCGGCGGACGCGTACCGCCAGCGCAGCCAGGATCTGGCGTCTCTGCTGGGAAGTGCGCAGAAGGGCACCGAAGGCGCGGCCAGCGGTGTGAAGACGGCCGGCGAGGTCGTCGGCGCGGTGCGGGCGCTGGTGCGCGACATCATCGCCGACCTGATCGGGCACATGATCAGCTGGGCGTTGCAGGTGGTGTTCACGCTCGGGATCGGGTTGACGTGGGTGGTGCCGCAGGTCATCAACGCCGTCGCGAAGACCGCGTCGAAGATCACCGACGTCGTGACGAAGCTGGTCAAGGCGCTCAAGGCGTTGATCCCGCTGCTGAAGAAGGCGGGGACGCTGTTCGAGGACGCGGGCAAGGCGTTGAAGGGGCTCAAGGGCGGCAAGATCTCGGCGCCCCCGAAGCCGAAGACCGTCGACGCGCCGCCGAAGGCGCCCGACGTGAAGACGCCGCCGAAGGGCGGGGGCGACAGCACGACGGCGTCGGGCTACACGCCGCCGCCCAAGCACGACACTCCCTCGCCGACGAAGAACGATGACTCGACGACGGCGTCCAGCGCCGGGGACACTCCGCCGCCGCTGAAGAACGACCCGCCGCCGGCCGCGAAGACGGACGACTCGACCAGCGCGTCCGGCGCGGGCGGCACCCCGCCGCCGCTCAAGAACGACCCGCCGCCGAAGACGAACGACTCCACGAGCGCGTCCAGCGCCGGCGACACCCCGCCGCCGGCCAAGAACAGCCCGCCGCCGCTCGACCCGCCGCCGGCCGACCGCGGCCTGCCCGGCGGTGGCAACGGTGGTGGCACGGGTGGTGGCAAGGGGGGCGGCAAGGACACCACCTCCGCACAGAGCTCGATCAAGGACACCAACACCACCCCGCGCTCGAACGACACTCCGACGGCCGACCGCCTCGCCTGCGGTGACCCCATCGACGTCTCCACGGGCCGGGTCATGCTCACGCAGGAGGACGTCCGGCTGGACGCCGCGCTGCCGCTGGTCCTCTCGCGCACGCACCTGTCGTCGTACCGGATCGGGCGGGCCTTCGGCGCGTCGTGGGCCTCGACGCTCGACCAGCGGCTCGAAGCCGACGGCGACGCCGTGCACTTCGCGGCCGAAGACGGCACCTTCCTCGAGTACCCGAAGCCCGTGGTCGGCGGCGAGGTGCTGCCGGTGACCGGCCCCGCGTGGCCGCTGACGCGCGCCATCGACGGCTCCTACGTGCTCACCCAGCCCGACCGCGGCCGCGCGCTGCTGTTCTCCGGCGCGACCGGGCGCCTGGTCACGGTGAGCACGATGACCGGCGACCAGCACTTCCGCCTGTCCTACGACGACGCGGGCACGCTGACCGACCTCACGCACTCGGCGGGCCACCACGTCGGCGTGACCACCGACGGCGGCCACGTCACCGAGTTGACGCTGCTCAGCGGCGGCGCGCCGGTCGTCCTCGTGCGCTACGCCTACGACGAGCGCGCGAACCTGGCCGAGGTCCGCAACTCCTCGGACCTGCCGCTGCGCTTCGGCTACGACGCCGAGGGCCGGCTCGCGAGCTGGGAAGACCGCAACGGCATGTGGTACCGCTACTCCTACGACGCGCAGGGCCGCTGCGTACGCGCCGAAGGCCGCGACGGCGATCTGCGCTACGGCCTCGCATATGACCCGCGCCGCACCACGGCCGTCGACTCGCTCGGCGCCACCACGGTGTTCGACCTCAACGACGCGTTCCAGGTCGTGGCGGTGACCGACCCGCTCGGCTTCACCACGCGCATGGAGTGGGACGACCGCGACCGGCTGCTCTCGAGCACCGACGCGCTCGGCGCCACCACCCGCAACCAGTACGACGAGGCCGGCGATCTCGTGGAGATCGTCGCGGCCGACGGCTCCCGCACCACGGCCGAGTACGACGACGAGCACCGCCCGGTGAAGGTCGTCGAAGCCGACGGCGCGGTGTGGCTGCGGGAGTACACAGAGGACGGTGACATCGCGGCGGCCGTCGACCCACTCGGCGCGCGCACGCGCTTCGAGTACGCGCGGCCGGGGCTGCCCGCCACCGTGACCGGGCCGCTCGGCGAGGTGACGCGCTACGAGTACGACGCCGCGGGTCTCCCGGTCGCGGTGACCGACGCCGTCGGCGCGACGCAGCGCACGGTGTTCGACCGCTTCGGCCGCCCCGCCGCCGAAACCACCGCACTGGGCGCGGTCACGCGCACCGCGTGGACCGTCGAGGGCGAGCCGCTGAGCGTCACCCGCCCGGACGGCACGAGCGTGTCCTACCGTCACGACGGCGAAGGCAACCTCCGCGAAACCCGCGAAGCCACCACCGTCTCGCGCACGGACTACTCCGGGTTCGACCGGCCCGTCGCCGTGACCGCGGTCGACGGCTCGCGCGTGGAACTGAGCTACGACACCGAAACCCGCGTCACGGGCGTGCGCAACGAGCTGGGCGCGCGGTGGCGCTACGAGTACGACGCCGCCGGCCGGCTCGCGGCCGACACCGACTACGACGGCCGCCGCCGCGCCTTCCGCTACGACGCGGCGGGCCGGCTGGTCGAGCAGACCTCGGCCGGCGGCCGCGTGCTGCGCTTCGGCTACGACGCGGTGGGCCGCATCGTGCGGCTGGACGCCGACGGCGCCGTCGCCACCTACGAGTACGACCTCGCCGGCCGGCTCGTCCGGGCCGTCAACGAGGACACGGACCTGCGTCGCACCTACGACCCCGCCGGCCGCCTGGTCGAGGAGTCGGTGAACGGCCGCGTGCTGTCGTCCACTTTCGACGCTTCGGGCCGCCGCACCTCGCGCACGACGCCGACCGGCGCCCACGCCGAATGGCGCCACGACGCGGCGGGCCGGCCGATCGCGCTGCTCACCGCGGGCCGCGAGCTCACCTCCGTGCGTGACCTCGAAGGCCGCGAGGTCGAGCGGCGGCTGGGGAACGTGCGGCTGCGCCAGGCCTGGGACGCGCGCGACCGGCTCGTGACGCAGACCCTCGTGAACGGTCGGCCGCTGCAGCAGCGCTCCCTGCACTACCGCCACGACGACACCGTGACCGCGGTCGACGACGCGCTGACCGGGCGGCGGCAGCTACGGCTGGACCCGATCGGCCGTCCGCTGGCCGTCGAGGCCCCGGCGAGCCGCGAGACCTACGGCTACGACGCGGCGGGCAACCTCGTGCAGCCCGGCAACCGCGTGTACGCCGGCAGCCTGCTCAAGCGCGACGACACCGCGGAGTACGAGTACGACCCCGACGGCAAGCTCGTGCTGCGCCGGACCGCCCAAGGCAACGAATGGCGGTACGAGTGGGACGGTCACGAGCGGCTCGTCGCCGTGCACACCCCGGCCGGCCACCACTGGCGCTACCGCTACGACGCGCTCGGCCGCCGCGTCGCCAAGGAGCTCCTCGACGCCGCCGGCACCCTGCGCACCCGCACCGAGTTCACCTGGGACGGTGAGCAGCTCGCCGAGCAGGTCACCGACGGCGTGCGGGCCCTGGTCTGGCACACCGAACCCGGCAGCGGCCGCGTGCTCACGCAGACCGAACGTGTGCTGCACCAGGCGAGCGGCGAATGGCGCGACCACAGCCTCCGCGGCGTCGTCACCGACCTCGCGGGCGCCCCGACCGAGCTGCTCGACGCCGAACAGGGCCTGGTCTGGCACGGCACGCTCACCGCGTGGGGCGCCGCGACCGGTCCGATGCCGACGCCACTGCGCTTCGCCGGGCAGTACCACGACGACGAAACCGGCCTGCACTACAACTTCCACCGCTACTACGACCCGACCGCGGCGCGCTACCTCAGCCCCGACCCCTCGGGCCTGAGGCCGGCGACGAACCCGTACGCCTACGTCGCCGACCCGGTCGGCTGGACCGACCCGCTCGGGCTGGCGCCGTGCAAGCTGTCGTTCGACCAGGCGCACAGCACGCCGGACGGGCCCTCGCTGAACCTGCGCGGACCACGCAAGTCGGGCAAGACCGGCCGGACGCCGAACAAGATCCGCGACGAGCAGAAGTTCAACGACATCGCGGAGAAGGCCGGTGTGCCGAACCCGAACAAGCAGCGCCTGACGCTCAACGGCGACGCCCAGACGATGGTGGAGAACAACCGCGGGCTCGGCGGGAAGCTGCACGAACAAGCGCGCAGCGATGGCCTGGTCTCACCGGTGTCCAAGGACCGGCAGGCCGTCGATGCGCTGGGCCGCAACGACCCGAACACGAGGAACTTCTGGGAGCAGCAGGACCGGCGCGACCAGCACACGGCGAACCAGGTGACCGAGAACAACAAGCAGGACCACCGCGACGCCGGCCGCGATCAGGAAGTGGACGACCGGCTGCGCCCCGTCATGGACAAGCACGAGGCCACCGGCTCGTTGCTGGACAAGTACGACGGCGTGGTCGTCGGCGGCAAGCACGACGGCAAGCACCCGGGCCTGGAGATGATGCGCGACAACATGGGCGACCTGAAGAACAACGGCGTCAACAAGGTCTACCTGGAAAGCCTGCGCGACGACGCGCACAACGGCATGGTCAAGGACTACCTCAACTCCCCGCCCGGCAGCGAGATGCACCCGGATCTGAAGAAGTACCTCGACTCCAGCCCGAACGGCAAGCTGGTGGGCCAGGTGATCGACTCGGCGAAGAAGGAGGGCGTCGACGTCATCGGCATCGGCGGCAACCCCGCGCGGCGCGACCTCGACGGCGGCGCCGGGCTGTTCCAGCGCCACGCGATGTTCAACTCCTACGGCGCTGAGTCGGTGGCGCACCACCAGACGGCCAACCCGGGCAAGTACGTGATGGAGATCGGCGAGGCGCACGGCAAACCGCACACGTGGAACGGTGCCGCACCGGTCAACGTCGGTGGCGTCGACCTGCCGCCGAGGTCGGCGGGGATCGGCGACCTGCTCGGCGTGCCGCAGGTGAAGGGCGACGGCCCGGGTGGCACGCTGCAGCGGATCGACGGTTCGACGAACCTGAGCTGATCAGTCCACTTCGGAAATGATCCACCAAGTGCGCAATTTCGCGGAAATGTGTTGTCGGGCAAGGAAGATTCACTCGTCGGGGCAGTCGGCGGACCCCATCAGGGAAGTTACGGGGGCGCCGGCGGACCGTAGCGTTGGGCCATGGGTAGATCCGTGGCCGTCGTGGTGGGGCTCGTATATCTGACGAGCGGCCTTTCTGGAGCGACGGCCTCGGCCGGGACCGCCGCGGTGTGCGGCACGACGGTGACGGAGTACGCGTCGGCGCCGTCCGGGGCCGTGGTGGTGGATCCGGCACACGACAGCGAGCTCGCCCAGCGCACATCGGACAGCCCGGCGGGCACCACGTTCTGGCTCAAGCCCGGCACGCACACGCTCGGCACCGACGCGTTCGGCCAGGTCCAGCCCAAGGACGGCGACACCTACCTCGGCGCGCCGGGCGCCGTCCTCGATGGCCGCGGCGTCAACCAGGCCGCGTTCACCGGGCAGGCCAAGGACGTGACGATCCGCGGCCTCACCGTACGGGGCTTCGCCGCGCCGCAGGACCAGGGCGTGGTGAACCACGACTCGGGCACGCACTGGGTCATCGAGGACAGCACCATCGAGGACAACCGCGGCGCCGCGCTGATGGCGGGCGACCGGCAGGAAGTCCGCCGCAGCTGCCTGAAGGACAACGGCCAGTACGGCATGAACGCCTACCGCGCCGGCGACGGCATCATCGGGCTCGTGCTGGAGGGCAACGAGATCACCGGCAACAACACCGACGACTGGGAGACCAAGGCGCCGGGCTGCGGCTGCAGCGGCGGCGTGAAGTTCTGGGCCGTGAACGGCGCCGACATCACCGGCAACTGGGTCCACGGCAACCACGGCCCCGGTCTGTGGGCCGACACCAACGACAACGACTTCCTCGTGCGCGACAACGTGATCGAGGACAACGACGCCGAAGCGCTGTTCTACGAGATCAGCCACAACCTCACCGTCAGCGGCAACGTGTTCCGCCGCAACGGCCTCGTCGCCGGCCGCGCCCGCGCCGCCAAGGGCGACAACTTCCCCGTCGCCACGATCTACCTCTCCGAGTCCGGCGGCGAACCCGGCCTGGGCGCGCGCACGCACCAGATCGACATCGGCGGCAACACCTTCGAGGACAACTGGGGCGGCGTCGCCCTGTGGGAGAACGCCGACCGCTTCTGCAACAGCCCGGCCAACACGTCCACGGGCTACTGCACGCCGTTCGCCACGAAGGCCCAGTGCAGCGCGCCGGGCATCGCGCAGAAGCCGCTGTACGACGACTGCCGCTGGAAGACGCAGAACGTGACGGTGCACGACAACACGTTCACCTTCGACCCGGCGCACCTGGGCTGCACGCAGTTCTGCGGCCGCATGGCGGTGCTGTCCAACTACGGCAGCTACCCCGACTGGTCCCCGTACAAGGGCGACGTGGTGCAGCAGGCCATCACCTTCGGCCAGAACAACCACTTCAGCGACAACACGTACTCGGGTCCGTGGATGTTCGTCGCCCACGACACCAGCCGGGTGCTGACGCCGGAGCAGTGGCAGGCGGGGCCGTACGGGCAGGATCAGGGCAGCAAGTTCTGACGCGGTTGATTCAGGCGCAGACTGGTGACATGCCGCTGAAGCGCACGGACGTCGTCACGGCGGCGCTGGAACTCCTCGACGCCGAGGGACTCGACGGGCTGACCATGCGCGAGCTCGGCGCCCGCCTCGGCGTTCGGGCCGACGCGATCCACGGGCTTTTCAAGGACAAGGACGCGCTGCTCGGCGCGATGGCCGACCGGATCACGGCCGCGATCACGGAGACGCCGTTCGATGACGGTCCATGGGACGCGCAACTGGTCGAGCTGGCCCACCGCGCACGCGGCGCCCTGCTCGCGCACCGCGACGGGGCGCGGGTGGTCGCCGGCACCTCCGTCGTGGAGCCGAACACCGTCCGCGGCGGCGAGGCGGCCCTCCGCGCCCTCGCCGACGCCGGCATGCCGATCGAACGCGCTGGCTGGGTCGTCTTCGCGCTCCTGCACTACGTGCTCGGCCACACGATCGAAGAGCAAGCTGAACGCTCCGGCGACCAGGCGCGCGACGCCGGGTCCGACAATCGGCTGCACCACGCGATGGACAGCGTGCGCAAGGCCGCCCCCGAGGCTCGGTTCGCGTTCGGCCTGGAGCTGTTCGTCGACGGCGTCCGCGTGCGGCTCGCAGCGGCGCAGGCTTGAGGAGCCCAGGCCTAAAGCCGCACGGCGACGCGGTCGATCGCGAACGCGGTGGCCGGGACGATGGCGAGCGCCGCCGCGAAGCCGCCGATGGTGTCGGTCGGGTAGTGGGCGCCGAGGCCGACTTCGGCCCAGGCCATCAGCGCGCCGCAGATGAGCGCGAGGGTGAGCGTCAGGGTGATGGCGGCGGCGCGGTGCAGGCGGTCGGCCAGCACGAACGCGCCGATCAGTGCCAGGGCGGTCGCGAAGGCGGTGTGGCCGCTCGGGTAGGACAGGAAGTGGCCGTGGATGGTGCGGCCGGTGATGGGCTTGAGCAGCGACGTCACCGCCACCGTGAGCCCACAGCCCACCAGGGTGAGCACGGCCGTGCGGGGGCGGCGGGCGAGCAGCGCGCCGCCGGTGATGAGCACGATCACGATCGCCGAGCCCGCCGGCTCCCCGACGAAGTCCACGGCCGTGGCGAGGTACCACCAAGGGTCCGGCAGCAGGTCAGGGCCGGGCAGGAGCGGGGTGTCGAACGCGGTGGGTTGCGACTCCCCTGCGAAGAGGACGGCGAGGACCACCAGCACGACCAAGCCCAGGCCGGCGACGACCAACACCGGCGTGCGCACGGACACCGGCAGCGCGGGCGGCGCCGCGCGGACGGCGGATCTCATCGAGCGGAATCTCTCATCGAGCCGAGCGCCCTTTCACCCCGCGGAACCCTGACCGGACCGAGCAGCAAGCGGACAACCCGCCGAGGAGAACCGTACGGCGGCTTTCGTCACCTCGGTGTCAAGCCGGGCGGTAGGCGGCGATCGTGGCCTCGTAGCCCTCGACCAACCGCCGGAAACCCACGGCGGGGGTGAAGTCCTCGTCGTAGCGCCGGCGGGCGGCGTCGCCCATCTTGTGGTTGCGTTCGGGGTCGGCGAGGACGTCGCGAAGGGCGTCGGCCAGTGCCGAAGCGGAGCCGGGCTCGTGAAGGACGCCGGTGACGCCGTCGGAGATCAGTTCTTCGAAGGCGCCGTGGGCGGGCGCGACGGTCGGCACGCCGGCGGCCATGGCCTCGACCACGACGAGGCCGAATGCCTCCAGCCACGCCGAAGGGGCGACCACCGCGGCCGCCGAGGCGGTGAGCTGCCGGCAAGCCGCCTTGTCTTGCAGCCCGACGTACGAGACGTCCGAGCGTGAAGAAGCCCAAGCGGCGACGTCGTCCGAAAGCGGCCCGGTGCCCGCGATCACCAGCGGCAAGCCGAGTGAACCGCCGAGCAGGTCCCACGCCGCCATCAGCAGCGGCACGCCCTTTTCCTCCGTCAGCCGGCCGAGGAACAGCACGTGGGAACCCTCGCCCACCCGCCGAACGCCCGGGTCGGTCACGAAGTTGTGCTTCACCGTCATCCGCGAAGCCGGCATCCCCGCGTCCACGAGCAACCGCCGCTGGGCGTCGGAGATGCAGAAGAAGCGCGTCACGTCGCTGCGCCACCGCGAGCGGTTCAGCAGGAGGTTCGCGGCCATCGGCACCGTCGCCGCGGGCGAGCCCCGGTAACACCCGTGCCGAACGGCGGGAACGGGCGCGCCACCCACGCAGTCCGTGCAGATCCGCCCGTCGCGGTAGAGCGTGCCGGGCGGGCAGACCATGCCGTAGTTGTGCAGCGTCGCCACCACCGGCACCCGCGCGTCCGCGCACGCCGCCAGCACCGAGGGCGACAGGAGCGGGAACGTGTTGTGAACGTGCACCACATCCGGCCGCTCGACCTGCAACCGAGCCGTCAGCTCAGCCCGCGCCGAACGGTTCCACGGCACCTGCACCGGCACCAAAGCCTTGCGGGGCAAGGACATGGCAGCGATGTCGTCGCTCTGCCGCTCGAACAACGAAACCCGAACGCCGCCGGCCGCCAGCAAAGCCGTCTCCGCGTCGACCACGTTGTTCTCCCCGCTCGGCTGCTCCGAGCGGTAGCGGTTGTGGACCACGAGCACCTTCATGCGGGCTGCCCCTTCGGAATGAACTCTTCGTCGGAAGCGGCGCGCACCGTGCCCTGGGCCAGCAGCGACGCGGCCAGCGCCAGGTGCAGCAGGTACGGCGACGCGTCACCGAGCCCGGCCTCGGTGTAGGACGCGGAAATGCAGTACGTGATCAGGAAGATCGCACACGCGCGTGCCAGCGACGGGGGCCGCAGCACGGCCACAGCGACCAGCACCAGCAGGAACGACGCGACGATCGCGATGCCCGTGAACCCCTGCTCGTGGTACACGGCGAGCCAGCTGTTGTCGATCGGCAGGCCGTCGTAGGACTTGTCGGTGAGCCCCACGCCGAAGATGTACTCGTTGACCGTGCGCGGCGCGGCCAGCAGCGCGTCCCACACCTTCGCGCGGCCGGTGAGGCTGGAGAAGTTCTCCTCGCTCTGCCCGCGCAGGAACCACGCTTGCAGCAGCCCGCCGAGCACCACCACGGAGAAGCCCGCCACCAGCACGAACGTGGTGAACACCTTGCGCGCGCGGGAGTTCGTCATGGCCAGCGACAGCAGCGCGACCACGAGACCGGCCACGAGACCGAGCGTCGCCGTGCGCGTGTGCGAGAGCAGAAGCAGCCCCAGCGAGGGCACGATCACGATCAACGCGCTCGTCATCGTCGTGCGCTTGCCCAGCCACAGCAGCGCCGCCAGACCTGCGATCACGGCCGCGTACTGCCCGACCTGCGGCGGCGTCAGCGGCCACACCGCGCCCGCGAGCCGGCCGCCGTAGCTCTCCGGCATGGCCTTGCCCGGCGCGATCACGAGCCCGATCGCCACCGACACCAGCACGGCGCTGAACATCTTGATGTGGTGGCGCACGAACGTGAACGACCCGTTCCACCAGCGCGTGAGCAGCCACAGCGTCGCGAGGAACACCCCGAAGCGGAAGCACCGGAACAGCGACCCGAACCCGGCTTCCAGGTGCAGGCTCGCGACGGTGCTCGTGACCAGCAGCAGCGTGAGCAGCAGCAGGTACGCGCTCGGCCGGATCTTCAGCCGCGGGTTCAGCGCCAGCGCGATCACGAACGCCGTCATCAGCGCGCCCATGGTCACGATCTGGCTCACTGCGCGCGGCAGCGGGATCACGGTCTCCGCGCCGGTCGACCCGAGCGTGTTGAGGATCAGCAGCGCCCACGCGGCGCCGACGAGCTTCGGGGTCCGCTCGCCCGTCTCCGCCGGTGTCGGTTGCCGGATGCTCGTCAGCAGTGCCATGTCAGCCTCCGCCGTTGCGCTGGTACGTCGTGCGCGCGTCCTGGTTGTACGGCGCGCCCTCCCACTCGCCGATGCCGAGGACGTGGCTCATGTCCGTGGCGATGAACGTCCACGGCCCCACGTACGCGTTGTCGTGCCAGCTGTTGCCCTGCTTGAAGGTGATCGCGTTCTGCACCACGTCACCCTTGTACGGCGACCAGTCCGGGTAGGTGCCGAAGTTCGACAGCAGGCCCATGCGCCCGCACGTCTCCTCGCAGCCGATCGCCGAGGGCTGCAGCGTGAAGCGGTTGTTGTGGATGTCCACGCGCTGGGTCTTCCAGCGGCAGTCGTCGTACAGCGGTTTCTGCGCGATCGCCGGCGCCGCGCACTTGGCCGTGTCGGGCTGGAGCTTCGTGCAGACGCCGCTGGAAGTGTTGGCCGGGCTGTTGCAGAAGCGGTCGGCGTTCTCCCACAGGGTGATGCCGTTCCAGTTGTTCTCGAACACGTTGCCGTAGATCTCGAGCTTCGACGTGCGGGCCTTCACGCGCGGTTCGCCGCCGGACTCGGAGATGTAGATCGTCGCGGTCGGGAACGAGTCGCCGCGGTCGGCGTAGTCGCGGCCGTCGACGAGGTTGTTGCGCCGGATCGTGTTGTTGCGGATCACGGCGTTGTAGCTGGTCTCGTAGATGATCGCCGCGCTGTCGTTGCTCTCGATGAGGTTGCCCTCGATGAGGAAGTCGTTGTCGTTCGTGTCGGCCCACAGGCCGGTGCCGCGGTTGTCGTGCACCCAGTTGCCGACGACGTCGGCACCGTTGACGGCCCAGAACTTGATGCCGCCGGTGCAGCCGCAGCCGTCGATCTTCTTCTCCCAGTCACCGGTGTTGTTGCCGGTGATCTCGTTGCCACGCACCACCAGCCCGGTGATGTCGTCGTCGGCGGAGAACGCGTTCATGCCGTACTGGCCGTTGCGGCGCAGGCAGTTGTCGAGCACCTGCTGCTTGTTGCCCGCCATCAGACCGGCGCCGTCGTTGTCCTGCACGGTGGCGTGCTGGATCACCCAGCCGTCGCCGGAGTCGTGGTTCACCACGCCTTCGTCGCGCGGGGCGACGAAGTTCTGCACGGTGAGGTTGGTGATCTTCACGTTCTTGGCGTGGCCGGTGAAGGCGTACTGGTTGATCTTGCGCCCGTCGAGCACCGCGCCCGGCCCGCCGATGAAGACGTCGCCGTCCTTGGGCTGGACCTGGTCGAACCGGTCGTCGCCGAGGTGGTGGCTGCCCGGCGCGAGCCAGAACGTGGTGCCGGCCGCGGCGTCGCGGACCTTCGCGGCGAAGTCGTCGGTCACCGCCACGGCCTGCGCGCCCGCGGGCGCGGTGGCGGGTCCGGGCGGCATCTTGTCGCACACCGCCGCCACCGGCCCGGATGGCGCCGCCGACGTCGCCGCGGCCTGGCTCGACGCGGCGTCGTCGTCGGGCGCGCTCGTGCACCCGGCGAGGACGAGCGGGCACAGCAGACCCAGGAACAGCAAAAGCCTGCTGGTCGATCGCACCGGGTGGATCCTCTCGATCTATTGAAAACTCAACGTGGTGGTCAAGGGTTCCGCGGCCGTACCCGTGCCGATCAGCGTGGTCGACGGTTCGCGCCGGCCGAAGCCTGCGGAGTACCAGCCGAGCGGCGGGTTCGTCTCGCCGCGGTGCGCGGCCCAGGTCAACGTCGGCGGCAGCGCCAACGTTGCCGTGTGGCCGGGCCAGCTCAGCCGCGCCGTGCTGCCGTCGAGGGTGACCTCGACGAGCGGGCCGAGGTGGAAGGCCAGTTTCGCCGGTAGCGTCAGGTCGCCGTCGACCTCGTCGAGGATCGTCAGCGTCCGGTCCTCGAGCTCCACGCAGCGGCGGTGCACGGCCGGCGCGTAGCCGTCTTGCTCGGCGCGCCAGCGCACCGGGCCGACCGCGAGCGTGCGGGTCTGCGCGTGTCGGGTCCACAGGAACGGCCCGCCGGACGCCGAGGAGTCGGTGTCGCCGAGCTGCAACGTGTTGTGGCCGAGCGTCGAGCGGAAGTAGGAGCGCCACTCGGGTTCGCCGTGGTAGCAGTAGGTGCCCGGGTCGGCGAGGATGTCGACGCCGTTGTGGCGGACCTCCAGCGCCAGTGCGTCCGCGTGGGCGTGGGCGGCGATGGCGAGGAAGCCGTGGGGGCCGCCGTCGCAGCGGACCCAGATCTCCGGCTCGGCGGTGTTCTCGGCCGGGGTGCGCAGGATCGTCATGCCGGCGTCGAAAAGGTCGTCTATCCGCCGCGGGGGTCGCGGATCGGTGAGCTCGGGGACACCGCCGAGCGAGGCGAACACCATGGTGCGCACGTCGCCGACCGGCACCTTCGGCCACCACTCCTGCCGGCCGAACAACGCGTCGCCGGTGGCGAGCAGCGAAGCCCAGCGGCTGGTGCCGGTGCCGTCGACGATCAGGCCGTAGCCGTCGTCGGCGTCGCCCTGGCGCGGCGGCCGCAAGTGGGAGTCCACAATGGACGCCAGCGCGTCGCACATCCGGCGCAGCACGAGCCAGGTCGACTCCGGCACGACCGGGCTGGCTTCCAGCGCGGCCGCGAGACCCAGTTCCAGGACCAGGCCGTGGTACTCCGTGGCCAGCTCGCGGTTGAGCCCGGAAGCGAACGTGTTGGCCTGCAGCTGCGTGTCCAGCGACTTCAGCGCCGCGTCGCGCCAGGCGGGCGACTCGGGGAACCAGCCGAACGCGCACGCGGCCGCAAGCTGGCCGGCATCCTCGGCGATCACGTGGTTGTTCGCGGACGAACCCCGGCTCGGGAACGCCGCGAGCCAGCGCTGGTGGTGCCAGATCTGGTGCAGTGCCTCGGGATTGTCCTCGAACAGACCGGACGCGCCGGTCCAGCCGTCGAGCAGCCGGCGCACCCAGACCCACGACAGCAGGCGGATGCCGAGCTCGATGCCGCTCACCCAGTGCACGCCACGCATCGGCGGGTTGGCCGCCCACCAGGACTTCAGGTGGTCGGCCACGCGGTGGGCGTAGCGGTCTTCGCCGGTCAGCGCGTACGCGGCGGCCAGCACGGTGAGGTGCTGGTGGCGCGACGGCTCCCAGATCTGCTTGATGTCGCCGACCGCGTCTTCGCTGCGGTAGGCGATGTCGAAGGAGTACGCGTCGGAGGGCGCGTGCCGGCCGGTCTTCGGATCGAACGACCAGTCCGGCGTCACGAGGTCCGCGCGCTCCACACCGAAGTACTCGGCGTGGCCGTCCATCAGCCGCTCGGCCGTGGCCAGCAGCTCGGCGCGCGCCTCGGCCGACACGCCTTCTACGCTCGCCGGCCGCGCGAATGCGCGGTGCGACAGCCACGTGGCCTTCTGCTTCGCGACCCCACGCCACTGCTGCTTACGCAACGCGTCGGTGGCACGACCGGCCACCTCGGCCGGGCTCATGGCCGAAAGTCTTCGCAGGTACCAGGCGGGATCCATCAGCCGAGCACCTCTTTCGGCTCCAGCCGCACCGGCGCGCCGGTCTCGAGGCTGCGGTTCACGGCGAGTGTGGCCAGCGTGGTGTTCACCAGCGACTCGACACCGATCGGCATCGCGACGCCGGTGGTCAGCGCCGTGACGAACGCGTCGATCTCGGCCTTCTGGCCCTTGTCGCGGCCCTTCGGGATGCGCGAGCTGGCCCAGCGCTTCTTGCCGTACACCGAGGCGCGGGCGAAGTCGTCGAACTTCAGCACCTTGCCGTCGGCCAGTACCTCCAGCGTCTCCTTCTGGAACGACGTGGAGCCGCTGGTCACGTAGCTGATGGCCGCGGTCGAGCCGTCTGCGTAGCGGAGCAGCACCTGCAGGTCGTCGTTGCCCGGGGTCGCGGTGGCGTAGACCGAGATCGGGTCACTGCCGAGGAACCAGCTCACCGTGTCGATGAAGTGGCCGCCCTCGCCGACGAACCGGGAGCCCTCGGAGTCGGCCTGGTTGTACCAGCTGGTGGACTCCAGGCGGCCCGCGTTCACGAGGTAGCGCACCGAAGCCGGGCCCAACCGGGGACCGAACTGCATCCTGGCCTCGTTGAGCAGCGGCGCGAAGCGGCGGTTGAAGCCGACCTGCAGCCGGTTGTTGCCCGACTCCTCGATGGCCTCGACGATCCCGCGCAGCTCCTTCTCCGACAGCGCCAGCGGCTTCTCCACGAAAACGGCCTTGCCGGCGAGCAACGCGCGGCGGGTGAGCTCGGCGTGCGAGCTGTGGCGCGTCACCACGAACAGCGTGTCCACCGACTCGTCGGCGAGCAGCGCGTCGAGGTCCGTGGTGGCGCGAGCGAAGCCGAACTTGCGCTTCGCGTTGGCACCCGAGAGCGCCGACGTGGTGACCACTTCGGACAGTGCCACGCGGTCGTGGGCGACCAGGTGCGGCAGCAGCATCGACGACGCGTAGTTGCCGGCACCGACGAACCCGACGCGCAGGCGGCCACGCGGAGTCGCGCGGGTGCCCGTCTCCGCGGGCAGCGCGACCGAGGAGACCACCGGGTCGGCTTCGCCTTCCGGGCCGTCCGGGTATTGGAAGAGCACCGCGACGGCCTTGAGCTCACCGTCCTGCAGCGACTTGTACGTCTCCACGGCCGTCGAGAAGTCGGCGGTGTGCGTGATCAGCGGTTCGACGTCGAGCTTGTCGCGCGCGGCCAGGTCGAGGAAGCACTCGATGTTGCGGCGCTCGGTCCAGCGCACGTAGCCGATCGGGTAGTCGCGGCCCTCGAGCTCGTACTCCGGGTCGTAGCGGCCCGGCCCGTACGAACGCGAGAAGCGGACGTCGAGTTCCTTCTCGTAGTAGGCGTTCCACGGCAGGTTGAGCGAGATCTTGCCGATGTCGACCACGCGGCCGCGGTCGCGCGCGAGCCGTGCGGCCAGCTCCACCGGGTCGTTCGAGGCGCCACCCGCGGCCAGGTAAACCTGGTCCACACCGTGGCCGCCGGACAGCTCCGCGACGGCGTTGTCCACCGTGCCCGAGCCCGGGTGCGCGCAGGTCAGCGCACCGAGCCGCTCGGCCAGTTCGCACCGCGACGGGTCCGGGTCCACGCCGACGACGCGTACGCCGGAGGCGACCAGCAGCTGCACCACGAGCTGCCCGATCAGGCCGAGCCCGATCACCAGCGCGAGGTCACCGAGCTGCGGCTCGCCGCGGCGCACGCCCTGCATCGCGATCGAGCCGACCGTGCCGAACGCCGCGTGGCGCGGTTCGAGGCCTGCGGGCACGCGCGCGTAGAGGTTCTTGGGCACCCAGTTGAGCTCGGAGTGCAGCGCGTGCTCGTTGCCCGCGCACGCCACGACGTCGCCCACCGCGACGTCGTCGATCCCGGCACCGACCTCCACAACCACGCCGGACAGCGAGTAGCCGAGCGGCGTGTAGGAGTCGAGCTTGCTGGTGACCTTGCGGTAGGTGGCGGCGAGGCCGTTGGTGGCGACGCTCTGCATGACTTTGGCGACCTGGTCCGGCCGCGAGCGCGCCTTGCCGATCATCGACATGCTCGCCTCGGACACCTTCATCATCTCGGTGCCGGTCGAGATCAGCGAGTACACCGTGCGCACGAGCACGCCACCCGGCTTGCACGCCGGGACCGGGACGTCGAGGAGGGCCAGCTCCCCGCTCTTGTAGTTCTGCACTACCTGCTTCACAGCACTCCTAGCTGCTCGGAATAGTCGTCGAAGACGCGGCGCGGTACCAGTACTCAAGGGTCAACACGTGCCAGAGGTGCTTCGCGCGGTCCTGCTGCCCGGCGGCGTCCTCGGCCACGAGCTTCTGCAGGGCCTCCCGCTGCAGGAACCCGGATTCGACGAGCACGCCCTCGTTCACGACCTCCCGCACCAGCGGGGCCAGGTCGCGGCTCATCCAGGCCCGCAGCGGGGCGCTGAATAGACCCTTCGGGCGGTAGACGATCTCCTTCGGCAGGATCGCCAGCGCGGCTTCCTTGAGCGCCGCCTTGCCCTGGCGGCCGACGATCTTCTTGTTTCCCGGCACCCGGAACGCCGCCTTGACCACCTCGACGTCGACGAACGGCGTGCGCACCTCGGTGGAGGCGGCCATCGTCGAGCGGTCGGTGTAGGTGAGATTCAGGCCGGGCAGGAACATCCGCGTGTCGGCCAGGCACATGCGGTTGACGTAGTCGCTCAGCGCCTGGTCGTGGTACGTGTCCGCGTGTTCGGTGAGCACGTCGTCGACGTCGGCGGCCAGGTCCGGGTTCACGAGGTCGAGCAGCTCGCCGCGGTCGTACATCGTGTAGCTGCGCCGGAACGCCGTCTCCTCCGGCAGCTCCGCGAACGACAGGAACCGCTTGGCGAACCGCACCGTGCGGTAACCGCGGCTGGCAGACGCGACGGGCAGGCGGTCCACGACGGTTTCGATCGGCTTGCGCACCAGGCCGGGAACGCGTTGGTAACGCAGGGCGAGCTGGTTCGCGTAGTGCTTGCGGTAGCCGGCGAACATCTCGTCGGCGCCCATCCCGGACAGCATCACCTTCACGCCGGCCTCCCGCGCCGCCGAGCAGATGAGGAACGAGTTGATGGCCGCGGGGTCGCCGATGGGCTCGTCGAGGTGGTAGGTCATGCGCGGCAACAGGTCGAGCACCTGCGGCGCGATCTCGATCTCGTGCAGGTCGACACCGAACTGCTTGGCGACGATCCTGGCGTACTTCAAGTCGTCCGGCATCGCCTCGAACTTGGCGTCCTCGGCGCGGAAACCGATGGTGTACGCGGAGATCCCGGGCTGCTGCCGCGCGGCGAGCCCGGTGAGGTAACTGGAGTCGAGGCCGCCGGAGAGGAACGTGGCGACCGGGACGTCGGAGAGCAGGTGCTTGCTCGTGGAGTCGGCGATCACCTCGTGGAGGTCGACGTCGCCACCCCCCTGAACCCGATACGCCTCGCCTTCCTCGGCGACCTGGCGCAGCGACCAGTAGGCGCCGCGCTCGCTCGTGCCGTCCGGACGGAAGCGCACCCACGCGCCGGGCTGCAGCTTCTCGACCTCGCGGTACGCGCAGCGGCTGTCGGGCACCCAGTAGTACAGCAGCGATGCGATGAGCGCCGCTTTGTCGACTTCCAGCGTGCCGCCGAGCTCGGTGGCCAGCGCCTTGAGCTCCGAGGAGAACGCCACGCCACCGTTTCGCCGCACGAAGAACAGCGGCTTGATGCCCAGCTGGTCGCGCACCAGCGTGAGCTCACCGGTGCGTTCGTCGAAGACGCCGAACGCGAACATCCCGCGCAGCCGCGGCAGGCAGTCGACGCCCCACTCGCGCCACGCGCGCAGCAGCACCTCGGTGTCGGACGTGCCGCGGAACCGCACGCCCTTGCCCTCCAGCTCCGCGCGCAGCTCCGGGGCGTTGTAGAGCTCGCCGTTGTACGTCAGCGCGAGCCCCTCGGCCACCATCGGCTGCGCGCCCGTCTCGGACAGGTCGACGATCGACAGCCTGCGGTGTCCGAAGTGGACTTCTCCGGCGCCGGCGCGGTGGTCGTAGCGCCCCGAACCGTCCGGCCCTCGGTGCGCGAGGCACTTCGTGAGCCGATCGGTGAGCGGGCCGCCGTCCGGCCAGTGGTAGGCACCTGCGATGCCGCACATGTTCGTGACCCTCTCTAGCTTTCCGGACCGGACTGGACGGGCGCGAACTTCTTGGTCGGCATCTCGGAGTTGCCGGGCTCGGACTTGCGCTGTTCCGGCGCGCGCTCCTCGGGCTTGCGCGGCACCGGGCTGAGCCGGCGGGTCGGCGCTTCGAGGTGGCCCTTCGTTTCGACGGGCACGGCGGGCTTGGCCGGTTTGACGACCGACGCCTCGATGGTGGTCGCCGCGTCGTTCACGTCGTGCTCGACCGGCCAGTCGATCGGCTTCTCCGGTTCCTGCTCCACGAACTTCCGCAGCGGCTCGGCCGGCTTCTCGATCTGCTTGGCCACCACCACGGACGCCCGCCCGCGCAACGCGGTGTGCAGGCCGTCCCACAGCGTCCCGTCGGTCTGGTCCTTCGGGTCCGGATCGACGAGCACTACACCCAGGATCGGGATGCCGCAGTCGGCGAGCTGCCGGGCCACGGTGTGCAGCCACAGCGTGTTCGCGTGGCCCGAGCGCACGACCAGCACCGTCTCCGTGCCGAGGTACTCCAGGTCCGTCCACGCCGTGCCGGGCGCGACCGTGCCCACGCCGAGCCGGTACACCGCGCGCTTGATCGACGGGTCCCCGACCTCGACCACCTTCACGTCGCCGGCCACGGTCAGGCGCTTCGCGTCGTGACGCGGCAGGTCGTCGATCACCACGACCGGCCCGTCCTCGGCCAGCTCCGCCGCCATGTCCACCGCGAGCCCCGCGGCCACGCCGGGCGCGCCGAGCTCCAGCAACGACAGCGGCCCGCGTTCGGCCCGGGCCGCCCGCACGAGCGTCACGGCCACGCGCTTGCGTTCGACCACCGGCTTCGACTTGGCCCACAACCGTTTCGGGCCGCGCAGCTTCGACGGCAGCTGCGCGATCACCGACGCACCGAGGTGCTCGGAGACCTCGCGCCGCAGCACCGGCCGGTCGCGCACGAGCGCGGTGACCATCGCCAGGGCCAGCCCGAGGGCGAGGCCGAGCGCGAAGCCGATGGCGCCGTTGGTGGCGACCGTCTTGAGCAACGACACCTTCTGGATCGCCGGCGCGTCCACGATCTGCGTGCCCGCGGCCACCTGCGGTGTGCCGATGCCCGCCTGCTGCGCCTGGTTCTGCAGGTCGGCGATCTTCGACACGAGGTCCGCGCGCTGCGTGTACAGCTGCTCCAGCGTGCCGGCGTTCGCGCGGCTGCCCTTGTCCGCCTCGGTAGCGGCCTGCGAGTCGATCTGCGCCAGCTCCTGCTGCGCCTGCGTGCGCTGGTCGAGCAGCGCCTTGGCCTGCGCGGTCGCGGCGGCCTGGTTGCGCTGCACGTGGTCGGCGATGAAGACGTCGGCCAGCGCCTGCGCCTTGGCGACAGCGTCTTCCTTGGTCTTGGCCGTGACCGTCACCTGCATGACGTTGTTGGTCAGGCCGAGGCCGGTGTAGTCCTTCAGGAAGTCTTCGGTCGCCTCGGTGCTGTGCACCTTCTGCAGCGCGGCCGACGCGATCTTCGCGGTCTCCAGCACGGCGACGTCGGTGCGCATCAGCGTGCCGCTGTCGGTCGGCGAGTCGTCCGGATGGATCACGATCACCTTGGTGACCGCGGTCGGCGGGGCCGGCAGCAGCACGGCCACCGCGCCGCCGACCACCAGGCCCAGCAACGCGAAGGCGACCCACAGCCGGCGGTGCCGGCGCACGGCGACGACGATTCTCTGCAGGTCGATCAGTGGTGGCGAGGAGCTCTGCGAACTGGTCATGACGAACCTGCCATCGCGTCACGGTCCACCGGGACCTGGGGTGGATCCGCCGAGGCGGGTTCTCTGCGCGGTTTCCCGGTGACACGGACCTGACGCGTGAGCACGGCGCCGAGCACTTCGTGGCCCGCGTCGGCGCACGCCTCGGCGATCGCCACGAGCTCCCACGCGCTGCGGCTGCCGACCGAGAGCACCGCGAGCACGCCGGCGGTGCCGTCGGGCACGGTCGGCTGCACGCCGGAGCCCACGGTGACCTCCGTGATCGTCAGCTCCACCCGCACGCGCTCGGTCTCGGCGACCTTCGCGAACTGAGTCGCCGCGCGCCGCGCCGCGCTGTCGCCCGCGGCGACGAGCACGAGCAGCCGCAGCACGCCGTCGCGGTCGGTGCCCAGCCGGGCGAACACCCGGCGGTACCGCACCTCACGGCTGGACTCGTCGGCCGAAGCCGGCACCTCCGGCAGGTTCCACGGCTTGTCGCTGCCCGTGATCCGGCGCAGCGCGCCCCGGAAGCCGGCGGTGCGCTCAGGCTCACCGGTCTCCGGCACGTCGACGCTCGCCAGCACCGGCGCACCCAGCGCCGAGCCGATCTCCGTCTCACTGCGCGGCCGGCGGTCGCTGCGCGCCCCGAAGAGGTAGCTGAGCAGGCCGATGAGGAAGAACAGGATCGCGCCGCCCCCGGCAAGCTGCGGCAGCGTGGGCGGAGCCTGCGAGGTCGGCTTCTCCGACGGCCCCATCACGACCATGTTGCCGGCGCCCGTGGCCGCGTCGGCCGCGTCGAGGTTGTTCATCGCCTGCTCCAGCGAGGTGCGCAGGCCCTGCAGCTCCGTGCGGACCTGCACGCCCTCCACCGTCTGGCCGTCGGACACCGAACGGGACAGGTCGAGGATGCGCTGGTTGGTCTGCGCCACCTGCTGGCGCAGCGCCTCCCGCTGCTCCTGCGCGAGCTGGGCCGACGAGCCGGCCGAGTTGGACAGCAGCTGCGTGGAGTACTTCACGAACTCCTTGGCCACCTGATCGGCCAGCTGCTGCGCGCGCTCCGGGCTGTCGCTCGAAGCACTGATCGCCACGACGTTGCCCTGCGCCACCGAGGCCGTGACCTTCTTCTGGAGGTCCGGACCGGCCTCGCGCATGCCGAGCGCCGCGGCCGCGCGGTCCAGCACCACCGAGCTGGTGGCCACCTGGGCCTGCGTCAGCAGCTCGTCGGCCTGGCGCGGGCCCTGCAGGAGCACGCTCGCCGTGGTCTCGTAACCGGGCGAGAGCACGACAGAAGCACCCGCACCGACGCCCGCCCCCACGACCACCAGGATCAGCAGCGCCCTCCAGCGTCTGCGCAGAACCTGTCCCACCATCGAAAGTCGTACCGTGTCGTCACTCAAAACCGGGGTCTCCCCTCCGAAAGTGGCGTACCGGTCACTGACCCCGTCGTCGTGCTGGAGGCGTTGGTTACACCGAACGCACGAACCTTGTTCAAACCGCGATCAAGCACGTGGGCTCAGCGCGCAGCCCGCTCGTACGCGGCGAGCAGGGCTTTCTGTGAGTTCGCCCAGGCCAGTGGCCCGCTGACCCGCGCCTTGCCGAGTTCCCCCATCCGGACGCGCTCGCCCGGGTCGTCGAGCAGCACGGCGACGAGCTTCGCGAACTCGGTGACGTCGTTGGCCGGCGCGTAGAGAGCGGCCTCACCCGCGGAGACGCGGGCCTCGCGTAGTTCGAACGAGACGATGGGTTTGCTCATCGCCATGTACTCCATGATCTTGTTCATGGTCGACACGTCGTTGAGCGGGTTGAGCGGGTCGGGCGAAAGGCACACGTCGGCCGCGGACAGGTAGCGCAACAGGTCGGCGTCGGAGACGCGACCGGTGAACTCGACCTGGTTCTCCAGGCCCAGTTCCTTCGACAGCGCCACCACGTCGTCGAACGCGTCGCCGGCGCCCACGAACACGGCGTGCCAGTCGTCGCGGCCGATCTCGTCACGCAGGGAAGCCAGCGCACGCAACGCGTAGTCCACGCCGTCCTGCGGCCCCATCACGCCGAGGTAGCAGAGCAGGTGCGGTTTGCCGCGTTTGAGCTCCGGCTCCACCGCCACCTCGTGGAAGCGCTCGACCACGGGCGCGCTGCGGACCACGAACACGTCCTCGGGCCGCTTGCCGCCGCGGATGAGGGCGACCTGGCGGTAGCTCTCGTTGGTGGCGATCACGACGTCGGCCGCGCGGTAGGTGGAGCGCTCGAGCGCGCAGACGCCGCGGTAGAGCAGGTCCTGACCACGGTCGAAGCGCGACAAGTACAGCTCCGGCACGAGGTCGTGCTGGTCGAAGATGAACTTCGCGCCCTGGCGCTTGAGCATCCGCGCCACGAGGAACAGCAGGTCCGGCGGATTGCAGGCGTGGACCACGTCGACGGGGCCGACCTTGCGGGCCAGCCGCAACGTGTGCCACACCGCGGAGCCGTACTCCTGCAGGTAGCCGGCGGGGCCACCGGTCGCCGCCTTGAGCGGGTAGCGGTGGATGTGCACCTCGTCGATCACGGCTTCGGGTTCGGTGTCGCGTTTGGTGCCCTGCGGGCAGATCACGTGCACCTCCCAGCCGGCGTCGCGCAGCGTCTGGCACTCCTGCCACACGCGGCGGTCGAACGGAACCGAGAGGTTCTCGACCAGGATCAGGGCTTTTTTCTTGTCACCAGGCAAGGCCGACGTATCCCTCTTCGGCCCGGCGCACCTCGGCGTCGGGGAGGCGGACGAGGTCGACGAGCGTCTGCTCGCCACCGTGGGGAAGAGCGGCCAGCACGGCCGGGTCGGCGGTGCCGACGAGGCACACCTCGGCGTGCTCCAGCACCTCTTCGACCGAGCTCGCGAGCAGCTGACCGAGGTGCGGCAGCCGGCTCTCGATGTACTCGCGGTTGGCGCCCATGAGCCGCGAGAGGCTCACGTTGGCGTCGTAGATCTTGAGCTCGAAGCCCTTGCCCAGCAGCCGCTCGGCGAGCTCGACGAGCGGGCTCTCGCGCAGGTCGTCGGTGCCCGGCTTGAACGACAGGCCGAACAGCCCGACCTTGCGCTTGCCGGTGCGCGCGACGAGGTCGAACGCGCGCTGCAGGTGATCTTCGTTCGAGGGCAGCACGTGCTCGAGGATCGGCACCGACACGTCGGCGCGGCGTGCGGCGTAGACCAGTCCGCGCAGGTCCTTCGGCAGGCACGAACCGCCGAACGCGAAGCCCGGGCGCAGGTACGCGGGGCTAACGTTGAGCTTGCGGTCGGCGAGGAAGACGTCCATCACCTTGTGCGAGTCGAGTCCCAGCGCGCGGCACACGGCGCCGAGCTCGTTGGCGAAGCCGATCTTCAAGCCGTGGAAGGCGTTGTCGGCGTACTTGGTCATCTCCGCCACCGGGATCGGCACGCGGAAGACGTCGCCGGGCAGGCCCGTGTAGAGCTCGGCCACGATGTCGCCGCTGGCCGTGTCGAGCTCGCCGATCACGGTCTTGGGCGGGTCGAAGAAGTCGCGCACGCTGGTGCCCTCGCGCAGGAACTCCGGGTTCACCGCCACGCCGAAGTCGACGCCCGCGGTTCGGCCGCTGGACTTCTCCAGGATCGGCACCAGCAGGTCGAGACAGGTGCCCGGCAGCATCGTGCTGCGGAACACCACCGTGTGGCGGGACCCCTTGTGCGCCAACGCTTCGCCGATCTCGTCGGCCACACGCTCGAGGTACTCGGTCGAGAGGCTGCCGTTGGGCGCCGAAGGCGTGCCCACGCAGATCAGCGACACGTCGGTCGCCGCCACCGCCTCGGCCACGTCGGTCGTCGCGCGCAGCGCCCCCGACGCCACGACCTCGGCCGTCAGCTCACCGATGCGTTCCTCGACCACCGGCGCGTTGCCGCGCGTCACCAGGTCGACCTTCACCGGGTTCACGTCGACCCCGACGACCTCGTGCCCGTTCCCCGCCAGACAGGCCGCGGACACACACCCCACGTACCCCAGCCCGAAGACACTGATCCTCACGCTTGAACCTCCGCCCGCATTCGCTGATCCCTTGGTCGGCGCGCGGACGCAGTTCGTTACCCGTTCAGGCCAGTGGAGAAATGGCAACCGGATTTGCGTATCGATTGTGCGCTTTTTCGGCCTCTCGTAGTGGTCTCGACAACATTTTCGTTGCCGTAGCGCCATTTCTGCCAGGAATCGACGAAGCGCCGGGGAAGCTCGACAAAGCCTCCCCGGCGCCGTTGTTCGTCAGGCTCAGTTGTTGTTCACGAACGTGCCGGCCAGGTTCTGGCCGGTGCTCGTGGCCGTGCCGTGGTTCTCGATCGGCGAGACCTTCGAGTTCTTGAAGCAGATGTAGGTCACACCGGAGTCGGTGCCGCCGTTGGACGGGTCGGGGTTGATGCCGAGGTCCTTGGCCGTCGCGTACGAAGCCTCGCCGATGATCCCGGTCGGCCCGGTGTCACCGATGACGGTGTATTCGACTTTCCCGTTGTAGATCACCGCACAGGAACCGCCGCCCTTGAGACCGGAGGACGAGTAGTTCCACGTGCCGCTGGAGCTCGGCACGACGATGTAGGGCAACGTCGCAGCATTCAGCGGCTTTCCGTCGCTCTGGTGGAACGCCGTGTCGCCCTGGAAACAGCAGTCGGTGTCCTCGTTGCACTGCGACGTGCGCTGCCCGTCGCAGTCGATGTCCATGTCGGCCTTCCAGAACACGGCCCCGTTGGCGTCACACACGGCGACGGTCTTGGAGCCCGCGTCCTCGTCGGTCTTGTACTTGCCGTTCGAGATCTGGTTGCAGCTGTTGGTCTTCGCCAGCAGCTGCGCCGCCGTCGGGCCCGCGGCCGGTGCCGCGGCGACCTGGGCGTGGTCCGGACCCGCCGGCGTCCCAGCGGCCGAGGCCGACGCCACCGCCGCCGGCATCACCGCGGCGGCGATCGCCATGGTCGCGAACAGGATCAGCTTCCTCATCGAGGCTCCCTGTCAGTCAAGAGAAACTGTTAGTTAGGAAAGTTTCCTTACTGTTTGCGGCGTAGCGCACAGGATGCACCCGGGCGCGCACGGTGACAAGGGCCGGCCGTCAGTGGTTTTCCCACCAGCTGGCAACGCTTGACGAAACCGCTGGTGCACCAGGAAACCGTTCACGAAACCGGAAAACCGAAGTCCCGAACACCGGTACACAGCTCAGCGCAGGGGACCCCCACCCAACGCAAGCCGACGACGCACCGCCGCCAGCACCCGGCCCCCGCCCGGCACCAACGTGAGCCGTCCCGCGAAGGATCGCCGACTCAGAACGTCAGAAGTCCCGTCAACCGGCCCGGCCAGCGGTGCCCGTACCGACCCACCAGCACACCCTCTGCCCACTCGCGATCCAGATCCCGATGCACCTCGACGCGGTTCTGCAACCACTCCCCGCCGCGAACACTCGAACTACCAGGACCGGAACCGGCATACACCCGCGTCGCACCGGCCGCCCTCAACCGCCCCAGCACGCGCCGGTCCACCCGACGCCCGGACAGGGAGTACCGGCACACCGCCCGCCCACTCAGCTCCCCCAGCAACCGCGGCGCCGCATCAAGCTCCCGCCGCAACACGCGTTCCTCGAACCGCCGCGCACCGAACCGGTCCCAGCCGTGCGACCCGACGTCCATCCCGGCCGCGACGAGCTCACGCAACCCGGCACGATCCACGAACCCCCGCGAGCCGACCCGGCCGGCGAGCGGGAAGAACTCCCCACGCAGCCCGCGCTGCACCAACTTCGGCAACGCGACCTCGATGTCCGAGATGTTGCCGTCATCGAAGGTCAGCCGCGATTCAGGGCACTTCGCGACGACGTCCAGCAAGGTGTCGAACTGCTCCACCGTGATCCAGCGCTCGTCTTCGCCCGGATCGAGCGCGCGCTGGGGTCTGCCGATGCCGTGCACGGCGAAGTTGACCATCGCACCTCGTCCCGGTTCGGAGCGTCGGACCTCCTGTACGTCGATTAATCGAATTGGCAAATGGAGTAGTTACACTATCTACACAAAGTTATTTGCGAATCTCCAAAGTGCAGCACTTCGGCCCGCCGCCGGCCTTCCGCAGTTCGGAAATGTCCTGGTAGACGGGCTCGTAGCCCCGCGCGGCCAGCTGCGCGCCCAGCCCGACGGCCTCCAGGGGCAGCACGACGTTGCGCCCGTCGGAGACGCCGTTGAGGCCGAAACACTCGGCGTCGGCGGCCGTGGCGATCACGGCGTCGGGGAACAGGCGCCGCAGCACGCGCTGCGAGCCCGACGAGAAGGCCGCCGGGTAGTAGGCGATCTGCGCCGCCGTGGTGTCGGTCCCAGCGTCGGCTTCGGTGAGCACGAACAGCGCCGTGTCGAGGTGGTAGTACCGCGGGTCGACCAGGCTCAGCGACACCACGGGCACGCCGAGCACCTCCTGCGCCTCCGCGTGCGCGGCCGGGTCGGTGCGGAAGCCGGTGCCGGCGAGCAGCAGCTTGCCCGTCCAGGCGAAGTCGCCCTCGGCCTCGTTGATGCGCTCCGGCATCGTCAGGTCGCGGTAGCCGTGCTCCACGAACCACCGGCGGAAGTGCTCGGCCTCGGCCGCGCGCTGCGGCGCCCGGAAGCGCGAACCGAGCACGCGCCCGTCCACGACGGTGCCGGAGTTCGCCGCGAACACCATGTCGGGCAGGCCCGGCTGCGGCTCGATCTCCTCGACGGTGTGGCCCAGACGGCGGTAGGTGTCGCGCAGCTCGGTCCACTGCGCCACCGCGACGTCGGCGCTGACCGGCGCGGTCGGGTCCATCCAGGGGTTGATCACGTAGTCCACCGCGAAGAACCGCGGCGGGCACATCAGGTAACGGCGGGTGGTGGGCACTCGCTGCACAGACTCTGCCTGCATGATTGAAGGGTAAGGTCGGCCTAATCGTGCAATCAATCTCTGTTCGCTGCGCACATACCTGCTAAACATTGCGTGTGAACACCATCGACCAGCGAATCGTTTCCTGCCTGGTGGCCAACGCGCGGTCCAGCTACGCCGAGATCGGCAAAGTCGTCGGGTTGTCCGCCCCGGCGGTCAAGCGCCGCGTCGACCGGCTGTTGGAAACCGGCGTGCTGCGCGGCTTCACGGCGGTCGTCGACCCGGAGGCGCTCGGCTGGGGCACCGAGGCCTTCGTAGAGGTGCACTGCCAGGGCAACGTCACGCCCGCCCGCATCCGCGCGCGCCTTGAACCACTGCCGGAGGTCGTGGCCGCCTACACGGTCTCGGGCGCGGCCGACGCGATCGTGCACCTGCGCGCCGCGGACATCCACCACCTCGAGACGGCGCTCGAGCGGCTGCGGGGGCTGGAGATCATCGACCGCACCGTTTCGACGGTCGTCCTGTCGCGGCTGCTGGAACGGCCGCCGAACCCGCAGAGCTGACCGGCGGACCTGTCCGGACCACCGGGCTTCATCGGGAACTCGAATGAACTTATCCACATGCCGGGACGCAGATGCGGGACCAGTCCATTCGGTGGCATCGTCCATGCCACAGACCGGGAAATCCGGTTTGTGTGGCCCATCAGAGGGAGACGTGCGTCACTGCGGATCCCCCGGAAATCCCGTTACCATCGGTTACAGGTAACAAATGGCGCTTGCCGCCGGTAACGGGATGAAGGCTTCCACTCCGGGTACCCCACACTTCGGGAACTCCCGAGTCCTCGACGAGTAACCTCGGGGGTGGCCTGGTGATCCAGCCGACATCGCCGGGCGGGCGTTTCCCCGGGGGCCGACCCGGGGTCGCAGCACGTCGGGAGAGAGGGATTCCCTGACCCATGAGCACGAGTGCGAACGGCGGTCCGGGAAGCACCGCGGCCGGCAACGGTCACAGCAGCGCTTCCCTGACCAGCTCGAGGTCGACCGAAGTCAGCAAGCTGGACCGGGTGGTCATCCGGTTCGCCGGTGACTCGGGCGACGGCATGCAGCTGACGGGCGACCGGTTCACGTCCGAGGCCGCGGCCTTCGGCAACGACCTGTCGACGATGCCGAACTTCCCCGCCGAGATCCGCGCGCCACAAGGCACGATCCCGGGCGTCTCGTCGTTCCAGGTGCACTTCGCCGACTACGACATCCTCACGCCCGGCGACCGGCCCGATGTGTTGGTGGCGATGAACCCCGCGGCGCTGAAGGCGAACCTGCGCGACGTCCCGCAGGGCGGCACGATCATCCTCAACACCGACGAGTTCTCCAAGCGCAACCTCGTGAAGGTCGGGTACGACAACGACCCGCTCGACGACGACACGCTGTCGGCCTTCCAGGTCCACCGGGTCGCCATGTCGACCCTGACACAGGGCGCGCTCGCCGACACCGGTCTCGGCAAGAAGGACGCCGAGCGGTGCAAGAACATGTTCGCGCTCGGGCTGCTTTCGTGGATGTACCACCGGCCGACCGAGGGCACGGAGCGGTTCCTGCGCGAGAAGTTCGCGAAGAAGCCGGACATCGCCGAGGCCAACATCCTGGCCTTCCGCGCGGGCTGGAACTACGGCGAGACCACCGAGTCGTTCGCCACGACGTTCGAGGTCGCGCCGGCGAAGCTCGACCAGGGCACCTACCGGCAGATCACCGGCAACACGGCGCTGGCGTACGGGATCGTGGCGGCCGGGCAGCAGTCCGGGCTGCAGATCCTGCTGGGCACCTACCCGATCACCCCGGCGTCGGACGTCCTCCACGAGCTGTCCAAGCACAAGAACTTCGGCATCATCACGTTCCAGGCCGAGGACGAGATCGCCGGCATCGGCGCAGCGCTGGGCGCCTCGTACGGCGGCGCGCTGGGCGTGACCTCGACGTCCGGCCCGGGCATCGCGCTGAAGTCGGAGACCATCGGGCTCGGCGTGATGACGGAGCTGCCGCTCGTGGTCATCGACGTGCAGCGCGGCGGCCCGTCCACGGGTCTGCCGACCAAGACCGAGCAGGCCGACCTGCTGCAGGCGATGTTCGGGCGCAACGGCGAGTCGCCCGTGCCGATCATCGCGCCGCTCTCCCCCGCCGACTGCTTCGACGCGGCGCTGGAGGCCACGCGGATCGCGCTGAAGTACCGCACGCCGGTGCTGCTGCTGTCCGACGGCGCGATCGCCAACGGCTCCGAGCCGTGGCTCGTCCCGAACGTCGAGGACCTGCCGGACCTGCGTGTGGAGTTCGCGCAGGAACCCAACTCCGACAACGGATCCGGTGAGTTCTGGCCGTACGTGCGCGACCCGGAGACGCTGGCGCGCGCGTGGGCTGTGCCGGGCACGCCGGGGCTGCAGCACCGCATCGGCGGCCTCGAGAAGGCCGACGGCACCGGGCACATCTCCTACGACCCGGACAACCACGAGAAGATGGTGCGGCTGCGCCAGGCCAAGATCGACGGCATCGACGTGCCCGACCTGGCGGTCGACGACCCGTCGGGCGGCAAGGCGCGCGTGCTCGCGCTCGGCTGGGGCTCGTCCTACGGCCCGATCGGCGCGGCCTGCCGGCGCGTGCGGAAGCTGGGCATGCCGATCGCGCAGGCGCACCTGCGGCACCTCAACCCGCTGCCCGCGAACCTGGGCGAGGTGCTCCGGTCCTACGACAAGGTCGTGCTGCCGGAGATGAACCTGGGCCAGCTCGCGCTGCTGCTGCGCGGGAAGTTCCTGGTGGACGTGCACTCGTACACCAAGGTGGCGGGGCTGCCGTTCAAGGCCGAAGAGCTGCAGAACGTGTTCGCCGACATCATCACCAGCACCATCCCGGAGGGCGTCAAGTGACCGCCATCGACCTCGGACTGCCGCAGCTCGGCGGTCTGGACCTCGTTCCCACCACCGACGAGCCGCAGAAGGCCAAGGACTACAAGTCCGACCAGGAAGTGCGCTGGTGCCCGGGCTGCGGTGACTACGTGGTGCTCAACGCCGTGCAGTCGTTCCTGCCGACGCTGGGCCTCAAGCGCGAGAACATCGTGTTCATCTCGGGCATCGGCTGCTCGTCGCGCTTCCCGTACTACCTCAACACCTACGGCATGCACTCGATCCACGGCCGCGCGCCGTCGATCGCGACCGGCCTGGCCACCACGCGCCCGGACCTGTCGGTGTGGGTCGTCACCGGCGACGGCGACGCGCTGTCCATCGGCGGCAACCACCTGATCCACGCGCTGCGCCGCAACGTGAACATCAAGATCCTGCTGTTCAACAACCGGATCTACGGCCTGACCAAGGGCCAGTACTCGCCCACTTCGGGCCAGGGCATGGTCACCAAGTCGACCCCGATGGGTTCGGTGGACACGCCGTTCAACCCGCTGTCGCTGGCGATCGGCGCCGAGGCGTCGTTCGTGGGCCGCGCGCTGGACTCCGACCGCAAGGGCCTCACCGAGGTTCTCGAGGCGGCGGCCCGCCACCGCGGCTCGGCGATCGTCGAGATCTACCAGAACTGCCCCATCTTCAACGACGGCGCGTTCGACGTCCTCAAGGACAAGGACGAGGCCGCCTCCCGGCTCATCCCGCTCAAGGCGGGCGAGCCGATGCGCTTCGGCGCCGAGGGTGAGTTCGGCGTCCGCCGCGGCGAGTGGGGTGGCCTGGACGTCGCCAAGGTGAGCGACATCGGCGAGGACAACCTGGTCGTCCACAACCCGACCATCGCGGACACGTCGTACGCCTTCGCGCTGACCCGCCTGGGCGACCAGAACCTGACGCACGTCCCCACGGGCATCCTGCGCCAGGTCGAGCGCCCGACCTACGACGACGGTGCTCGGGCCCAGGTGGAAGAGGCCCGCGCCGCCCGCAAGCCCGACCTGCAGGGCCTGCTGCGCGGCAAGGACACCTGGACTGTCGTGTAGTTCTCGGTCTGACACGAAAGAAGGCCTCCCCGCTTCGCGCGGGGAGGCCTTCTTTCGTTGCTGGGTAAGACTTAACTCAACCACGCCGCGAGATCGCGCGCTCAAAGGCGATCTCGCCCGCGGCGGCGGAGCCGACGCCAAAAACACAGAGGCCGCCGAGACACAGCTTTTCTGGTTGCCCCGGCGAAACCGCAGGCAATCAGGAAAGCGGCCGGAACCCAACACGCTCAGCATCGGCGGCCGTACGGAACCAGACTTCGGCGACCATTCGCGGGAACTGCGGCGATTCTTCGGTGCAGTACCGCAAAGCCGTGACACTGGCCTTGACCGTGAAGGCGTCCGACGGGCGGCCGCCGCCGGGGCGGGGCATGGCGGAGCCGGGGCCGAAGGGGCCGGGCGGCACGGAGTCCTCGCCGGTGTCGCGGGCCGGGGGCGGTTCGGGGGCGGCCATGGCGGCGACCTGGTTGGGCTGCACGGACGGCTCGAACAGCGAACCGCTGTGCGCGCCCGTGAGGTCCGGCTCGCGGCGTTCGACCGGCCGCATCGACGGCTGGATCGGCCGCGGCGGCTCGAAGCCGCCGCGCGGGGACTCGCGGGGCTGGCGCTTGGGCAGGCCGCCGGGCTCCAGAGGTTCCTCTGTGGACTCTTCGGATTCCTCCACCGCGGCCGCCTGCGCCGCCATGGCCGGAGCCGGCGTCAGGTGCTCAGTGGACTCGGGCTCGTCGAGGTAGTCACCACCCGGCGCATCCTCGAAGGGCGAGCGGTCCGGCAGTTGCTTCGAGAACCAGTCCGATTCGGACTGTTCCGTCGCGGGCGCGGGCTGGAACAGCGACACCGGCTCGTCGGACGGCTCCAGGCGGCTCTCGAACGACGAGGGCTCCAGCGTGCTCTCGAAGGGTTCGAGCTTGCTCTCGAACGGTTCCACCGCGCGGTGGTAACCGCTGCCGTGGTCCTCGTCCTCGAGATCGACCGCGTGGTGGTAACCGCTGTCCGGCTCGCGCGAGACCGGGCTGAGGTACTCCGTCGCGGCCGCGCGGTAGACGTCGCCACTGTCCACGGAGGACGCCAGGGCCGGCTCGTCGGATTCGGGCGAAGCGCCCGGGTCCGGCGCGGTGCGGTACTCGGCGTCGTACTCCGCCTCCGGGTCGAACCCGGCGGGCGGCGTCGCGGCGATCAGCTCGGTCGGCGCGTGCTCGCGCTCGTCGCGGGTCCACGCCGGCTCGCTGTCGGGTTCCGCGAAGTCGGACGTGAACACCGGTTCCGAAGCCACGGGAGCGTCCACCGGCGGCAGCACCGACGTCCGGCTGGACGCGGCGGCCAGCGCGGCCGCGTTGGCCGGCGTGCGCGCGTTCTCGGCGTGCGCGGACGCCAGCGCCTCTTCCAGCTCACGGATGCGCTTGCGCGCAGGCACCACGAGGACCAACCAGGCCACGAGCGCGCCGACGAAGAACGCCAACAGGCTCCACAGCCAGACTTGTCCGAAAATGGACATCTTCTCTGCCCCTTTTAATGCGTCCGCGCGACCAGGTAGTCGGCGACCGACTCGCAAGCGTCGCGCGCGGGGGAAGCGGGCAGCGCGGCGAGCTCGGCACGTGCCCGCGAAGCGTAGTCGGAAAGGGTGACGCGCGCGCGTTCGAGTCCACTCGAGCGGCGCAGCAGCTCCAGGGCTTCGGCGACCACCTCGTCCTCGGCGATCGGGCCGGCCAGCAGCTCCACGAGCCGCGGGTCGGTGTCCGGGTCGGCCAGCGCGTAGAGCATCGGCAGCGTGCGCACGCCTTCGCGCAGGTCCGTGCCCTGCGCCTTGCCCAGCTCGTCGGACGGCGACGCGATGTCGATGATGTCGTCGGAGATCTGGAACGCCGTGCCGATGATGTCGCCGAACCGGCGCAACGCCTGGATGTACGCCTCGGGGGCGCCCGACATCATGCCGCCGAACCGCCCGGACGTCGCGATCAGCGAGCCGGTCTTCTGCGCGATGACAGTGAGGTAGTGCTCCACGGGGTCGTCACCGGGGCCGGGGCCGACCGTCTCGCGCATCTGACCGGTCACGAGCTCGCCGAACGTCTCGGCGATGATGCGCGCCGCGTCCGTCCCGAGGTCGGCGACCAGGCGCGAGGCGTGGGCGAAGAGGAAGTCGCCGGTCAGGATCGCGACGGTGTTGTCCCAGCGCGCGTTGACGCTCTCCGCGCCGCGCCGCATGGTCGCCTCGTCCATCACGTCGTCGTGGTACAGCGTCGCCAGGTGCACCAGCTCCACCGCGGCGGCCGCGATGAGCACGTGGTCATCCTGGCGCGGCCCGAACTGCGCCGACAGCAGCGTGAACAGGGGCCGGAAACGTTTGCCCCCCGCCTCGACCAGGTGCAACGCCGCGTCGTGCACCGCCTGCACATCGCTCTTCACGACGTCCCGCAGCATCGCCTCGACGTCCGCCAGCCCGCCGGCGATCGACCTCAGCAGCGTCTCGTCCTCGATCTGCAGCCCGACGGTCGCGCGGAGGTCCTCGACGGCGCCATCCCGCGCAGCGGGGGCTCCCGCCCCCGGGGGTGGTGAAGACACAGACACGTCGGCTCCGCTCTCTCATGCGCCGGTCGGGTTATCCGGCTTTCAGAGTAGTGGCTACCCCTGGTACGCCGTTTATCCGCTGTCCAGGGGAAACGGTGACGAACATGACACCGGAGGGCAACCCGGTCCCAGAAGTCAAGGCCGGGCCCCGAACGGGTTGATCCCCCGGCACGGACGAGTGATCAACGCCCGGCAGCGCAACGGGCGAAACGGGCGCGCGGATATTCACTCAGTGGGAGTTCGCCGGCGCGGTCCGTGCGGCTTGAATGCAGGGAGGTCAGGACATGCTGAAGAACGTGAAGACGGGGCTCGTCGCGGCGGTGGTGATGGCGGGGAGCGTGGTGGCCGGCGGGGTGGCCCACGCGCAGACGCCCGCGGGTGTGGCCGACCTCGGTGAGGCGAGCTTCACCAAGGGCTCGACCACGGTGATTGTGCCGTCGCTGGCGCCGTGCGCGGTCGAAGGGCCGACGAGCGCGTCGGCGGGCTCGCTCAGCAAGACGGGCCTGAGCTGGGGCGGAGGCACGTCGTCCTGTACGACCACGGTGGTCGACCCCGACAACGACACCACCAGCACCAAGTCGACGGCCACGGGCAAGAACTTCGAGCTCTCGGCCCTGGTCAGCGCCGGCGGCCCGCGCATCCGGCTCGCGAGCTACACGGTCACGTGCGACGCGGTGCAGCGGCAGACGAGTGCCAATTGGACGTTCAGCGGCCTGGCCGGCATCACCGGCCTGCCCTCCCCCGTTCCCGCCGGTTATACGAAGCCCATCACGAAGTCGGGCGGGACCGTGCTGGCCAACGCGGTTTTCAACACCCAGACGTTGCCCGGCGACGGCAGCATCAGCTTGACCATGCTGCGTATCGACTTCCAGCCCGCATCCGGCCTTACGGGCTCAGTCGTCGTCGGTCGCACTTCGTGCTCCCCCACGCCGTAATTTGGCCTCGACTCCGTCGAGGCGTGCGAGATCGCCTTTGAGCCGGCTCCTGGATTGAGTGACCTGACCGGCCGGGGGCCGATCGGATCACTCAATCCAGCAACCGGCGCGATCTCGCGTGTGGGTCGGCAACCCTGTGTCAAGCCAGCAGTTCAGCCCGAAGCTCGGGATCGCGGAGCAGGTCGAGCAGAGAGGCGTCCGAGAAGATGCGCGGGGCGCCCGGCAGCAGGGCCTGGCGGAGCATGGCGTGGAGGACGTCGGCGTGGGGCTGGTCGCGCAGGGTCCAGATGGCGCGGCGGCGGGTGTCGGCGTCGCCGTTCCACCAGTGGTCGACCAGCGCGGCCACCTGGTCCACGGCGGCGGCGCGGCCGCGTTCCAAGAGGGGGCGGTTGAGGCCGCAGATCTCGATCGTCGCGCGGCCTTTGTCGGTCAGCGGGCGGTAGGTGCCGATGGACAGCACCAGGAACAGGTGCTCCAGCGGATCCTCGGCGGTCGGGTCGATCAGCAGTGGCCGGCCCGAAGCGTCGAGCGGGAAGCGGTCGCGCTTGTGGTGGCTGTTGCAGTACTCGCACGCCAGCAGGTGGTTGAGCCAGTCGAACGCGCGCCGCGGCGCCAAAGCCACCGGCTCGAAGTGGTCCACAGTGGACCCCAAGCCGTCACCGCAGTACATGCAGTAGCCGCGGCCCGAGGCCATCGCGGCCAGGTGCGTGCGGATCGACCGGCGGGCCCCGCGCGCGGAAGTCCACAAGCGACGCGCGGTTTTGCTGTCGCCAGACGGAATCCGCGAGGTAAGTCGCACCAACTCGAGAGCAACCGCAGCGGGCAGCGCCACCCTGCGCAGCGCGATCACCGTTCGTCGAAGTGGCGCGTGACGTCGTCGACGCGGCTGGGCGGTGAGCTGCTCAGACGGTCGCGCAGCTGCTCCCATTCGCGCAGGCCGTCGGCGTCCGCCTGGCCCGTGGCCACGAGCAGCTCCAGCTCGGCCAGGTGCTCGCGCAGCTCCACGGCCCGCGGCGAGTACGGGCTGTCGAGCCCGAACAGGTCCGACAGCACGGCGTCGTCGCCACTGCCGTAGACCACACGCTGGTACAGCTCGTCGGACACCACGCGCGGCGGCTCCTGCTCGTCCGGCCCCGGCAGGCGGATCAGGCCACCCGGATCGGCGGCCTGGCACACGTAGGGGCTGTGCGTGCTCACCACGAACTGGATCCGCGGGAAGTGCGCCTTCAGCCACGGCCCGATGCGCTTCTGCCACGACACGTGCAGGTGCGCGTCGACCTCGTCGATCAGCACCACGCCGGACGCGTCGATCCCCAGCCCCGCGTCCGCCAGCTGCCGCACGAGGTCGACGACCAGCGCCGTCACCGTGCGGTAGCCGTCGCTCATCTCGCGCAGCGGGAACCGGTCGCCGCGGTAGGACACCCACAGGCCGTCGGAGTCGACGTCGCGCACGCGGTAGCCGTCCGGCAGCAGGCCGTCGCCCAGCAGTGTGAGCACGGAGTCCTTCAGCTCCTGCGCGCCCGCCTTGCCCTCCAGCGCGCGCAAGTGCTGGTTGATCAGCCACGCCACGCCTTCCGCGAGCGAAGCGTCTTCGCTGAACAGGCTCGCCACGCGCGCGAACTCCCCGCGCATCAACGACTGCGCCTCGGGCGCGCCCCCGGCCAGCCGCCGGAACGGCCCGTAGCCGGCGCAGAACGCGGGCCCCTCGCCCACCACATCGACGTCGATGGAACTGCCCTCGGCGACCAGGCTCTCGGCGAAGGGCGGCTGCACGAGCGCCTGCGCCAGCGCCCGCAGGAACGTCGTCTTGCCCGACCCGTTGCGCCCGGCCAGCACGGTCCAGCCCGGCCCCGGCAGCTTCAGGTCCACCGTGCGGGCACCGCGGAACCTCAGGACGTCCGTGATCCGCACCCGCTCGATGTGCATGCCCTGAGCTTATCGGCCCGGACAAGCCGAAGGCCGCTGTGTTCATGGCGTCGGCTCCGCCGCCGCGGGCGAGATCGCCTTTGAGCCGGCTCCTTCCCTCCCGACATGATCGGCCCCGGGGGGCCGACCACATCGGGAGGGAAGAAACCGGCGCGATCTCGCGGCGTGGTTCAGAAAACCTACGAAGCGAAGCCGCCCGAGCTGGCCCACGAGAGAGCGAACGAGGGAACCAGGCCGAGAACCAGCGTCACCACCACGCCGAGGGTGATGGCCGCCGTGGTGAAGCCGCCCGGGATGGCGACGGTCGGGCCGTCGGCCGCCGGCTCGGAGAAGTACATCAGCACGATCACGCGCAGGTAGAAGAACGCGGCCACCGCGCTGAACACGAGCGCGATCACCACCAGCGGAGCCATGCCGTCGGACAGGGCCGCGGAGAACACCACGAACTTGCCCACGAACCCACTGGTCAACGGAATACCGGCCAGCGCCAGCAGCAGGAACGTGAACACGCCGGCCAGCACCGGCGACCGTTTCGCCAGCCCCGCCCATGCGGACAGGTGCGTGGCCTCACCGCTGGAGTCGCGCACCAGGCTGATCACGCCGAACGCCGCCAGCGTCGTGAAGCCGTAGGCCAGCAGGTAGAACAGCGTGCTCGACAGGCCGTCCTCGGTCATCGCGATGGCACCGACGAGCAGGAAGCCCGCGTGGGCGATCGAGGAGTACGCGATCATGCGCTTCACGTCGGTCTGCGTGAGGCCGAGGATCGCGCCGATCGCCATCGAGATGATCGCCACGGCCCACAGCACCCCGCGCCACTCCCAGCTCGTGGAGGAGAACGCGACCGACAGCACGCGCAGGATGGCGCCGAACGCGGCGACCTTCGTGCACGCCGCCATGAAGGCCGTGACCGGAGTCGGCGCGCCCTGGTAGACGTCCGGCGTCCAGGTGTGGAACGGGCCGACCGAGCCCTTGAACAGCAGCCCCACCACCAGCAGACCGAGGCCTGCGAACAGCAGCGTGTCGGAACGGTCCGAGCCGGCGGCGGCGTTGGCGATGTCGGCGAGCTTCACGGAGTTCGCGTAGCCGTAGAGCAGCGCGAGGCCGTAGAGGAAGAACGCCGAGGAGAACGCGCCGAGCAGGAAGTACTTGACCGCCGACTCCTGCGAGATGAGCCGGCGCCGCCGGGCCAGGCCGCACATGAGGTACAGCGGGAGGCTCAGCACCTCGAGCGCGATGAACATCGTGAGCAGGTCGTTGGCCGCGGTGAAGGCCATCATGCCGCCGAGCGCGAAGAGCGTGAGCGGGAAGACCTCGGTCTGCGACGTCGTCGCGGAGGCGACCTGCGCGCGGTCCTGCACGGTGCCGGGGCTGATCGCGGCCTGCGCCACGAACGCGCCACCGGGCTCCACCTTGCGGTCTGCGATGAGGAACACCGCGCCGAGTCCCAGCAGGAGCAGCGTGCCCCAGAGGAACAGCGACGGCTGGTCCACCGAGATCGCGCCGGCGAACGTGGTCACGCCCGCCTTCGGCGCCGTCCGGGTGGCGTACATGATCAGCGAGACCCCGGACGCGAGGATCGCGATCACGGTCACGAAGACCTGCGCGTACCAGCGGGAAGCCTTCGGCGCGAACGCCTCCACCAGCACGCTGACGCACGCGACGCCGAAGATGATCAGCAACGGCAGCACGGCCGCGTAGTCGACCGAAGGTGTCGCCACCTGGGCCGACGGAGCCTGGGAGAGACCAGGCCCAATGAGACTGTCGAGCACGGTTTACTTGCCTCCCTGCACGGCAGACAGCGTCGCCTGCACCGACGGGGTGATCGTGTCGAGCACCGGCTTGGGGTAGAAACCCAGGCCGATGATCAGGATGACCATCGGGGCCAGGATCGCGATCTCCCGCCCGCCGAGGTCCTTGATGGCCTTCTTGGCCCCGAGCTCCGGCGCCATGGCCGTGCCCGGGCCGCCGCCCACGCCGATGAGCGCGTCACCGCGCACCGGGCCCTGCATGATCCGCTGGTAGAGCCACAGCACGTAGGCCGCGGCGAGCACCATGCCGACCGTCGCGATGATCGTGTACACCGGCTGCGTCACGAACGAGCCGATGAGCACCAGGAACTCGCTCACGAACGAGTTGGTGCCCGGCAGCGACAGCGCGGACAGACCGGCGATCAGCAGCATCCCGCCGAGCAGCGGGGTCACCTTCGCCATCCCGCCGTAGTCGGAGATCCGCGTGGACCCACCGCGCATCACGATCAGGCCGATCACCACGATGAGCATCCCGGTCGAGAGGCTGTGGTTCAGCATGTACGACACGGAGCCGATCATGGCCTGCTCGTTGAAGGCGAAGATGCCCAGCGAGATGAACCCGAAGTGGGCGATCGAGACGTAGGCGATGAACCGCTTCATGTCGCTCTGCCCGGCCGCGAGGATCGAGCCGTAGATCACGCCGATCACCGAGAGCACCAGCACCAGTGGCGCCAGCGCCTTGCTCGCCTCGGGGAACATCGGCAGGCAGTAGCGCAGGAAGCCGAACGTGCCGACCTTGTCCAGCACACCCACCAGCAGCACCGCGACGCCGATCGGAGCCTGGCTCGCGGCGTCCGGTAGCCAGGTGTGGAACGGCACCAGCGGCGCCTTGATCGCGAACGCGAGGAAGAAGCCGAGGAACAGCCAGATCTGCGTGCCCGTCGGGGCGTCGCGCACGACCGTGACCAGCGTGGCCCAGTCGAACGTGCCCTTGCCGAGCTTGTCCGACGCCAGCGAGTACGCGCCGATCGCCGAGGCCAGCATGATCAGGCCGCCGAGGAACGAGTACAGGAAGAACTTCACGGCCGCGTACTGCCGGTTCGCGCCGCCGTAACCGCCGATCAGGAAGTACATCGGGATCAGCATGATCTCGAACAGCACGTAGAAGAGGAACACGTCGGTCGCCGCGAAGACGCCGATCGTGATCGCCTCCTGCAGCAGGATCAGCGACAGGAACCCACCGGCGGTGCGGCCGGCCGGGAGCTTGTCGGTGAGCCCGAGCGCGCCCACGACGATCGGCACCAGCAGGGCGATCACCGCGATCATGATCAGCGAGATGCCGTCGGTGCCGAACGAGATGTGGATGCCGAAGGTCGGGATCCAGTCCATCGAGGTCGCCTGCTGGATCCGCGCTCCGGACGGCGAGTAGCTCGCCCAGAACGGGATGATCAGCAGGAACTCCACAATGGACACGACGAGCGCGGTCGCGATCGCGGCCCGGTCGTTCCCCTTGAGGAACGCCAGCACCAGCGAGCCGACCAGCGGCAGCAGGATGAGCGCCAGGAGCCAAGTCATGTCAGGAGAACCTCACCAGCAGAAGGGCCGCCAGAAGCAGGAACGTGCCGCCGAGCATGGACAGCGCGTACGACCGGACGAACCCGGTCTGCATGCGCCTCAGCCGGCCGGACCCGCCGCCGAGGGCCGCGGCGAGGCCGTTGACCGCCCCGTCGACCCCGCGGTTGTCGACGTACACCAGCGCCCGCGCGAGCCAGGTGCCCGGGCGGGCGACCAGCGTCTCGTTGAGGGCGTTGCCGTACAGGTCCTTGCGAGCCGCCCGGACGACCCAGGAGACGCGCTGCGGGCGCTCGACCGGGATGTCCCGGCCGGGCCGGAAGATCCAGACCGCGAGGAGCGCGCCGATCAGGGCGAGCGCGATGGTGAGCCACGGGATCGCGTCGGCCGAGATCGGGGCGTGCTCGGCCTCGTGGAACTCGCCGACGGTCGGGGCCAGCCAGTTCTCGAACCGGTCGCCGATCGCGAAGAACGCACCGGAGCCGACCGACCCGATCGCCAGGATCGCCATCGGGATCCACATGATCGGCTTGGACTCGTGCGGGTGGAAGTCGCGCCCGTCGGAGCTCTTGATCTCCTTCCAGCGCGACTTGCCGAAGAAGGTCATCATCATCAGGCGCGTCATGTAGAACGCGGTGAGCCCGGCGCCGATGATGCCGGCGAGGCCGAACACCCAGCCGCGCCAGCCTTCCTGGCCGAACGCGGCTTCGATGATCGCGTCCTTGGTGTAGTAGCCCGCGAGGAACGGGAAGCCGATCAGCGCGAGGTACCCGAGGCCGAAGGTGACGAACGTGATCGGCATCTTCTTGGCCAGGCCGCCGAACTTGCGCATGTCGACCTCGTCGTTCATGCCGTGCATGACCGAACCGGCCCCGAGGAAGAGCCCGGCCTTGAAGAAGCCGTGGGCCACGAGGTGCATGATGCCCAGCGCGTAGATGCCCGGCCCGAGGCCGACCGCCAGCATCATGTAGCCGATCTGGCTGACGGTGGAGTAGGCGAGCACCTTCTTGATGTCGTCGTAGGCACAGCCGACGATGCACCCGATCAGCAGCGTGACCGCGCCGACGAGCGTGACGACCAGCCGGCCGTCCGGCGTCGCGGAGAAGATCACGTTGGAGCGGGCGACGAGGTAGACGCCCGCGGTGACCATCGTTGCCGCGTGGATCAGGGCCGAAACCGGGGTCGGGCCCTCCATCGCGTCCGGGAGCCAGGCCTGCAGCGGGAACTGGCCCGACTTACCGCAGGCGCCGAGCAGCAGCAGGATTGCGATCGCGGTGATCGCGGCCGGCGGGATCTGCCCGTTGGTGAGGCCGTCGAAGACCTGGGTGTACCCGGTGGAGCCGGTGTACTTGAACATCAGGAAAATCGCCAGCGCGAGCCCGACGTCACCGACGCGGTTCATCAGGAACGCCTTCTTCGCGGCGGTGGCCGCGGACGGGCGGTTCTGGTACCAGCCGATGAGCAGGTACGACGCGAGACCCACGCCTTCCCAGCCGAGGTACAGCGTCACAAAGCTGTTGCCCAGTACCAGGATCAGCATCGAGGCGACGAACAAGTTCAGGTACGCGAAGAAGCGGTATCGGCCCTCGTCGTCGGCCATGTAGCCGATCGAGTAGAAGTGGATCAGCATGCCGACGCCGGTGATCAGCAGGACGAACGTCAGCGACAGCGCGTCGATGCGCAGCCCGAAGTCCACCTGGAGCTGACCCGCCGGAATCCACGAGTACAGGTTGATGTTCTCGGTCGCGTTGCCCGCCGTCGAGAAGAAAAGGATCACTGCGTAGACAAACGCCAGGGCGACGGTGGCGGTGCCGAGCAGATGCCCCCAGGCCTTCGCCCGTTTCCCGGAAAGCAGGAGGATCAGGGCTCCGAGGGCCGGAAGGGCCACCAGCAGCCACGATGATGCGGTCACACTAGCCCTCTCAGTACTTCAGCAGGTTGGTGTCGTCGACCGAGGCCGAGCGCCGGGTGCGGAAGATCGACATGATGATCGCCAGGCCGACCACGACTTCGGCGGCGGCCACGACCATCACGAAGAACGCCATCACCTGGCCGTCGAGCCCGCCGTTGATGCGGGCGAACGTGACCAGGCTGAGGTTCACCGCGTTGAGCATCAGCTCGATGCACATGAACACGACGATCGCGTTGCGGCGGACCAGGACGCCCACGGCGCCGATGGAAAACAGCAACGCCGACAGCAGCAGGTAGTAGCTCGGGGTCACTTTCCTTCCCCTTCTTCGTCGGTGCCCGCGGCAACGCTGTCGCCGCCGACCAGCGCGTGGGCATCGGGCTTGGGGCCCTCGTCGGCGATGAGCTTGCGCTCGCGCATGAGCTGCAGCGCCGAGGTGGATTCGATGATCGCCGAGAGCGATTCCGGCGCGATCGAACCGTCGGGCAGCAGGGCCGGCACGGCGACGGAGTTGGCCGTGGCGAACACACCCGGGCCGGGCAGCGGCGACGGGCGGTCGTGCTCGCCGCGGAAGCGCAGCTTCACGAGCTCGCGCTGCGGGACCTTGCCGCCCTTCTTGTGGCGGTCGGTGAACGCCAGCACCATCGCGCCGAGCGCGGCGGTGATGAGCAGCGCCGACGTGAGCTCGAACGGGAACAGGTACTGCGTGAAGATGATCCGCCCGAGGCCGCCCGCGCCACCGCCGTTGGCGGCGTACGGATCGAGTGCCGGGGCCGGAGTCACGTTCACCATCGAGCGGAACACGCCGGCGGCGATCAGCGCGGCGAGCCCGATGCCGAGCACCGTGGCCATGAACCGCTGTCCGCGCAGCACCTCGACCACGGAGTCGGAACTCTCGCGGCCGACCAGCATCAGCACGAACAGGAACAGCATCATGATCGCGCCGGTGTAGACGATGATCTGCGTGAACCCGAGGAACGGCGCCGACTGCGTCATGTAGAGCGCGCCCAGGCTCAGCATCGTGAGCACCAGCCACAGGGCCGAGTGCACGGCGTTGCGCGAGAAGATCATCCCGAGCGCGCCGAGCAGCGAGAGCGGGCCGAGGATCCAGAACGCGATCGCCTCGCCCACCGACACCGAGGTCGACGCGGCGGCGGGCGCCTGCGCGAGAACTGCCGCGATCATTGCTTGGCCTCCTGCTGCTGCGCCTTCGCCAGCTCAGGACCGTTCACGTAGTAGTCCTGCTCGTTGTCGCCCAGACGCATCGGGTGCGGCGGCTGCTCCATGCCGGGCAGCAGCGGGGCGAGCAGGTCTTCCTTGGTGTAGATGAGCCGCTGACGGTCGTCGTCGGCGAGCTCGTAGAAGTTGATCATCGTCAGGGACCGCGTGGGGCAGGCCTCGATGCACAACCCGCAGCCGATGCAGCGCAGGTAGTTGATCTGGTAGTCCGCGCCGTACCGCTCACCCGGGGAGAAGCGCTCCTCCTCGGTGTTGTTGCCGCCTTCGACGAAGATCGCGTCGGCCGGGCAGGCCCAGGCGCACAGCTCGCAGCCGACGCACTTCTCCAGCCCGTCCGGGTGGCGGTTGAGCTGGTGGCGACCGTGGTACCGCGGCGCGGCCGGGGCACCGGCCTCCGGGTACTCCTCAGTGGCGACCTTCTTGAACATCATCGCGAAGGTGACGCCGAAACCCTTGATGGGATTGAGGAAGTCAGTTGCCCCCATCTTCTGCCCCTTCCTGTGCTGCGGTGCCGACGGCCGCCGGCTTGCGCCGGGCCGCCCTCGCCTCCGCCTTGGCCAGCGCCTTCTGGCGCGGAGTGCTCTCGGGAACCTTCAGGTCCAGCGGGGGCACGGGGAACCCGCCGCCCGTGAGGTCGACGTAGTCGCCTTCCGGCAGCTTCTTGTTCGGCACCGCCAGGCTGATCAGCACGAGCACCACCAGCACGATGCCGACGCCGACGAGGATCTGCGGCCAGCTCCACTGGATGGTCTTGATCGCGACGACCACGAGGATCCAGACCAGGTTGATCGGCACCAGGACCTTCCAGCCCAGGCGCATGAACTGGTCGTAACGCAGCCGCGGCAGCGTGCCGCGCAGCCAGATGAAGCAGAACAGCAGCACGAACAGCTTCGCGAAGAACCAGAGCATCGGCCACCAGTTCTGGTTCAGCGGCGAATCGTCGCCGACGAACGGGAACCGCCAGCCGCCGAGGAACAGCGTGGTGCAGAACGCCGAGACGATCACCATGTTCACGTACTCGGCGAGGAAGAACATCGCGAACTTCATCGAGCTGTACTCGGTGTGGAAACCGCCGACCAGTTCCGACTCGGCCTCGGGGAGGTCGAACGGCGCGCGGTTCGTCTCACCGACCATCGAGATCAGGTAGATCACGAAGCTCGGGATCAGCATGTAGAAGTACCAGCCGTGGGCCTGCTGCGCCACGATCTCCGACGTCTGCAGCGAACCGGAGTAGAGGATCACCGCGACGATCGAGAGGCCCATCGCGATCTCGTAGGAGATCACCTGCGCCGCCGAGCGCAGACCACCGAGCAGCGGGTACGGCGAGCCCGAGGACCAGCCGGCAAGGACGATGCCGTACACGCCGATCGACGAGCACGCGAGGATCACCAGCACGCCCACCGGCAGGTCCATCAGCTGCAACGTGGTCGTCTGGCCGAAGATCGACACCACCGGGCCGAACGGGATGGCCGACAGGGCGATCAGCGCGGGGACGGCGGCGAGCACCGGCGCGAGGAAGTACACCTTGCGGTCGGCGGTGTCCGGGATGATCTGCTCCTTGAACGGGAGCTTGATCGCGTCGGCCAGCGACTGCAGATATCCATTGGGACCGACCCGGTTCGGGCCGGGGCGGTTCTGCATCCGGCCGACCGCCTTGCGCTCCCACACGATCAGGAAGATCGTGAGGATCGGGCCGATCAGCAGGATGATGACCGCCTTGAACAGGACCAGCCACCACGGGTCGTCCGCGAGCAGGCGGGCCCGCTCGGCGGCATCCGGCATCTGCGCCAGGAACGGCATGAGCTGCGGGCTCACTGTTCACCTCCGGAGATCTGCACCAGCGCGCCGTGACCCGCGGCCAGTGCGGCGCGGACGGCGGAGCCGTCGGAGTTGCCCGGGAGCCACACGACCCCGTCGGGCAGGTCGGCGACCTCGACGGGCAGCGTGATCGAGCCGCGCTCGGTGGACACGCGGACCACGACGCCGAGGCCTTCGGCGGTCTTCGCCGAGAGCCGGGCCACGGGCTTGCGCTGCGTGCCTTTGAGGTGCGGTTCGTCGTCCTGCAGCGAGCCGTTGTCGATCAGCTGCCGCCAGGTGGCGAGCACGGCCTGGCCGGCGCCCGGCACCGGCGCGGCCTGCGCCGCGGTGGCGATGTGGCCCCAGTTCGTCGTGCCCTGGCCGAGCTTGGCGAAGTCGCCCGCCGCGGCGGCCGGCGTCTGCGTGAACAGGTCCACGTCCATCTCGACGGCGAGAGTGTCGAGCACCCGGCCGTCAGAGAGAGACCCGGTGCCTTCGACCGTGATGTCGAACTCGCGGCGGCGGCCCTCCCAGTTGAGGTAGCTGCCCGCCTTCTCGACCGACGGCGCGATCGGCAGGACCACGTCCGCCCGTTCGGTGACCTCGCTCGCCCGCAGCTCCAGGCTGACCACGAAGCCCGCGTTGTCGAGCGCACGCCGGGCCAGGTCCGGGTCGGGCAGGTCGTTGGGGTCGAGCCCGCCGACGACCAGGCCGTCGAGGTCACCGCCCGAAGCGGCTTCCAGGATGCCTGTGGTGTCGCGGCCCGCCGCGGTGGGAAGCTCGGCGCCCCAGCGCTTTTCGACCTCGGCGCGAGCTGCGGCGTCGGTGACCGAGCGACCGCCCGGCAGCAGCGTCGGCACGCAGCCGGCGGCCAGCGCACCGCGTTCACCGGCTCGGCGCGGGATCCACGCGAGCCGCGCGCCCGTGCGCAGGACCAGCGCCTGCAGCGAGGAGAACAGGCCGGGGACCTCGGCGGCGCGCTCGCCGACGAGGATCACCGCGCCACCACCGGCCAGGGCGGAGTCGAGGTCCGGCGCGTGCTGCGCGATGCCGTCGACCGCGGCGGCTTCCCCACCCGGCACGCAGGCGAGCAGCTCACCGAAGGTCTTGCGCACCGACGAGGTGGTCCACTGTCCCAAGTGGACGACGCGGGTGCGGTTCTTGCGGGCTGCCTTGCGCAGCCGCAGGAACACGATCGGTGCCTCGTCCTCCGGCTCGAAGGCCACGCACAGGACCGTGCGGGCCTGCTCGATCTCGCCGAAGGTCACGCCGGTCTCCGGCGTGGTGGCCACGACCGACGAGGTGAGGAACGCCAGCTCCTCGGCCGAGTGCGCGCGAGCGCGGAAGTCGATGTCGTTGGTGCGCAAGGCGAGCCTGGCGAACTTCGAGTACGCGTAGGCGTCCTCGACGGTCAGCCGGCCACCGGTGAGCACGCCGACGCCCTTGCCGTCACGGGCCTTGGTGAGGCCCTCGGCCGCGGTGCGCAGCGCGTCGGTCCAGGAGGCTTCCTCCAGCACGCCGGCCTCGTTTCGGACCAGCGGGCGGCGGATGCGGTCGTCGGCCTGGACGTAGCGGAACCCGAAGCGGCCCTTGTCGCACAGCCACTCTTCGTTGACCTCGGGGTCGTCGCCCGCGAGCTTGCGCTGCACCTTGCCGCGGCGGAAGTCGGTGCGCTCCGCGCAGCCCGAGGAGCAGTGCTCGCACACGCTCGGCGAGGACACCAGGTCGAACGGGCGGGACCGGAACCGGTACGCGGCGCTCGTGAGCGCGCCGACCGGGCAGATCTGGATGACGTTGCCCGAGAAGTAGCTCTGGAACGGCTGGCCGCTCGTGGTGCGGGAGGCCAGGTCCAGCACGTCGGCCGTCTCGGCGGTGCCGATCTGCTGGTGCGCGCCGCGTTCGAGCAGTTCGATGAACGGGTCGCCCGCGATCTGCGCCGAGAACCGCGTGCAGCGCTGGCAGAGCACGCAGCGTTCACGGTCCAGCAGCACCTGCGACGAAATCGGCAGCGGCTTCGGGAACGTGCGCTTGGTGTCGACGAACCGCGACTCGGTACGGCCGTGGGCCAGCGCCTGGTTCTGCAGCGGGCACTCACCGCCCTTGTCGCAGATCGGGCAGTCGAGCGGGTGGTTGATGAGCAGCAGCTCCATCACGCCCTGCTGCGCCTTGTCGGCGACGCCGGAGGTGAGCTGCGTCTTCACGACCATGCCGTCGGCGACCGTCATCGTGCACGAGGCCTGCGGCTTCGGCATCGGCCGGCCGCCCATCTCCACCTCGACGAGGCACTGGCGGCAGGCGCCGGCCGGGTCGAGCAGCGGGTGGTCGCAGAAGCGCGGGATGACCGTGCCGAGCCGCTCGGCGGTGCGGATCAGCAGCTCGCCCTTGGGCGCGATGACCTCTTCACCATCAATGGTCAGCTTCACGTGACCTTCGGGGACCGGGGTCTCCGTGGTCGCGGGCTTGTCGGGCGCGATCGTCATGCCTGAGCTCCCACCAATTCGGGCTGGGCGGCCTTGTTCTTTTCGCACAGCGCGAGGAACTCCTCGCGGAAGTACTTAATCCCGCTCTGGATCGGCGACACCGCGCCGTCACCCAGGGCGCAGAACGAGCGGCCGAGGATGTTGTCGCAGACGTCCAGCAGCGTGTCGATGTCCTCGGCGGTGCCGTGGCCTTCGACCATGCGCTCCAGGATCTGCGCGAGCCAGTACGTGCCTTCGCGGCACGGGGTGCACTTTCCGCAGGACTCGTGCTCGTAGAACTCGGTCCACTTCATCACGGCCCACGGCACGGACACGGTCTCGTTGAAGACTTGCACCGCCGTGGTGCCGAGCATCGAGCCGGCCTCGGCCGCGCCCTCGAAGTCGAGCGGCACGTCGAGGTGCTCGGCGGTGAACATCGGCGTGGACGAGCCACCCGGCGTCCAGAACTTCAGCGGGATGCCGTCCTTCATGCCGCCCGCGAGCTCGAGCAGCTCGCGCAGCGTGGTGCCGAGCGGGCACTCGTACTGGCCGGGCTTCTCGACGTGGCCGGAGATCGAGTAGATCTTCGGGCCGGGCGACTTCTCGCGGCCCATCTCGCGGAACCAGTCGGATCCCGCGTTGATGATGAACGGCGCGCTCGCGATGGTCTCGACGTTGTTCACCGTGGTCGGCGCGGCGTAGAGGCCGGCGGCCGCGGGGAACGGCGGCTTCAGGCGGGGCTGGCCGCGACGGCCTTCCAGCGAGTCGAGCAGCGCCGTCTCCTCGCCGCAGATGTACGCGCCGGCGCCGGCGTGCACGGTCAGCTCCAGGTCGTAACCGGTGCCGAAGATGTTCTTGCCGAGGTAGCCCTTCGCGTACGCCTCGCGCGCGGCCGCGTTGAGCCGGCGGATGCAGTGCAGGGCCTCACCGCGCACGTAGATGAAGCAGTGGTTCGACCGCATCGCGTACGAGGCGATGATGCAGCCCTCGATGAGCGAGTGCGGGTCGGCCATCATCAGCGGGATGTCCTTGCACGTGCCCGGCTCGCCCTCGTCGGCGTTGATCACCAGGTAGTGCGGCTTGTCGAAGTTCGGCGGCATGAACGACCACTTCACGCCGGCCGGGAACCCCGCGCCACCGCGGCCGCGCAGGCCGGAGTCCTTCACGACCTGCACCAGCTGCTCGGGCGTGCCGGCGAGCGCCTTGCGCGCGGCCGTGTAGCCCTCGAGCTGCTCGTAGGTTTCGATGCGCCAGGAGTTCGGCGACAGCCAGCGCTTCGTGAGGACCGGAGTAATGGGATCGGGCATTACTTCTTCTCCAACTCAGGCAGCGGAACGTCCTTCGTCGCCGGCGCGGTCCAGCCGCGCTCGGCCGCGATCTGGGCCCCGCGCAGGGTTTCGACGGCCTGCGACGGCCCGTCGACGTCCCCGCGGTAAGTCTGTTCGTCCTCCGGGAAGAACCCGGCCAGCTGCAGTTCGGCGCCCTTGAAGTCCGTGAGCGGCGCGCCGCGCGTGGGGGCCGGCTTCTTGCCCGCCTGCAGCGCGTCGACCAGCGCCACCGCCTTCTCCGGCGTCTGGTTGTCGAAGTACTCGTAGTTGACCTGGATGACCGGCGCGAGGTCGCAGGCCGCGAGGCACTCGGCGTGCTCCAGCGTGATCGAGCCGGGCTCGTTCGGCGTGCCCGCCGTCTCCTCCTGGCCCAGCGGCGCGTCGTCGGAACCGAGGTGCGTCTGGAGCTTCTTGTAGATCGCCTCGCCGCCCATCGCCGCGCACAGCGTGTTGGTGCAGACGCTCACCAGGTGTTCACCGCAGGGGCGGCGCTTGTACATGGTGTAGAACGTCGCGACCGCGCTGACCTCCGCGTCGGAGAGGTCGAGGTGCTTGGCGCAGAAGGAAATTCCTTCCTGGCTGACGTACCCCTGCACCGACTGCACGAGGTGCAGCATCGGCAGCAGCGCCGAGCGCGCCACCGGGTAGCGGGCGATGATCTCCTTCGCCCGCGTGTGGGTGTCCTCTTCGAACACGTCCACGGCCGGGTTGTCGGCCAGGATGCCTTCGGCCGCGACCGGGTCGGGTGCGATGGCGACCACGTCGGTGTCGGCGCCCGCCGCGGCGTGCGTCGTCTTCGCGTTGTGCGGCCCCGGCTCCGGAACTGCCGTCGAGTACGTCATCGGTCCACTCCCCCCATCACCGGGTCGATCGACGCGACCGCTGCGATCACGTCGGCCACCAGCCCGCCCTCGGCCATCGCGGGCATCGACTGCAGGTTCACGAAACTCGGTTCGCGCACGTGCACGCGCAGCGGCCGGGTGCCGCCGTCGGACACCAGGTGCGCCGCGAGCTCACCGCGCGGCGACTCGACCGGCGAGTACACCTGGCCCGGCGGCACGTGGAAGCCCTCGGTGACGAGCTTGAAGTGGTGGATCAGCGACTCCATCGACTGGCCCATGATCTTCTTGACGTGCTCGAGCGAGTTGCCCATGCCGTCGCTGCCGATCGAGAGCTGCGCGGGCCACGCGACCTTCTTGTCCTCGACCATGACCGGGCCCGGTTCGAGCATCTTCTGGACCTGCTTGATGATCCGCAGGCTCTGGTGCATCTCCTCGACACGGATGAGGTACCGCGCCCAGCAGTCGGCGTCGGTCGAGGTGGGGACGTCGAACTCGATCTCGTCGTAGCGCGAGTAGGGCTCGGTCTTGCGCAGGTCCCACGGCAGGCCCGCGGAACGCAGGATCGGGCCGGTGACGCCGAGCGCGAGGCACGCGTCGACCGGCAGGACACCCACGCCCTTGAGCCGGTTGCGCCAGATCGGCTGGCCGGTGAAGAGCTTGTCGTACAAGGGAAGACGGCTGTCCATCACCTTGCAGAACGCGGAGACCTTCTCCTGGAAGTCGTCCGGCATGTCCTGCGCGAGGCCGCCGGGGCGGATGAACGCGTGGTTCATGCGCAGCCCGGTCAGATGCTCCAGCAGGTGCAGGACCTCTTCGCGCTCGCGGAAGCCGAGCGTCATCGCCGTGGTGGCGCCGAGCTCCATGCCGCCGGTGGCGATGTAGACCAGGTGCGAGCCGATGCGGTTGATCTCCAGCAGCATCACGCGCAGCAGCTCCGCGCGCGGCGGGGCCTTGATGCCCAGCAGCTTCTCCACGCCGAGGCAGTAGGCCATCTCCGTGGACAGCGGCGCGAGGTAGTCCATGCGAGTCACGAACGTGACGCCCTGGGTCCAGGTGCGGTATTCGCAGTTCTTCTCGATGCCGGTGTGGAGGTAGCCGATGACCGACCGCAGCTGCGTGACGGTCTCGCCCTCCATCTCCAGCACGAGCCGGAGCACGCCGTGCGTCGACGGGTGCTGCGGGCCCATGTTGATGACCATGCGCTCGTCGTGCTGCGCGTCGGAGACGACGTCGTCCCAGTCGCCGCCGGAGACCGTGTAGACGCGGCCTTCGGTGGTGTCGCGCGAGTCGGCGTACTCGAAGGCTTCTTCTTCGCCGTCGATGATCTCGGACATGTTCTCGCTGGTAGTCACGAGTACGACCTCCGCTGGTCCGGCGGCGGGATTTCCGCGCCCTTGTATTCGACCGGGATCCCGCCGAGCGGGTAGTCCTTGCGCTGGGGGTGGCCGTCCCAGTCGTCCGGCATGAGGATGCGGGTCAGCGCCGGGTGTCCGTCGTAGACGATGCCGAACATGTCCCAGGTCTCGCGCTCCTGCCAGTCGGCCGTCGGGTAGAGCCCGACGAGCGAGGGCACGTGCGCGTCGTCCACGTCGAGGGTGACCTCGACGCGGATGCGGCGCCGGTAGGTCATCGACGTGAAGTGGTACACGGAGTGCAGGCGCTGAGGCACGTCCACGCCGTAGTCCACGCCGGACACCGAGCTCAGCAGCTCGAAGCGCAGGCCGGTGTCGTCGCGCAGCACGCGGGCGACTTCCAGGAGGTGCTCGCGGTCGACGTAGAAGGTGATTTCGTCGCGGTGGACCGTGGTCTGCAGAACCGCCGCGGCCGGAACCTTGTTGTCCGCCAAGGCCGCGTAGAACTCGTCGGCGAACTCGTCGAACCAGCCGCCGTACGGGCGCTCGGCCGGGGGCGGGCTGTAGGCGGGCAGGCGCACGCCGCCGTAACCGGAGGTGTCACCGCTGCCGGTGACGCCGAACATGCCCTTGCGGGCGCGGCCGGCGACGACGGGCTCCACCGGAGCCGCGGGCGTGGTGCCCTGCGGCTCGAGGCCGGCTTCGGGCCGCTCGGCGCTGGACTGCACGCCGCCGGTCTCGGGCGTCTGCGGAGTTTCGGGGGTCTCGGGGTTGTCGGGCACCGGGCTCACTTCTTCGCGTACTTGATCGACGAGGCGATCAGCTCGGTGCGCGCGCCGCTGGCCGCGCGGATGGCGGCGCGGCGGGCGTTGATCGGCTCGTCCTGGATCTTGGCGTGCAGCTTGAGGATCGCGTCGAGCAGCATCTCGGGGCGCGGCGGGCAGCCGGGGAGGTACATGTCGACCGGCACCACGTGGTCGACGCCCTGCACCACGGCGTAGTTGTTGAACATGCCGCCCGACGAGGCGCAGACGCCCATCGCGAGCACCCAGCGCGGCTCGGCCATCTGGTCGTAGATCTGGCGCAGGACGGGCGCCATCTTCTGCGTCACGCGGCCGGCCACGATCATCAGGTCGGCCTGGCGCGGGGTGGCGGAGAAGCGCTCCATGCCGAAGCGCGCGATGTCGTAGCGGGAACCGCCGACGGTCATCATCTCGATCGCGCAGCACGCGAGCCCGAAGGTGGCGGGCCACAGCGAGTTCTTGCGCGCCCAGTTGACCAGGCCCTCGAGGCTGGCCAGCAGGATGCCGTTGGGGAGTTTCTCTTCGAGGCCCATGGCTTCAGTTCCAATCCAGGCCGCCGCGCCGCCACACGTAGGCGTACGCGAACCCGACCGTAACGATGAACAGAGCGATCTCCACCAGGCCGAACACACCGAGCGCGTTCGCGTTCACGGCGAACGGGTAGAGGAACACCATCTCGATGTCGAACAGGATGAAGAGCATCGCCGTGATGTAGTACGCCACCGGCATCCGGCCGCCGCCGACGAGCGGCTGCGGCGAAGGCTCGATCCCGCATTCATAGGCCGCGAGCTTCGCCTTGTTGTAGCGGCTGGGGCCGACGAGCGGGCCCAGCAGCACCGACAGGGTGGCGAAACCGAGCGCCAGCACGAACAACAGGACGAGCGGCAGGTACACCTTCAGGCCAGGCGCGGCCGCAGCTCCACTGGGGTCGGCCTGCGCCAGCACGGGCAACATCAGCACGGGGTCTTCGCCATCCTTTCCGCGCCGCTGCGGGTTGCTTCTCGGGTGGTGGTCCGCTTCCTCGTCGGCACCCTAAGGGAGCTGGGTCACACCGCCGAGGGTCAGGGCACCCTTACGGCCCGTGGTCGGGCCGCGGGGTGCTTGTGAAATAGTTCACAAGCCACTCGTCGTGGATGTGAAGCGATTCACAAGCATGGGGGGAGTGTAGGACGCGACTCACACGGCCGTCTCTAGGGGCCGTGGTATAAGGCTTACCTAACTTGACCGCCCGGCCAAGACAGTGCAGCGCAGGTCGCACTCGCGGGACCAGCGATTAAGGGGTTGGTGACCGGGGTCGCCGGGGACAATCCGGACGTGATCTTGTGACGTATCCCACCTGACCGGCTGGGCAACCATTGCTCCAGCCGGGTACCGGCGCACCGGCTCGTGGGACGTCAGCAGGGTCGTTCGGTCTGTTGTCCGGGGTACCGCTTCGGGTCAGCGGGGGCTGGGCGTGGCGCGGGCGAGAGCCGCGATCAGGCGGTCGACGCCGTCGCCGCCCTTGGCGTCGTAGCAGCCGGAAAGTCCCTTGTACACCAACGGAAGGATCTTGTTGATCCGCAAGCCGTACTTGGTGCACACGTGCATGACCTTCGGGTTGCCGATGAGCTTCGCGAAGACGTTGCCGAGCCGGTAGTAGCCGCCCATCAGCTCGCCGACGGCGCGCGGGTAACCCTGCAGCGCGCGCTCGCGCGAAGGGCCTTCGCGGCGGGCGAGCGCCTGCACGACGACCTCCGACGCGAGCTGCGCCGACTCCATCGCGGCGGAGATGCCTTCGCCGTTGAACGGGCTCACCATGCCGCCGGCGTCGCCGAGCAGCAGCAGGCCGTCGCGGTAGTGCGGGGTGCGGTTGAAGCCCATGGGGAGGCCGGCGCCGCCGACCTTGCCGATGGCGTTCTCCTCGCGGTAGCCCCATTCCTCGGGCGTGCCGTCGAGCCACTGGCGCAGGAGCGCGCGGTAGTCGGTGTTGCGGAAGGACGCGGACGTCGAGAGCATGCCGAGCCCGACGTTCACCGTGCCGTCGCCGAGCGGGAACGCCCAGCCGTAGCCCGGCAGGAGCTTCGGGTTGCGCGGGTCCGAGCGGTCCCACAGCTCGAGGTGGCCCTCGATGAACGGGTCGTCGTGGCGCGGGCTCTTGTAGTACCGGCGCACGGCGACGCCCATGGGGCGCTTCTCGTTCTTCTCGATGCCGACGCTCAGCGCGAGCCGCGCGGACACCCCGTCGCACGCCAGCACGAGCGGCGCGCGGTAGCTCACCGGCGTCTTCTCGGGGCCGACCTTCGCCTCGACGCCGACCACGCGGCCGGACGAGCTGGTGATGGCGTTGGTGACGGTGGTGCGCTCGTACAGGCGCGCGCCGGCCTTGACCGCGGTCTTGGCCAGCAGGTCGTCGAAGTCCTGGCGCGTGCGGGCGACGCCGTAGGGCGGGTAGCTGGTGAGGTCGGGCCAGTCGAGCTCGAGCGTGAGGTCGCCGGTGAGGATGCGCAGGCCGCGGTTGTGGACCCAGCCGTTCTCTTCGCTCGTGTCGATGCCGAGGTCGATCAGCTGCTTCACGCCGCGGGGCGTGAGGCCGTCGCCGCAGACCTTCTCCCGCGGGAACTCGGTCTTCTCCAGCAGCAGCACGTCGACCCCCGCGCGCGCGAGGTACGTGGCCGCGGTGGAACCGGCCGGTCCGGCGCCGACCACGATCACTTCGGCGTCGTGGTCCGGGCTGCGGCGGGAGATCGTCATGTCACGAGTCTACGGAGGGCTTCTTCGCGCGGTGAATGGCGACGACGCCGAATGTGAGGTTCAGCCACTCCACTTCCGTCCACCCGGCGCTCGCGATGATCTCGCCGAGCGCCCGCTGGTCGGGCCACGCGAGCATCGATTCGGCCAGGTAGGCGTAGGCCTCGGGGTTCGTCGACGAGCGGCTGCCGACCCACGTGAGCAGCTTCAGGATGAAGCGCCGGTAGAAGAACCGGATGGGCGCGAACGTGGGCGTCGACACCTCACAGATGACCAGCCGGCCCCCCGGCTTGACCACGCGGAGTATTTCGGTGAGCGCGGCCTTGGTGTCGACGAAGTTCCTCAGCGCGAGCGAGATCGTGACGGCGTCGAAGGTGTGGGTTTTGAACGGCAGGTGCAACGCATCCGCCGCGACCATCGGCACCTTCCGGTGCAGCCCCGCGCGCAACATGCCGACCGAGAAGTCGGCCGCCACGCACCACGCCCCGCCACGCGCGTACTCGACCGTCGACACGCCCGTCCCGGCCGCCAGGTCGAGCACCTTCTCACCCGGCTTGGCGTCCAGCACCCGCGCCGTGGTGGTCCTCCACCGCCGGTCGAACCCGAACGTCATGAACGAGTTCGCCCGGTCATAACCGGACGCCACGCCGTCGAACATCGCGGCGACTTCGTGCGGATCCTTGTCCAGACTGGCGCGGGGCATGCCTCGAATCTAGACACTCACGGACAGCTCACCCTCTGAGGGTGGCTGAGGCGCTGGTCAGGTGGGCTGGGCTGAGGGCGGGTCTGGGGTGGGCGGGGGTCGCGGCGGCGGGGCCCGGTCGCGACGGTTGGTTCTGTGCGAGCGGTCCTCTCGCACGTCCGCGACGGCACGAACGGTCCCCTCGTCCTCGCAGCGCGAACGGTCCCGTCGTACGGAGCAACCGGAGCGAACGGTCCGCTCGTGGCCGTGGCGTGGGTGCGGAGGGACCGGTCGCGAAGCCGGCGCTCGGCCGGGACCCCGGTCAATCCGAGTGGACTGGTCCGAGCGAGGTTGGTCCCGGCGTATCAAACCCTGCCGAGGTCAACCAAAGCCAGCCGAGGTCAACCAAAGCCAACCAACCTCAGCCGAGGGCAGCGAGCATCCCCCGCACCGACTCGGGCCAGGCGAATTCCTCGGCGCGGGCGCGGGCGGCGGCGCGGCGGAGGTCTTCGGGGCTGTCCAGGAGCCCGGTGACCGCGGTGGCGAAGGCGGGGGCGTGGTCGTCGACGGCGGCGCCGCAGCCGGGGCGGACGATTTCGCGCAGGGCGGACGACGCGGAGACCACCACGGGGGTGCCGGAGGCGAGGGCTTCGAGGGCGGCCAGCCCGAACGTCTCGTGCGGGCCCGGGGCGAGCGAGACGTCGGCGGTGGCCAGTAAGCGAGCGACCTCGTCGCGGCCGGAGAGGAATCCCAGGAACGTCACGGGGAGGCCGCGGGCGCGGCGTTCCAGCGCGCGTCTTCGAGGCCCGTCGCCGGCGATCACCAGGCGCACGCGGGCGCCGGACTCCGTCAGCTCGGCGACCGTGTCGACGCTGCGCTCCACGTGTTTCTCGGGAGACAGGCGTCCACAGTGGACCAGCAGGGCGTCCGCGCCACCGGCCAGCGAATGCCGCCACGAGTCCGAGCGCATCGAGGGCGCGAAGGTCGCCAAGTCGACACCCAGGGGGACCCGGCGGACGTTGGGCGCGGAGATCCGGTCGAACTCGGCGCGGGCGAAGGCGGTGGTGCACACGACCGTGTCGTAGCTGGCGGCCATCCGGCGGTTGGCGACGTCGGCGACACCGCGCGCAACCGGCCGCGGCAGAAGAAACTGCTCCAGCAGACGATCGAGACGCTCGTGGGAAATCACCGTGCTGGGAACACCATTGCGGCGGGCCCACGTGCCCATCCCGCGCAGCGTCAGCCGGTCCGAGACCTCCAGACGATCCGGCGCAAGCCGCCGCAGCACAGACCGCACGCGATGCGGGTCGACCGCCCGGTAACCGCCCGTGCCGGGGATCCGAGGCGCCGGCAGCGAGTACCGCCGCACGCCCGTGGGCAGCGTCTCCACGGCATACCGGGTGCCCGGCACGACGAGGGTCACGCGGTGCCCGCTGGCGACGTAGCCCGCCCCGAGGTGGTGCAGGGCGGTCCGCAGCCCTCCCGAGCGCGGCCCGTAGAAGTTTGCCAGCTGGACGATGTGCATCGCTCAGGCCGCGCGCGCGGCCCGGTCTTGCACGGCCTCGTAGTGACCCACCAGCTCCCGGCAGACCGCGGGCCACGTCCGGCCCAGCACGACCTTCCGGGCCTTCTCCCCCAGCCGCGCCCGCAGGGCGGCGTCGCGCAGGTCGTCGATGCGCTCGACGAGCGCGCGGCCGAACTCGTCGCGGTCGGCGGGCAGCAGGTACCCCGTGCGTCCGGGCAGGACGAGGTCTTTCGGGCCGCCCGCGTCCGGGGCGAGCACCGGCAGGCCGGAGGCCATGGCTTCCTGGACGGCCTGGCAGAACGTCTCGTGCGGTCCCGTGTGGACGAACACGTCGAGGCTCGCGTAGGCCACCGACAGCTCGTCGCCGTACCTCGCGCCGAGGAAGGCGGCGCCGGGGAGGCGTTCGCGCAGAGAGGGCAGCTCCGGGCCGTCACCGACCACGACCACGCGGATGCCAGGCACGCCGGCCAGCGACACCAGGCGGTCGACTTCCTTCTCCGGCGCCAGCCGCCCGACGAAGCCCACGAGCAGCTCGCCATTGGGCGCCAGCTCGGCCCGCAACGCGGGGTCAGCGTGCGACGGCGAGAAGCGGTCGATGTCCACGCCGCGCGCCCAGCGGTGCACGCGGGGCACACCGTGCAGCCGCAGCTGCTCGACGGAGTCGGAGGACGGGGCGAGCGTCCGGTCGGCCCGCGAGTGCACGCGGCGCACCCAGCGCCAGGCGGCGCGCGCGCCGATGCCGAAGCCGTACGACGTGGCGAAGCCCGCGATGTCGGTCTGGTAGACGGCGATCGACGGCACCCGCAGGCGCCGCGCCGCGGCCAGGCCGCGCGCGCCCACCACGAAGGGCGAGGCCAGGTGCACCACGTCCGGGCGGAAGCCGCTGAGCGCCGTGAGCACAGTGCGCGTCGGCAGGCCGATCGGCAGGGAGTGCACGCCGGGCACGTCCAGCGCGGGGATGCGGACGACCGGTGCGCCGCGGTAGGACTCGGGCCCCGGTCCCGGCGCCACCACGAGCACGTCGTGGGCGCGGTCGACCAGGTGCTCGACGACCCGCAGCACGGAGTTCGTCACGCCGTTCACCTGGGGCAGGAAACTTTCGGTGACTATGGCGACTCGCACCCGGCCACTGTCGCACCGGCGTGTGCGACCCGGACCAATCCTTCGTGACAGCTCGGCCAACGGTGTTCGAACACTCCGAAGCGTTGGCTTCCGGACACAGTCCGTCAACAGATTCGCCACGACATGTCACCTCAAGGTCGTGTCCCGGAAACCAGGACGGCCCAGACTAAGCAGGCATGACCCTCTTGTCCTCCAGGCCGTCGCAGCCCGTGGAGCCGGGGCTGCTCTCGAGGGCTCTCGAGGTGGCCGGCCGGCTGGCCAACGACGCCACCGACGTGATCACCGCGACGGCGGGCCGCGGAGCCCACCCCTCGACCCTGGACTCCCCGTTCGACTGGGTCACCGACACCGACCGCATCCTCGAGCGCCACACCCGCCGGGTGCTGACGGCCGAGTTCCCCGGCATACCTGTGGTCGGCCACGAGTTCGGCGCCGACCACGGCGCCGACGTGGCCGAGTACCGCTGGGTGGTGGACTCCGTCGACGGCACCGCCAACTACGTCGCCGGCGTGCCCTGGTGCGCCTACAGCCTCGCGCTGATCGACGCGTCCGGGCCGGTGGTGGGGGTCGTCGCCGACCCGTACCGCGCCCAGATCTACGCCGCCGCCCGCGGCCGCGGCGCCCGCGCCAACGGCAAACCCATCCAGCTCGTCGACCGCCGCGTGACGGCCGGCGCCATCGTCTGCACCGAGCTCGCGCGCAAGGGGCCGTGGCCGGGGATGGGTGGCTTCATAGAGCGCGCGGCGGCCGCCCACGCGGGCGTGCGGGTGCTGGGCTCGGCCGCGCTATCGATCGCGCAGGTCGCGCTCGGCCACGCGGCCGCCGCGGTGCTGCACAGCTACCACGAATGGGACGTCGCGGGCTCTGTCGCCATGGCAATCGAGGCCGGCGCGGTGGTGCTGGACAAGCACGGCGAGGACACGACGCTGCCGACGGACGGCCTGCTCGTGGCCGCTCCGGGGGTCGCGGACGAGGTCCTGAGCTGGTGGCAGGAGACGGCGACAGTCGCCACGACCTGATCCGGCGTTCGGGCGGCCGGGTCTCGGTCGCCTGAACGCTGCGCTCGATCAGGCCGCGCAGCGATCACGTCGCTGCGAATCCGGTGCCGGGTGAACACGAAGCCAACACCGCGCGCCTTGGCGGAGCCGCCACAACCGCGTCACAGCGACCGCGGCACACAGCGAGAGGGTCAGCGCCGCAGGCCAAGACGAACCACGCGGGTCAGGCGACCGCGACCTCTGGCACCTCGGCAGCCGCCCGAGCGGCCCGGTCGCGCTTGATGAGGCGGCGCAGCCACCACATCAGCGGCCCCGCGACCAGCCAGGTGAACAGGATGGTCGTGCCCAGCGGCAGGAGGGTGAGCGTCGCGGTGCGGCCGGCGACGCGGGCGGTGCGGTCGGGGTTCGTGACGTCGTACTCGATGGCCACGAGCTGGCCCGCCATGAGGCCGGACGGGTAGAGGACGCCGTTGGCCGGGCTGTGGACGATGCCGTCCGGGCTCTGGAACTGGATGATCGTGCGGTCGAAGTTCACGGACTCGACGGTGGCCGTGGCCGTGCCGAGGTGGGACTCGATGGCGTTGTCGTTGCGGATGGCCGCGAAGAGCAGGCTCACGCACATGACGGTGAGGAGCGAGGCGACACCGAGGACGGCGAACCACCCGATGCGCCTCGCCCGCTCACGCCTGACCGTCACATCGCGAGGTTACCAATCCGGCCAAAAGTAGGCCGACCCCCACTCGGCACGTAACCGTTGCTACGAAGCCATTCGGCCGTGACTGTGGTCGGATTGGTAACGATCGGCACAGTAGTGCCTCACCGTTCCCCCGCGGCGGCGAGCATGCGGTGGTTGGCCCGGATCTGGTCGTAGGACTTCGGCTTGACCAGAGCGTGGGCCGACCGCGCAGCCCGAGCGGCAGCGCCGTTCGGACCGACGGCCGGCTTGCCCTTCGTGAACAGCCACGTCTGGAACAACGCCTGCAGCGGCTTGCCCGACACCTGCTCGGCCAGCGCCTCGAACTCCGGGATCACGCCGTGGCCGCCGGCCTTCGTGGCCTGCCATTTCTGCAGGATGGCGAAGAACGCGTCGTCCCCGACGGTGGTGCGCAGGGCCTGCAGGGCCATCGCACCGCGGTCGTAGACGGCGCCGTCGAACTGGTTCTCCTCGCCCGGGTCGCCGGGCAGGACCTGCCAGAACGCGTCGTCGGCGGCGTAGGAGTCGTAGGCGTACTGGGCGAGCTCGGCCGTGGTGCCCTCGCCCTCGTGTTCGGACCAGAGGTATTCGGCGTAGGACGCGAAGCCCTCGTTGAGCCAGATGTCGCTCCACTTGCCGAGCGAGACGTTGTCGCCGAACCACTGGTGGGCGTTCTCGTGGGCGATGAGCGTGGTGTTGGAACCGTTGAGGAAGTTTTTCAGGCCATAGGTCGGGCGGGTCTGGTTCTCGAGCGAGAACGTGATGCCGCTGGTGACCACGCCGCCCTCGGCCTCGAACGGGAACGGCCCGAACTGCGTGGCCAGGAACGCGTCGATCTCCGGCGTCCGCTCGACGCTCGCCTTGGCCGCGTAGAGGGAGTCGCCGAGGTCGGAGCCGTACGCGGTGATGAACGGCTTGCCGTCCGGCGTCGTCGACTGGTTCACCTCGTACTTGCCCACGACGAACGACGTCAGGTAGGTGGCCTGCGGCTTCGTGCTGCGCCAGTTCCACCGCGTCCAGCCGGCGCGCGACTGGGTCTTGCGCACGAGGGTCCCGTTCGTGATGGCCGCGTTGCCGTCCGGCGCCTCGATGCTGACGTCGTAGGTGGCCTTGTCCGTGGGGTGGTCATTCGAGGGGAACCACCACTGCGCGCTTTGCGGCTCGTCGACGCCCAGCGCGCCGAACGCGCCGTGCTTCCAGCCGTGCAGCCCGTCGACGGCCTCGGTGGACGGCGTGTCGTCGTAGGCGACGACGACGGTGGTGGTCTGGCCCTTGAGCAGCGGGTGCGCGGGGGTGATGACGAGCTCGCCGTTGCCGTTCTGGTTGGCGAAGGTCGCGGCCTCGTTGCCGACCAGCACGCTCTTGGCCTTGAGCGCGAAGTCGAGGTCGAACCGCGACAGGTCCTGCGTCGCGGTGAGCAGCAGCGTCGTCGTGCCCGCCAGCCGGTCGGTGTCCGGCTGGTAGGTCAGGCGGATGTCGTAGTGCAGGACGTCGGTGCCACCGTTGCCGGCGTTGGGGTAGTACGGATCACCCACCCCCGGCGCCCCCGGCTGCGGCGCGGCCGACGCCACCCCCGCGACCAGCACCGACACCACTCCCGCCGCGACCAACCCGAGCCCGGCCCGACCTCTTCCACGCATGGCGTTTCCTCCCAGACGGTGATCAACGCGCTCGAACGTAGCCAGGGTTCGAGTTGCGAGGTACGTCCGTTGGGAGGTTCTTACCCGCTGGGACTCCGGGAGGTAATCACTTGACGAGGCCACGATTCTCGATCGTGTGACAGAAGAACCGCTGATCGGGAACGTGACGAGCGGCGTCGTCCGCGTCGGCGCCACGGTGCGGCGCCCGGCCGGGCCGTGGACCGAGGCCGTGGACGCGGTGCTGGCGCACCTGCGTTCGGTCGGGTTCCGCGCGGCGCCGAGGCCACTCGGGCGCGACGAGCGCGGCCGGCAGGTGCTGGAGTTCGTGCCGGGCGAGGTGGGCGGCCCGTACTCCCCCGGCGACCTGCACGACCTCGGCCGGACGCTGGCCGAGCTGCACCAGGCGCTGGCCGGATTCGTCCCGCCGCCGGGCGCGGCCTGGCAGCGGCTCATCCCGCCGGACCGCGAAGAACTCGTGTGCCACAACGACGTCGCGCCGTGGAACATCGTGCGCACCGAGCGTGGGTGGGTGCTGATCGACTGGGACTGCGCGGCGCCGGCGTCGACGGTGTGGGATCTCGCCTACACCGCGCAGACCGGGGCGGACCTGCGCGCCGACCGGCCGGTCGCGGAATCCGCCGCCCGCCTGCGCGCGTTCACCGACGGCTACGGCCTCGACGAGCGCCAACGAGCCGAGCTTCCGGCCGCGCTTGGCCGCCGCGCCCGCGCGATGCACGGCTTCCTGCGGGCGAACGCCGCAGCGCAGCCGTGGTCGCGCATCTGGCGTGAGGACGGCCCCTACTGGCTCGCGACCGCGGACTACCTCGACGCCCACCAGGACGCGTGGCGGACCGCGCTGGATTGAACCTCAGCCGTTGCCGACGGCCGAGGCCACGGCCTTGCGCAGGCGGG